>NZ_CP131914.1:3588678-3893296 GCF_040529045.1 Xanthomonas indica | reverse complement strand
CTGGAAGCCGCGATCGACGCGGTGCTGGACGGCGCGCCGCCGCCGCTCTGAGCCGATGCCGGGCCGGTTGCCAGCGCCGGCGCTTATCGCCGACGATGGCACCGGTGACGCGGGACGGATGCCCGTCGGGGGAGACAGAGGCGATGCGGTCGAGACGGATCTTGGGATGGCTGCTGCTGGCGTGGTCCGCCGTCGCCGGCGCGGCAGTGCCGCCGACGCCGCAGCCGCGCCAGCTGACCGTGGCCGACGGCCTGCCGTCCAACAGCATCAACGGCTTTGCCGAGGACAAGCTCGGCTATCTGTGGCTGGCCAGCAGCGACGGCCTGGCCCGCTTCGACGGACGCGGCTACCGCATCTGGCGGATCGAGGACGGCCTGCATGCCAACAAGATCTGGTGCGTGCACGTGGACGCGCAGAACCGGGTCTGGTTCGGGACCGACGGCGCCGGCCTGGGCATGCTCTCGGCCGACCGCCGCCAGTTCCGCTATTACGATCGCAGCACGTATCCGCAGATCGGCGGCACCACGGTGTGGGCGATCGCCTCCACGCCAGACGGCAGCATCTGGTTCGGCACCGCCACCGGCGGCCTGCACCAGGTGCAGCCGGACGGCCGCCTGCGCCGCTTCATGCCGATCCCCGGCGATGCGCGCAGCCTGCCTTCGGCGACCGTCACGCACTTGGCGACCACGGCCGACGGCACCCTGTGGGTGGGGACCCGCAGTGGCCTGGCGCGCTGGACCGGGCACGACTTCCAGCGCGTCGACGCCGCCGCGCTGCCGCGGCCGGAGGTGCAGGGGCTGACCCCCGAACGCGACGATACCCTGTGGGTGTCCACCCAGGGCGGGGTGCGCCTGCTGCGCGCCGATGCCAGCGTGGTGGAGCCGTACTGGCGCAACGTGCCCGACGAGAGCGTGCTGGCGATGCTGGTCCACGACCGCCACGGCACGCGCTGGTTCGACACCATGGACGGGCTGGGCCGCGAGAGCGAGTCCGGCGTGATCCGCAACGTGCCGCTGTACAGCAACTCCGCGCACGGGCTGGTCAAGCCGAACTGGGCGCTGGCCTTCGAGGACCGCGAGGGCGGCCTGTGGTTCGCCAGTTCCAATGCCGGCCTGTGGCACCTGCCGGCGAACTGGCAGCAGTTCTCGGTACTGTCCTACCGCGTGGACGACCCGGAGTCGATGGGCAATCCCTACGTGCTCGGCACCGCCGCCTCCCGCGATGGCGGCGTGTGGCTGGCCGGCACGCGTGGCGTGCTGGACAAGCTGGATCCGGGCACCGGTGTCGTGCATCGGCACATGCAGGCGATGTTCGGGCGCGACTGGTCGCGCGCGATCGCCGAGGATCCGCAAGGGCGGCTGTGGGCGGCGACCTTCGGCGGGCTGCTGCGCTACGACCCGGTCAGCGGCGAGGTGCGGCGCTGGGCCAAGGATGCCGCCGTCGACCCGGCGATGCCGGCGGAAGTGGAGAAAATCGCCTTCAGCAGCGACCGCCACGCGTGGATCTTCAGCGATATCGGCGGCGTGCAGGTGCGCGACCTCGACGGCCGCGTGCTGCGCACCATGGCGCCGGGAACCGCCGGCCTGCCCGCGGAACTGGTGGTGGCGGAAGTGCGGCCCGGGCCGCAGGGCCAGCTCTGGCTGCTGGGGCAGCACGGCCTGCTCGCCTGGGATCCGGCGCAGGCACGTTTCGCGCCCGTGCCCGGCGCGCCGCAGCGGCCGCTGAGCACCTTCGCGATCAGCGACGGCAATGTGGTGTGGCTGGCCGGCGTCGGCCAACTGGAGCGCTATCTGTGGGATGGCCGCCGGTTGAGCCTGCTCGACCGCATCGATGCCGATCAGGAATTCCCGGCCCTGGCGCCGAATGGCCTGGTGGTCGACGCCAGTGGCGTGGCCTGGCTGAGCAGCGTGCGCGGGCTGATCCGGGTCGATCCGGCGAGCAAGGCGATCCGCTCCTATGGCGTGCACGACGGCCTGCCGAACCAGGAGTTCCGCGCCCGCACCCTGGTGCAGGCGCGCAGCGGGCAGATCCTCGGCGGCACCCCGGACGGGGTGGTGCTGTTCGAGCCGGCGCAGGTGGTGCCGTCGCGGCGACAGCCGCCGCTGGTGATCGAGCGCATCGGCGTGCGCCGCGGCGAGCGCGGGCTGGATCTGCTGCATGCCGACCATATCGCGCTGCAGGAAGGCGACCGCGATCTGCACGTGGTCGCACGCCTGCTGTCGTTCTCCGACACCGACGCCAATACCTACCGCTTCCGCCTCAGCGGCTACGACCCGGACTGGGTCGACGTGGGTGCCAGCGGCGAGCGGCTGTTCTCGCGGCTGCCGTCGGGCCACTACACCCTGGAGATGCAGGCGCGTACGGCCGACAAGGTGTGGTCGAAGGTGATCACGCTGCACTTCCGCGTCTTGCCGCCGTGGTGGCGCAGCCCCTGGGGCGTGGCCGGGCTGGCGGTGCTCGCGGTGCTGGCGCTGTGGCTGCTGGCCTACCTGTACCGGCGCCGCCTGCGCCGGCGCGCCGCCTGGCAACTGGCGGTGCACAAGCAGGAAGTGGCCGAGCAGGCCTCGCTGGCCAAGACCCGCTTCCTGGCCACGCTCGGCCACGAAGTGCGCACGCCGATGACCGGCGTGCTGGGCATGAGCGAACTGCTGCTGGCCACGCCGCTGGACCCCAAGCAGCGCCGCTACACCGAATCGATCCGCGACGCCGGCTCGCACCTGCTGCGCCTGGTCAACGATGCGCTGGATCTGGCGCGGATCGAGGCCGGGCGGTTGGAACTGGAGCAGCAGCCGTTCGACCTGGTCCGGCTGATCGCCGAACTGGAAGCGATGATGGGGCCGATGGCGCGCGGCCGCGGCCTCGCCTTCGCCCTGGACAACGCCATGCCGCCGCACGTCACCGCGCGCGGCGACGCCACGCGGGTGCGGCAGATCCTGCTGAACCTGCTCAACAACGCCATCAAGTTCACCGAGCACGGCAGCGTGCAGTTGCGGGTGGCGCCGCTGCAGCCGCAGCAGGGCGTGCGTTTCGAGGTCGCCGATACCGGGCCGGGCATCAATGCCGAACAGCAGGCGCGGCTGTTCCAGCGCTTCGAGCAGGCCGACGGACCGCGTACCGCCGCACGCTACGGCGGCAGCGGCCTGGGCCTGGCGATCAGCCAGGAACTGGCGGTGGCGATGGGCGGACGCATCGAACTGCGCAGCCGCCTCGGTGCCGGCACCCGTTTCCTGGTCGAACTGCCGTTGCCGTGGACGCCCGAGCCGCTGCCGCAGGCGCCGCGCGACACCCGCGGCTCCAGCAGCGCCGCGACGCCGCAGCGGATCCTGCTGGTCGAGGACGACCCGACCGTGGCCGAGGTGGTCGGCGGCCTGCTGCGCGCACGCGGCCACCACGTCACCCACGCCGCGCACGCGCTGGCCGCGCTGACCGAAGCGGCGGCGAGCAGCTTCGATATCGCGCTGCTGGATCTGGACCTGCCGGGCCTGGACGGCCTGGCCCTGGCGCGGCAGTTGCGCGCCTTCGGCTACGCCATGCCGCTGATCGCGGTCACCGCCCGCGCCGACGCCGACGCCGAACCGCAGGCCCGCGCCGCCGGCTTCAGCGGCTTCCTGCGCAAACCGGTGACCGGCGAGATGCTGGCCGACGCGGTGGAGGGGGAGCCGGGCGTCGACGAAGTGCCAGGAGCCGGGGAGCGCGATGGCAACGACGGTGGCCCTTAGCCCACGCGTCGCGCCGCCGTCGTCGTCGTAGGAGCGGCTTCAGCCGCGACGGGGCGTTCCCGGTGATGCCCCGTCGCGGCTGAAGCCGCTCCTGCGAGAGCCCCAGCCCGTAACGCGCCGCCGTTACGAATCTCCAATCCCCAATCCCGGCTACTCCGCCACCTCTTCCACCTGCTTCGGATGCGGCCGGGTATCCGGCAACTGCCAGAAGATCAGCGTCGAGGTCAGGGTGATGGCGCCGACGCAGACGAAGGTCGCGTGCAGCGCCGCGGTGGCGCCGTGGGTATCGCCGAGGTGGGTGTTGAACGCCGCCAGCAGGCTGCCGGCCGCCGCGGCGCCGAAGCCGGTGGCCAGCATCATCACCATCGACAGCAGGCTGTTGCCGGCGCTGGCCTGGTCGCGGTCCAGGTCGCGCAGGGTCACCGTGTTCATGACGGTGAACTGCAGCGAGTTGACCGCGCCGAACAGCGCCAGCTGCAGCAGCCGCCAGCCCAGCGGCTGGCCGGCGTCGAACAGCAGGAAGCTGGCCATCGCGGTGCCGACCAGCACCGTGTTGGTCATCAGCACCCGGCGGTAGCCGAAGCGTTCCACCAGCTTCACCGCCGCGCGCTTGGAGGCCATGCCGGCCAGCGCCACGGGGATCATCATCAGGCCGGCGTCCATCGGGCTCATGCCCAGGCCTACCTGCAGCAGCAGCGGGATCAGGAACGGCATGCTGCCGCTGCCCACGCGTGAGAACAGGTTGCCGAGGATGCCGATGCGGAAGCTGACGACCTTGAACAGGTGCAACGGGAACAGCGGTGCCGCCGCGTTGGCCGCGTGCAGCCAGTAACCGATCAGTGCCGCCAGCCCGCCGATCGCCAGCAGCATCACGAAGGCGTGGCGCAGGCCCAGCTCGGAGATGCCGTCCAGCGCCAGCGACAGCGCGACCATGCCGAAGGCCAGCATCGCGTAGCCGACCAGGTCGAAGCGGGTGCGCTGCTCGCCGTAGAAGTCCGGCATGATCTTCAGCGCGGCGGCGAACCCGATCGCGCCGATCGGCAGGTTGATCAGGAACACCCAGTGCCAGGACGCCACCTGCACCAGCCAGCCGCCCAGGGTCGGCCCGACCAGCGGCCCGATCAGCGCGGGGATGGCGATGAAGCTCATCGCGCTGAGGAACTGCGCGCGCGATACCGAGCGCATCACCGCCAGCCGGCCGACCGGCAGCAGCATCGCGCCGCCGATGCCCTGCAGCACGCGCGCGGCCACCAGATACGGCAGCCGCGGCGCCGCCGCGCACAGCAGCGAGCCGAGGGTGAACAGCACGATCGCGGTCAGGAAGGTGCGGCGCGTGCCGTAGCGGTCGGCGATCCAGCCCGAGGCGGGAATGAACATCGCCACCGCCAGCGCATAGCTGAAGACCACCGACTGCATCTGCAGCGGGCTTTCGCCGAGGCTGCGCGCCATCGCCGGCAACGCGGTGTTGACGATGGTGGCATCGAGCATCTGCATGAAGATGGCCAGCGACACCAGCCACAGCAGCGGACGGAAACTGCGCGCGTTGGGAACGGCGATCGGATCGGAGGAGGGCGCGGACATCGGCACGCAGGGCAACGTGAGGGGGGAATAGGATCGCGCACATCGCGTTGCGGCGTCGTGCAGCCGCGGGCGGTCAACGCGACGGGATGCCCGGGCACCGTCGTCGTCGGCGTACCGTCAGATTTCCATGAGGTCCTTGCCGACCACGATGTTGCCCTTGAAGTGCCGACGCACGTCCTTGGTCCACATGTCGTCGGTGATGGTGGGGTCGCCGCCGGGCACGAAGTGGCTCAGCACCAGCGTCCCTACGCCTGCTGCCGCGGCGATTCTGCCGACCTGCTCCGTCGTCGTGTGGCTCTTGAGCAGATGGTCGAGCAGTGTGGGAGCGTTGTCGTTCGTTTTCAGCAGCTTTTCCAGGGCGGGCAGATACATGACTTCGTGCACGAGCACGTCGGCCCCTTTGGCGAAACTGGCGAGACGTTCGTCATAGCGGGTGTCGCCTGAGAAGACGACGGTGCGCTCACGCGTTTCGAAGCGGTAGGCGAATGCCGGCTTGATCGTGTAGTGATCGACGAGCGTCGCGCTCACGCGGACCTGATCGTTTTCCAGCACCGTGCGCGGCGCATCGAATTCGTGGACGTTGACGAGCGGACGGAAAGGCGGACGGCCTTCCTCGCGGGTTCGCACGTCGAGGTCGATGGCATTCATATCGACGAAATCGTCGACCATCTTCCCGATACGCGGCGGCCCATACAGATGCACCGGCGTCTGCAGCCCGCTTGCCCACGCGAGGAACACGAGGTTCAGCAGATCGGCGTTGTGATCGGAGTGGTGGTGCGTGATGAAGATGTCGCGGATCGCCGGCAGCCTGATTCCGGCTTTCGTGAGTTGCTGCGCGACGCCGTTGCCGCAATCCACGACGTATGGCTGTCCATCGACCAGCAGCACATTGGCCGGCGCCGCCCGCAACGCGGAGGGAGTGGGGCCACCCTTGGTGCCGAGCAGGATCAGTTTCGTGCCGCGTTCGGTGCCGCCTCGGCCGCCGGAAGAAGGCGACGTGTTGCCGGCGGACGTTTCGGCTCGCGCCGGCGTGAGCCACGGAAGCGACGCGAAACCTGCGGCTGTGACCGCCACGCGCATGAAGTCCCGGCGCGAACGGCTCAAGCGTTGTTCACTCATCCGTATTCTCTTGGCGTTGTCGTGTTGAAGACGGGACTCGCAGAGGCGGCAAACAGATGAAGCGCTAGCGAAGGCGTCACTGTAGCGGCGCAGTGTCTGCGCATCAAACGGCGCAGGTTTCGATGCCGGGCCGGCAGGGAACTGAAGAGCAGCAACGCAACACGCTGCCGAGGGCCGGGTACCGAGATCGCCGCGCGTGATGATGTCAGTCGCAATCGAAGGGTCAGGCGCGGGTCGGCCCATTCCCTCGTATTCTTCTCTTACTTTTCCGACGGCGTGCTGATTGTCCGCCAGCTGCGGCGCGGCGTGCGCAAGTCCATTTCAAGCACGCGTGACCGGCGCGCTCACGCGCGCCGGCTATGTCGCTGTACCGCCTCCACCAGCGCGCCCACGTGCTCGGGCTGCATGTCCGGCGACAGGCCGTGGCCGAGGTTGAACACGTGGCCGTCCAGCGAGCCGCCGTTGCCGTCGGCGTAGCTGCGCAGCACGCGCTGCACTTCGCGGTTGATCGCCTCCGGCGCGCCGTACAGCATCGCCGGGTCCAGGTTGCCCTGCAGGGCAACGCGGCCGCCGGTGCGGCGCGCGGCGTCGACCAGGTCGATGGTCCAGTCCACGCCTACGCCTTCGGCGCCGGCGCCGGCCAGTTCTTCCAGATAGGGCGCATTGCCCTTGCCGAACAGGATCAGCGGGGTACGCTCGGCGCCGTCGCCGCGCGCCAGTTCGCGGGCGATGCGCTGCAGGTAGGGCAGGGAGAACTCGCGGTACATGGCCGGGCTCAGCACGCCGCCCCAGGTGTCGAACACCTGCAACGCCTGCGCGCCGGCCGCGCGCTGCGCCGCCAGGTAGGCGATCACCGCGTCGGTGTTGACCGACAGCAGCGCGTGCAGTGCGGCCGGATCGTTCAGCGCCAGCGCCTTGATCCGCGCATAGTTGTCGCTGCCGCCGCCCTCGACCATGTAGCAGGCCAGGGTCCAGGGGCTGCCGGAGAAGCCGATCAGCGGCACGCTGCCGTCCAGTTCGCGGCGGATCACCCGCACCGCGTCCATCACGTAGCGCAGCTCGGTCTCCATGTCCGGCACGCCGAGCTTGGCGATCGCCGCCGCGTCGCGCACGGGGTGGCGGAACTTGGGGCCTTCGCCTTCGACGAAGTACAGCTCCAGGCCCATCGCATCGGGAATGGTGAGGATGTCCGAGAACAGGATCGCCGCGTCCAGCGGGAACCGCGCCAGCGGCTGCAGGGTCACCTCGCAGGCCAGCTCCGGGGTCTTGGCCATGGCCAGGAAGCTGCCGGCGCGGGCGCGGGTGGCGCGGTACTCGGGCAGGTAGCGCCCGGCCTGGCGCATCAGCCACACGGGGGTCTGGTCCACGGGCTGGCGGCGCAGCGCGCGCAGCAGGCGGTCGTTCTTGAGCATGGGGGATTCCTTAGCGCGGCGCGTCGGCGCCACGGGTGAACATGACCTGGAAGCCGCGCTTGAGCTGGGCGTCGCGGGCTTTCTCGAAGGCGGCGTTGGCGTCTTCCTGCTGCAGGTAGAGTTCGCGCCGCAGCTGCGCGCGGCCGCCGATCTGGCCGCTTTCGCGCAGCAGCTCCCAGCCGCCGAACAGGTCCGGCTGCAGGGTCAACTGCAGGTAGCGTGGCGGCTCGTTGCCGTCGGGGCGTTGCTGGAGGAAGACGCGCATGCGCCGATTGTAGCGGGTGCCGGTGTGGGCGACGTGGCGCGGCCGGCGGAACGCAGCGGGCCGGCCTCAACCGGCACGGAAGCCGCGGCGGTAGGCCGAGGGCGGCACGCCCAGGGCGCGCGCGAACTGCTGGCGCAGCGCGCCGGCGCTGCCGAAGCCGCAGCTGGCGGCGATCCGCTCCAGGGCCAGGTCGGTGCTCTCCAGCAGCTGCTGGGCGCGGACCAGGCGCTGGTGCGCCAGCCACTGCATCACGGTGGTCCCGGTCACCTGGCGGAACTGCCGGGTGAAGCTGCGCCGGCTCATCCGCGCGTGCGCCGCCAGCGCGTCCAGGCGCAGCGGCTGCTCCAGCCGCTGCAGCATCCAGTCCAGGGTCGGGCCGAGCAGCGCGTCGCGGCGATTGGCCGGCAGCGGCTGTTCGACGTACTGCGCCTGCCCGCCCTGGCGGTGCGGCGCCACCACCAGGCGCCGGGCGATGCGGTTGGCGACCTCGGCGCCGTGGCGGCGCCGGACCAGGTGCAGGCAGCAATCGATGCCGGCCACGGTGCCGGCCGAGGTCAGCACGTCGCCGTCGTCCACGTACAGCACGTCCGGCTGCAGCCGCACTTGCGGGTGGCGCTGCGCGAAGCGCGCCAGCGCCGCCCAGTGGGTGGTGGCGGGGCGGCCGTCGAGCAGGCCGGCGTCGGCCAGCACGAAGGTGCCCAGGCACAGGCCCACCACCTGCGCGCCAGCGGCATGGGCGCGGCGCAGCGCCTGGCACAGCGCTGCCGGCGCCGGCTCGGCGGCATCGCGCCAGGACGGCACGATCACCGTGTCGGCGCCGTCCAGCGCGTCCAGGCCGTGCTGCACCTGGATGGCGAAGCCGGCATCGGTGCGCAGCAGGCCCGGCTCGGCGGCGCACACGCGCAGGTCGAAGGCCGGCAGGCCGGTGTCGGGCCGCGCCTCGAACACCTGGCAGGGCACCGCGAGGTGGAAGGGGCTGATGCGGTCGAAGGCGACCACGGCGATGCGATGCGGCGACATGGCCCGATTTTAGCGAAAACGGTGTTTCGGGCCACTCGTCGGGGCGCGGGCGCCCGCCGACACTGGCCGCCCCTTCGCCCCGGAGCCACCGCATGTCCTCTCCCCGCCGCGCCTTGCTGGTCATCGATGTCCAGAATGCCTACTTCGACGGCGCGCTGCCCATTGCCCATCCGCCGGTGGCGCAGTCGTTGCCCAACCTCCTGCAGGCGATGGACGCGGCCCAGGCGCACGGTGTGCCGGTGCTGGTGGTGCAGCACACCGCGCCGGCGCAGTCCCCGGTATTCGCCGACGGCAGCGCCGGTTGGGACCTGCACCCGCAGGTCGCCGCGCGGCCGCACACGCGGCTGCTGCGCAAGACCAAGCCCAGCGTGTTCGCCGGGACTGACCTGGCCGACTGGCTGCAGGCACAGGCGATCGACACCCTGACCGTGGCCGGCTACATGACCCACAACTGCAACGCCTCCACCGTGTACGAGGCCTTCCACCGCGGGCTGGCGGTGGAAGTGCTGGGCGACGCCAGCGGCGCGCTGCCGTACGCCAACGCCGCCGGCCAGGCCAGCGCCGAGGAGATCCACCGGGTGTTCGGAGTGGTGTTCCACAGCAACTTCGCCGCGGTCGCCGACACCGCGCAGTGGATCGCCGCGGTGCAGGCGGGGCGGCCGCTGCCGCGCGACAACGTGCTGCAGTCCAGCCGCCGCGCGCGGGGCCTGGCATGAGCGCCGCGCCGCGGGTGCTGCGGGCGCGCGACTTCACCGGCACCCGCGCCTGGGAGGCGCTGCCGGTGGCGCTGCTGGACGGGATCGGCGTGCGCATCCACTGGACCGACCAGCCCTATGTCTGGCACGTCAACGATGGCCAGGAGGTGTTCGTGGTGCTGGACGGGCAGGTGCAGATGCACTGGCGCGTGCACGGCGTCGAGCAGGCCGCGCTACTGCAGGCCGGCGACGTGTTCCATGCGCCGGAGGGCACCGAGCACGTGGCGCACCCGCAGGGCGCGGCGCGGGTGCTGGTGGTGGAGCGCGACGGCAGTCCGTGAGCGTTCGGGCGCACTCCTGGCTGGCGCGCGCTGCGGTCCTCGCCCACGCGGTGGCGGAGACGTGGGTCCGTCGATGACGTGTGCACAGCGCGGCGCACCCCGCACCTGATGCTGTGCGTTCTATCACGGAGCCATCACTGTCGATCTGGCGTCATTGGGACAGGCTATGCCGCTGCGTGCGCACAGAGATCCTGGTGTCACGGCATCGCCATTCACCACGAGTGCGGACGCGGCCGGCATGCGAAGCCAGAGCGATGGGCGGTTCCCTGGGCAGCACCTTGATGTCGGCGCGGGACGGGATCCCGCGCGGCCTGCTGCCACCTTCCACGATGTCATGCCGCTGCGCGCGCCACGGCGGCGCGCGAGCGCTGATCAAACGCCACGCAAGGCGCGCGGCCTGGGGCGGATCACCGTCTTCGCCGGACTGGCCGCGCTGTGCCTGCTGATCCTCGGCGGCTGGTACTGGGCCGCGCACCGCCAGCAGCCCGCGCCGGCGCCCGAACCCTTGCGCGTGCAGACCATGACCGTCGCACCGCACCGGGTGCCCGACATCATCGAGACCTCCGGCACCCTGCTGTCGCCGCAGACCGTGGAGGTGCGCGCGCAGGCCGACGGGGTGCTGCAGTCGGTGCTGATCCATGACGGCGAACAGGTCCACGCCGGGCAATTGCTGTTCACCATCGATCCGCGGCCGCTGCGGGCGGCGTTGGCGCAGGCGCGCGCCACCCTGGCCCGCGACCAGGCGCTGGCGGCGGATGCGGCCGACACCGATGCGCGCTACGCCAAGCTGTCCAGGACCGGCGCGGTCGATCCCAAGACCTACACCACCGCGGCCGACACGCTGCGCGCGCTGCGCGGCACCGTCGCCGCCGACCAGGCGCAGGTCGAGCAGACGCAGCTGTCGCTGGCCTACACCCAGGTCCGCGCCCCCATCGACGGCCGCGCCGGCGCCATCGCGGTCAAGCCGGGCAATTTGGTGTCCAGCGGGTCCAGCACCGCGCTGGTGACGCTCAACGTCAGCACACCGATCGAGGTGCGCTTCGCCTTGGCGCATGTGCAGGTCGATGCCGTGCGCGCCGCACCGCTGGGGCACCAGGGCCTGGGGCTGCCGGTGCTGGCGCTGGATGCGGTGAACGGCACGCTGCTCGATCGCGGCGAGCTGGCGTTTCTCGACAATGCCTTTGACACCAGCAGCGGCACCCTGGAGCTGCGCGCGCGCTTCGCCAACGCCGGCGCCACGCTGTGGCCGGGGCAGTTCGTCACCGTGCGGGTGATCCTGGCGGAGGACCCGCAGGCCCTGTCGGTGCCCGAGAGCGCCTTGCAGCAGGGACAGCAGGGGCCGTACGTGTACTGCGTGGTCGGTGGGCGCGCGGTGGCGCGGCCGCTCCGCGTAGCGCGAATGATCGACGGGCAGGCGGTGATCGCCAAGGGCCTGCGCGCGGGCGACCGCGTCATCCTCACCGTGCCCAACGAACTGCGCGACGGCACCGCGGTGCAATCCGGCAACCCGCATGCCACGCCGAACGCGACGGCGACGGGACGGCCTGCGTGAACCTGTCGGCGCTGTTCATCCGCCGCGCGGTGATGACCTCGGTGCTGATGATCGGGCTGGTGCTGGCCGGCGGCATGGCCTACTTTGCGCTGCCGGTGAGCGAGCTGCCCGACGTCAGCTTCCCGACCATCACCGTCAACATGTCGCTGCCCGGCGCCAATCCCGAGACCATGGCCGCGGCGGTGGCGACGCCGCTGGAGCGGCAGTTCAGCGGCCTGCCCGGGCTGGACACGATGAGCTCGACCAGCAGCGTGGGCAGCACCCGCATCGTGTTGCAGTTCGCCTTGAGCCGCAATGTCGATGCCGCGGCGCAGGACGTGCAGAACGCGGTCTCGCAGGCGGCGGGGCTGCTGCCGCGCGAGATCAACCCGGCACAGATCCAGAAGGAGGATCCCAGCGCCGCACCGATCATGCACCTGATCCTGCGCTCCAAAACCATCGCGCTGCCGCTGCTCAACCAGTTCGCCAAGGATCGCGTGGCGCTGCGCCTGGCCTCGGTGCCGGGTGCCGGCCAGATCGACGTCAACGGCGCGCAGAAGTACGCGGTGCGCCTGTTCGTCAATCCGCACCTGCTCGCCGCCCGCCACCTGGGCTTCGACCAGGTGGTCTCGGCGGTGCAGGCGGGCAACAGCAACGCGCCGGCCGGCACGCTGATGGGCCGCGCGCGTTCCTACACCGTGCGCGCCGACGGCCAGCTCAAGCGCGCGGCCGATTTCGACGCCATGGTGCTGACCTATGCCGACGGTGCGCCGGTGCGCCTGCGCGACGTCGGCCATGCCGAGGACAGCGTCGAGAACCTGCAGACCGCCGCCTCGCTCAACGGCCAGCGCGCGATCGAGATCAACATCCACCGCCAGCCCGGCGCCAACACGCTGTCGGTGACCCAGGGCATCCAGGCGGCGCTGCCGGGAATCCGTGCGCAGCTGCCCGGCGACGCCCAGCTCGACGTGCTCTACGACCGCGGCGACTACATCGGCGCCTCGGTGGAGGACGTGGAATGGACCCTGGTCGGCTCGCTGGTGCTGGTGATCGTGGTGATTCTTCTGTTCCTGCGCAGCTGGATGGCGACCCTGATCGTGGCGCTGGTGCTGCCGACCTCGCTGATCGGCACCTTCGCGGTGATGCGCCTGCTGCACTTCAGCCTCGACAACATCTCGATGCTGGCGCTGACGCTGTCGGTCGGCTTCGTGGTCGACGATGCCATCGTGGTCATCGAGAACATCGTCCGCCATGCCGAGCAGGGCGCCAGCCGCATGGACGCGGCCATCGCCGCCTCGCGCGAGATCGGCTTCACCGTGCTGTCGATGACGGTGTCGCTGTCGGCGGTGTTCCTGCCGATCGTGTTCATGGGCGGGCTGGTGGGGCGGCTGTTCTCCGAGTTCGGCATGGTCATCGCGATCGCGGTGATCCTGTCCGGGATCGTGTCGCTGACCCTCACCCCGATGCTGGCCAGCCGCTGGCTCGACCCGAGGAAGAGCACGGGCTGGGTGTTCGAGCGCTTCGACCGGCTGGTCGACGCCAGCGAACGCGGCTATGCGCGCTCGCTGGCCTGGGCGACCGAGCGTATCGGCCTGATGTGCGTCATCGGCCTGGCCACCCTGGTCGGCACCGCCGGCGTCTACGCGGTGGTCGAGAAAGGCTTCATCCCGCAGGTAGATTCGGGAAAGATCGACGGCGACACCCGCGTGCCGGAGGGCACCGCGTTCGCCGACTTCGTCGCCAAGCAGGCGGCGGTGGTGAAAATCATCCAGCGCAATCCCAACGTGGCCAATGTCGAATCGGTGATCGGTTCGGACAATTCGCTCAGCAACAGCGGGCGCCTGCTGATCGGGCTCAAGCCGCTGTCCGAGCGCAGCGGCAGCGCCGAGGAGGTGATCCAGGACGTGCGCAAGCAGGTCGCCGCGATCCAGGGCATCACCCTCAACATGCGCAATCCGCCGGCGATCGACATGGGGCCGACGGCCTCGAACGGCTCGCTGCAGTACGTGCTGCAGTCCACCGACCAGAAGGCACTGTACGCCCAGTCCGACACCATCCTGCAACGCCTGCGGCAACTGCGCGACGTGCAGGATCCGCAGAGCGACCTGCAGCTCAAGAACCCGGAGATCGAGGTGGTGCTGCACCGCGAGCAGGCGGCCGCGCTGGGCGTCACCGCCGCCGGCCTGCAGGACACCCTGGCCAGCGCCTACGGCGGCCGCAAGATCAGCACCATCTACGGCGACACCGATCAGTACGAGGTGCTGCTGCAGGTCGACCCCGCGGCGCAGGCCGACCTCAACGGCCTGGATGCGCTGTCGTTCAACGGCAACCAGAACCCGGGCATCACCGCGATCGGCACGCAGACCTCCAACAGCAGTTCCGGCACCAGCGCGGTGCTGACCGCGGCCGGCGGGCCGATGGTGCCGCTGCGCGCGGTGGCCGACGTGCGCATGGGCGTGGGGCCGGTGGCGATCAACCATTACGCCGGCCTGCCGGCGGTGACCTTGTCGATGAACCTGGCGCCGGGCGTGTCGCTGGGCGATGCCGCCGCCGGCATCGGCAACCTGATGGCGCAGACCCTGGGCAAGGGCGACGCCCGCGCCATCAGCGGCCAGTTCGCCGGTTCGGCGCAGGCCTTCGAGAATTCGATGAAGACGCTGCCGATGCTGCTGCTGATCACCGTGCTGCTGATCTACGGCGTGCTGGCGATCCTGTACGAGAACGCGCTGCATCCGATCACCATCCTGACCTCGCTGCCGCTGGCCGGGTTCGGTGCCATCCTCATGCTGGTGCTGTTCCGCCAGGAGCTCAATCTCTTCAGCTTCGTCGGCCTGATCCTGCTGGTCGGGCTGGTCAAGAAGAACGGCATCATGATGGTGGACTACGCGCTGGACCTGGAGCGCTCGGGCGAGGAACGCTGGAAACAGCCGCGTGCGGCGATGCTGGAAGCGGCGACGGTGCGCTTCCGCCCGATCATGATGACCACCCTGGCGGCAGTGCTGGGGTCGTTGCCGATCGCGTTGGGCGTCGGCGCCGGCGCCGAGGCGCGCCGCCCGCTCGGCATCGCCGTGGTCGGCGGCCTGCTGTTCTCCCAGGCGCTGACCCTGTACCTGACCCCGGCCTTCCACATCGCGATGGCCGAATGGCTCGCACGCCGCCGCGCGCGCCGCGACGGCGCAGCGCCGCCGTCCACGCCGACGCGGCCGGAGCCGGCCTGATGCGCGCGCTCGCATTCGGTGCCGCGTGCCTGCTGTCGGCGTGCAGCCTGACGCCGGCCTATGTGCGGCCCGCTGCACCGATCCCGCCGTCGTGGCCGGTGGGCGACGCCTACCTGGCGCAACACGAGGCCACGCTGCCGTCGCTGGGCTACCGTCAGGTGTTCGGCGACCCGCGGCTGCAGGCGCTGATCGCGCAGGCGCTGGACCACAACCGCGACCTGCGGATCGCCCTCGCCGCTATCGCCCAGGCGCGGGCGCAGTACCGGATCCAGCGCGCCGCGTTGCTGCCGGAGGTCGGCGCCAGCGCGACCTATGCGCGTTCCTACCGCGGCAAGGGTGCGGCCCCGGCCGACGGGGCGCAGGGCGGCACCACCGCGGCCGCGCCAGCGGCGGGCTATGCGAGCAGCTACGACCTGGGCCTGGGCGTCACCGCCTTCGAGCTCGATCTGTTCGGCCGGCTGCATGCGATGACCGCGGCCGCGCAGCAGCGCTACCTGGAACAGGAGGCGGCGGCACGCGCCACCCGCCTGACCCTGGTCGGCGACATCGCCACGGCCTGGCTGACCTATGCCAGCGACCGCAGCCTGCTGACGATCGCGCAGGACACCGTGCGCAGTGCCGGCGCCAGCGTGGTGCTGACCGCACAGCGCGTGGACGGCGGCATCGTGCCGCATTCGGCGCTGGATCAGGCCAACCAGGTGCTGCATGCCGCGCAGGCCGACCTGGCCGCGCAGACCACGGCGATGGCGCAGGACGTCAATGCGCTGCAGTTGCTGGTGGGCGCTCCGGTCGATCCGGCACTGCTGCCGGTCTCGATCGAGGAGGCCGCGGCGCGCATCGGCGATCCGCCGGCCGGCCTGGACACGGCCATCCTGCTGCGCCGGCCCGACGTGGTGCAGGCCGAGTACGAACTGCGCGCGGTCAATGCCGAGATCGGCGCCGCCCGCGCCGCGCTGTTTCCGCGCATCAGCCTGAGTGGCCTGTTGGGGCTGACCAGCACGGCGCTGTCGGACCTGTTCACCCATGACGCCTTCAACGGCTCGGTGGGTGCTAGCGCCGCCTACACCTTGTTCGATGGCGGCGCGGCGCGTGCCAACGTGCGCTACACCGAGGCGCAGCGCGACGCTGCCGTGGCCAGCTACGAGAAGTCCTTGCAGACCGCCTTCGGCGAAGTGGCCGATGCCCTGGCCCGGCGCGGCACCATCGATGCGCAGTTGCGCGCGCAGCACGCTCTGCTCGCCGATGCCGCCAATACCTACGATGCCAGCGCGCAGCGCTACCGCGTCGGCGTGGAGAGCGCGCTGTCCAACCTGGATGCGCAGCGCAGCTACTACGCCGCGCAGCGCAGCCTGGTCGCGGTGGAACTGACCGCGGCCACCAATCGGGTGACGCTGTATCGCACCCTGGGCGGGGATGCGTCGCTGGAGCGCGCCCAGCCCTGAGTGCGCGGGGCGCGGGTTGGCGGGACGCTGCAGCCGGGACGCTGCATGGCGTGCCGCCGGTGGTGCGCTTACTTCAGGTGCTCGCGCAGGCCGTCGCCCGCCTGCTGGATGGCGGTCCGCACCGCGGGCACGTCGCGCAGGGCATTGAGCAGGCCGAAATCGTGGATCAGCCCGTTGTAGCGGGTCACCGTGACCGTCACTCCGGCCTGGTCCAGCTTGCGGCCGAAGGCTTCGCCCTCGTCGCGCAGCACGTCCAGTTCGGCGGTCTGGATCAGCGTCGGCGGCAGGCCGGCGAGCTGCGCCGGCGTGGCGCGCAGCGGCGAGGCGGTGATCTCGGCGCGGGCCTTGGGGTCGGTGGTGTAGTTGTCCCAGAACCAGGTCATCATGTTGCGGGTGAGGAAGTAGCCGCTCTGGAACTGCTGGTACGAGCCATCGTCGAAGCGGGCGTCGGTCACCGGCCACAGCATCAGGTCGTAGCGCAGCGCCGGCGTCCCCGCGGCCTTGGCCTGCAGCGCCACGGCCGCGACCATGTTGCCGCCGACGCTGTTGCCGGCCAGCGCCAGGCGCTGGCCGTCCACGCCGATCTGCGCGCCGTGCTCGGCGACCCAGCGGGTGGCGGCATAGGCCTGGTGGATGGCCACCGGGTACTGCGCTTCCGGCGACGGCGTGTAGTCTACGTAGACCGCCACCGCGCCGGAGGCGTTGACCAGGTCGCGGATCAGGCGTTCGTGGGTCGGGAAGTCGCCCAGCACCCAGCCGCCGCCATGGAAGAACATGAAGGCCGGCAACACCTGGCCGGCGCTGTGCGGCGGCCGCACGATCACCAGGTTCAGCGGCTTGCCGTCGGCCTGGATGGTGGTGCGGCTGATCTCGGCCGGCGGCAACGGCGTACTGGCCTGGGCATCGCGCAGCACCTGCCGCGCCTGCGCCGGCGTGAGCTGCTCGATCGGCTTGCCGCCGCTGCCGTTGAGCGCATCGAGGAACGTCGCGACCGGGCGCAACGGCGCGGGCTGGTCGGCCGGCGTTGCGGCGCTGGCGGTGCCGATCGCACCGGCCAGCAGCGAGGTGGCGAGCAAGGGACGCAGGGTCTTCATGGCGGTTTCCTGTGGCATGCCGGGCGGGGTGCCGGCGACAGGGGTGACTTTGCGCGCCAAGGCGATACGATGGGTGGCGAATCGTCCACGAAACTTTACCCGGAGTCCTGAGTGACCGACCGCCTGGCCGCCTTGTTGACCCACTTCTCGGTCAGTGCCGAGGTCTTCCACGCCGGCACGCTGTGCGGCCTGCACCGGCTCGACGACGGCGACCGCGGCCAGTTGCATCTGCTGCGCCAGGGCAGCGTGGTCGTCCACAACGGCGATGGCAGCGTGCTGCGGATCGACCGGCCCAGCCTGCTGCTGTACCCGCAGGCCATGCCGCACCGCTTCGAGACCGATGCGCAGCGCGGCGCGGATTTCGCCTGCGCGCATTTGCGCTTCAGCGGCGGTGCGGCCAATCCGCTGGTGCGCGCCTTGCCGGCCTGCATCTGCCTGCCGCTGGACGCGCTGCGCCAGGGTGAGACGCTGCTGCACCTGCTGTTCGAAGAAGCGTTCGCCCAGCATTGCGGGCGCCAGGCGGTATTGAATCGCCTGTTCGAGGTGGTGCTGGTGCACGTGATCCGCGAACTGATGGAGCAGGGGCTTACCGATGGCGGCATGCTCGCCGGGATGGCCGATGCGCGGCTGCGGCTGGCGCTGACCGGCATCCACGACGCCCCGGCGCAGCCGTGGACGCTGGAGAGCCTGGCCGCCCGTGCCGGCATGTCGCGCAGTGCGTTCGCGCGCAGTTTTCGCGAGACCCTCGGCTGCACGCCGGGGCAGTACCTGCAGGACTGGCGCATTGCCCTGGTGCAGCGCGGCCTGCGCGAAGGACGGCCGTTGAAGCAGCTTGCCGACGAGGTGGGTTACGGCAGCGAGGCCGCGGTGTCGCGTGTGTTCAAGGCGCAGGTCGGGCAGAGCCCGCGCGCGTGGCGGCAGGCACCCTGAGTGTGGCTGGGGGCGTGTGCAGGCGCGCCAGCGCCACCGGCGCGCGCGGACGACTGCTGCGTAAGCGCTGCGCCGGCTCAGCCGGCGGCCAGTACCGCCAGCACCTCGGCCTCGTCCACGTCGGGCACGATCTCGGCGTGGCCGATGCCGCGCCACAGCACCAGCCGCAGGCGCCCGGCCAGGTTCTTCTTGTCCAGGCGCATGCGCGCCAGCAGCGCCTCCGGCGCCAGCCCCGCCGGCAGCGCGGTCGGCAGGCCGAAGTCCTGCAGCAGCGCGCGCAGTTTCTCCGTGTCCTGCGCGCTGGCCATGCCCAGCCGGGCCGACAGTTCCGCCGCCAGCACCATGCCCACCGCCACCGCTTCGCCGTGGTTGAGGTTGGCGTTGTCCGGGGCGCCGTAGCCCTGCTCGGTCTCGATGGCGTGGCCGAAGGTGTGGCCGAGGTTGAGCAGGGCGCGCTCGCCCTTCTCCAGCGGATCGCGGGCGACGATCTCGGCCTTGTGCTCGCAGCTGCGCGCGATGGCCTGCGCCAGCGCCGCCGGCTCGCCGGCCAGCAGCGCGCGGCGTTCGGCATGCAGCCACTCGAAGAACAGCGGGTCGCGGATGGCGCCGTACTTGATCACCTCGGCCAGCCCGGCGCGCAGTTCGCGCGGCGGCAGGCTGCGCAGCGTGGCGGTGTCGGCCAGCACTGCGCGCGGCGGATGGAACGCGCCGACCAGGTTCTTGCCCTGCGGGATGTCCACCGCGGTCTTGCCGCCGACCGAGGAGTCGACCATCGCCAGCAGCGTGGTCGGCAGTTGCACGCAATCCACGCCACGCATCCAGCAGGCGGCAGCGAAGCCGGCCAGGTCGCCGACCACGCCGCCGCCCAGCGCCAGCACGCAGGCGTCGCGGGTGGCGCCGAGGGCGGCCAGTGCGGCGATCGCCGCGGCAAAGTGGTCCAGGGTCTTGGAGGCCTCGCCGGCGGGGATCACGAAGTCGCCGATCTGCAATTCGGGGCGCGCCGCCAGCAGCGCGCTGCGGACCTGCGCGGCATACAGCGGCGCCACCTGGCTGTCGCTGAGCAGCAGGACGTGGCGTCCGCGCACGTGGGTGGCGAGGGCGGTGCCGTCGTCGAGCAGGCCGGGGCCGATGCGGATGGTGTAGGCCGGGTCGCCAGTGACCTCGACCGTGCGCGATGCTGCCGTCATGCAGTGGGTTCCGGAAGTTTCCACGACGCGGCCAGGCGCACGACCAGCTGTGCGGTGGCTTCGGCCGGGGTGAAGTGGTCGGTGTCCAGGATCAGGTCGGCGACCTCGCGGTACAGCGGTTCGCGCACCGCATGCAGGTCGCGCAGCACCTGCTCGCGGTCGCCGCGCTGCAGCAGCGGACGGCTGCGGTCGCGGTGCAGGCGCTGCAGTTGCGCGGCCACGCCGACCCGCAGGTACACCACGAAGCCGTGTTCGCGCATCTCGCGGCGGCTGTCGGCGTTGAGCACGGCGCCGCCGCCGGTGGAGATCAGATGGCCGGGCGTGCTCAGGATGCTTTCCAGCACCGCGCGCTCGTGCTCGCGGAAGCCGGCTTCGCCGGCGTGCTCGAACAGCGAGGCGATGCTGGCGCCGGTGCGCTCGACGATGGTCTGGTCGCTGTCGACGAAGACCAGGCCGAAGCGCTCGGCCAGGCGGCGGCCGATGACGCTCTTGCCGGCACCCATCGGGCCGACCAGCACCAGGTTGGGGGCGGGATTCATCCGCCGATGCTAGCAGAGACCGATGCCGCCTCGCGCGCCGCGCAGACCCCTCGGGCGGGCGCCGCGCGGCGAGGCGTGCGTCGCGCGGTGCATGGCGCGACAATGGCGCATCGTCCGCCGAGTGCCTGTCGCCATGCCCGATCTCTACGCCGAAGCCCTGTCCACGTTCGCCGACCTGTTCGCCGAGGCGCGCACCAGCGACGAGGCCGAATACAACGCCATGGTCGTGTCCTCGGCCACGCTGGAGGCGCGCCCGTCGTCGCGGGTGGTGCTGCTGAAGGCCTACGACGCGCGCGGGTTCGTGTTCTACACCCACCTGGACAGCCAGAAGGGCCGCGAGCTGCAGGCCAATCCGCAGGCCTCGCTGCTGTTCCTGTGGCGGCGCATGCGCGAGGACGGGGTGCAGGTACGCATCGACGGCGAGGTGCAACTGGTCGCCGCGGCCGAGGCCGACGCCTATTTCGCCTCGCGCCCGCGCATGAGCCAGATCGGCGCCTGGGCCTCGGCGCAGTCGCGCACGCTGGCCTCGCGCGAGGAATTCGAGGAGCGCGTGGCCAAGGCCGAGGCCACCTTCGAGGGCCGCGAGGTGCCGCGCCCGGACGGCTGGGGCGGGTTCCGCGTGGTGCCGCGCAGTGTCGAGTTCTGGTACGGCGCCAAGTACCGCCTGCACGAGCGCTGGCGCTACGAAGCCGACGCCGCCGGCCACTGGAGCAAGCGGATGCTGTTCCCGTGAGGGGTGCCGGCCCGGCCTGCCGCGGCGGTGGCGCCGCCGCGGTCAACGCGTGCCCGCACGAGGCGCGGTGAGCATGGGCCCGCAGCGCATCGTCTGCCTGACCGAAGAGCCGACCGAAACGCTGTACGCGCTCGGCGAGCAGCAGCGCATCGTCGGCATCAGCGGCTTCACCGTGCGCCCGCCGCAGGCGCGCCGCGACAAGCCCAAGGTCAGCGCCTTCACCAGCGCCAAGATCGGCGAGATCCTGAAGCTGCAGCCGGACCTGGCGATCGGCTTCTCCGACATCCAGGCCGACATCGCCGCCGAACTGGTGCGGCACGGCGTGGAGGTATGGATCGCCAACCACCGCAGCGTCGACGGCATCCTCGACTACGTGCGCCGGCTCGGCGCGCTGGTCGGCGCCGGACCGCGCGCTGACGCCTACGCCGACGAGCTGCAGCGCGGCCTCGACGCCATCGCCGCGCAGGCCGCCACCTTGCCGCGCCGGCCGCGGGTGTACCTGGAGGAATGGGACGAGCCCATCATCACCGGCATCCGCTGGGTGGCCGAACTGGTGGGCATCGCTGGCGGCGACGACGTGTTCCCGGAACTGTCGGTGCAGCCGCTGGCCAAGGCGCGGATCCTGGCCAATGGCGACGAGGTGGTGCGGCGTGCGCCGGACATCATCCTCGGCTCCTGGTGCGGCAAGCGCTTCCGCCCCGAGCGCGTCGCCGCGCGGCCGGGCTGGACGGCGATTCCGGCGGTGCGCGACGGGCAACTGTTCGAGATCAAGTCGCCGCTGATCCTGCAGCCGGGGCCGGCCGCGCTCACCGACGGCGTGCGCGCCATCGCCGACATCATCCAGGCCTGGGCCAGGGGCGTGGGCGCGCGCTAGGGCGCGCTTGCCAGGCCACCAGCCGAACGGGCGCAACGCGCATCCATGGCCGCGTCATCGTGCGGCCATGGACGATCGCCGCTTCCGCGATCCTTCTTGTCGCGCACGCCACCACGCCGCGGCAGACGCTGCAAGCGGCGATTCCGTCAGCCATGCGTGGGCTGGGTACGGCCGGCGATGCCCAGGCCGAGCAGGGCCATGAGCGCGGCGACGGCGAAGGTCGACAGGTAGGCCGCATTGGCCGAGTACGCCAGCAGCGCGGCGAACAGCGAGCCGCCGACCGCCAGCGTGGTGGCCACCGCGATCGCCTCGCTCAACTGCAGCGCCGAACTGTTGCGGCCCTGCCGCGCCGGCGGCGACAGGGTCAGGGTCAGCACCGCCAGGGTCGGGTAGATCAGGCCCATGCCCAGGCCGGTGGCGGTCCAGCCGCCGATCGCCAGCACCGCCGGCACCGCCGGCAGCAGCGCCAGCGTCGTGGCCGCGATGCCCAGCGCCATCAGCGTGCAGCCCAGCCGCAGCCGCTGCAGGCGGGTGGCGTCGCGGCCGTAGTGGCCCTGGTACCAGGAGCCGGCGAACCAGCCCAGCGCGCCAGCGCTCAGCGCCACGCCCGCCCACACCGGCGACAGCCCGCGTTCGCGCGACAGCAGCAGCGGCAGGAACGCCTCGCAGCCGAAGAACGCCGACCCGGCGATGCCGCGCAGCGCGATCACGCTGGGCAGGCCGCGTGCGGCACGTAGCGTGCCCGCAGGCAGCAGCCGCCAGGTGCACAGCCCCAACAGCGCCAATGCCGAAGGCAACAGCAGCGCCGCCCACAGGCCGCGCTGCTGGCCGCCCAGGTACAGCAGGCAGACACCGGCCGCCGCGCCCAGCGACCACAGCCGCGACGCGCCGCTGGCGCCGTCCGCGCTGGCGGCGTGCGGCAGGCGCCGCAACGCCGGCCACAGCAGTGCTGCCGCGGGTAGCGCCAGCAGCGGCACCGCCAGGAACACCCAGCGCCAGCCGACGTGCTCGACGATCAGCCCGCTGATGCTGGGGCCGATCAGCGACGGCACCACCCAGCCGGCGGAGAACGCGGCGAACATGCGCGGGCGGATCGTCTGCGGATACAGCCGTGCGACCAGCACGTACAGCACCACCGAGATCGCGCCGGCGCCCAGGCCCTGCACCAATCGACCGGCCAGCAGCAACGTCATCGACGGAGCGAAGCCGGCCAGCAGCAGGCCGCACACGAAGCAGGCCAGCCCGGCCCACAGCGGCGCCGCCGGCCCGTGCAGGTCGCTCCAGCGCCCGGCCACGGTCATGCCGATCACGCTGGTGGCCAGGGTCCCGCCGAAGGCCAGCGCATACAGCCGCAGACCGTCCAGTTCGCGGGCCACGGTCGGCATCGCCGCGGCCACCGCCAGCGCCTCGAAGGCGATCAGCGACACCAGCGCGATCATGCCGATGGTGGTGGCGCGATAGGTCGGCGCCAGCACGGAGCCGGCAGCGGCGGGGGCGGGCGGGACATCGGCGGCGGTGGCGTGGTCTTGCATCGGGATACCTGGGAAAGCGGATGGACGGCTGCCGGTGGCGACTTGCATCGGCGCCTGCAGGCCATGCAGCATGCAACCTCAACCGGACTCGAGGTCAAGCGATGCAGGAGGAACTGAGCGTGGGGCAGGTTGCCGCGCGCAGCGGCGTGGCGGTGTCGGCGCTGCATTTCTACGAGAGCAAGGGCCTGATCCGCAGCGCACGCACCGCCGGCAACCAGCGCCGCTACACCCGCGACGTGTTGCGCCGGCTGGCGGTGATCCGCGTGGCGCAACGCGTCGGCGTACCGCTGGACAGCGTCAAGGCCGCCTTCGCACAGCTGCCCGACGCGCGCACGCCGACCCGTGCCGAATGGGCGCGGATGTCGGCGGCCTGGCGCGAGGAACTGGACGCGCGCATCCTGCAGCTCACTCGCCTGCGCCACCAGCTCACCGACTGCATCGGCTGCGGCTGCCTGTCGCTGCGCCGCTGCCGGCTGAGCAACCCGGCCGATACTCTCGCCGCGCACGGTGATGGCCCGCAGCGCTGGGCAGAGGACTGAGCGGCGCGTCTGCGCGCAGCAACCACGTGTGGTGTCGGTGCGGTCGCCAGGTCTGGCCTGCGTAGGAGCGGCTTCAGCCGCGACCGGGCTTTCCCGGTCACGCCCGGTCGCGGCTGATCCAAAACCGGGGACAAGAGCGGCTCCTAAGAGACGCGACGGCGACGCGATGTGGGTCGAGGTGATGTGGGTCGAGGTGATGTGGGAGGGACTTCAGTCCCGACGCGGTGCCGGTGGATGTCGCGGCGCTGCCGCTTGTGCGCTCAGAAAATGCGCGCGGTGATGGCCTGGACGCGCGAGTCCCGAGTTTGTCGAGGACGGTGGAGACGTAGTACTTCGCCGCGCACAGCAGCCGCGACGAGTGAAGAGGAGGGCGCCTGATGCTGCATGCAGTCGGGACTGAAGTCCCTCCCACAACGGGCGCCTGTGCTCACCGCGCTCGTGTGCATCGGCCAGTCTGTCGGGCTGTCCGTAGGAGCGGCTTCAGCCGCGACCGGGCGTTATCGGGAAAGCCCGTCGCGGCTGAAGCCGCTCCTACGAGGCGCGACGGCGATGCGATGTGGGTCGAGGGGATGTGGGAGGGACTTCAGTCCCGACGCGGTGCCGGTGGATGTCGCGGCGCTGCCGCTTGTGCGCTCAAAGGATGCACAGGGTGATTGCCTTGAGCCTGGTGCGGGTGGCGAGCTTGTCGAGAATGCTGGAGGTGTGGCGTTTCACCGCGCTCTTCAGCAGCGACGAGCGAATAGGCAAGGCGCCTGATGCTGCATGCAGTCGGGACTGAAGTCCCTCCCACAAGGTATGCCTGTGCTCACCGCGCTCGTGCGCATGGGCTGGTCTGTCGGGCTGTCCGTAGGAGCGGCTTCAGTTGCGACTGGGCGTTACCGGGAGGTCCACATCGCGGCTGATCCCACAAAAAAGTGACATGAGCCGCTCGTACGAGAGATTGTCCTGCCTGCCTGCCTGCCTGCTTGCCTAGTCTGCCTTCTGCCTTCTGCCTTCTGCCTTCTGCCTGCGCAGCACGCGCACACTAGAAATTGCGGGTAAAGCGCACCGTGCCACTGCCGTCGGCGCTGCGCACCTGCACCACGAAGCGCAATTGGTCGTGGGCGCTGCTGCGCACGGTGCCGACGTAGTCGGTGTAGGCGTCGGTGCGGACCGCGCGCAGCGCCACGGGCTGGCGTTGGCCGCTGAGGTCGGTCGCCACCGCCTCCACCGTGCCCACGGCCGGCGATTCCTCGCCGCCGTGCAGGGTGCGCAGCGCGATCATCACCAGGGCGGTGTCGGCCTCGCGGGCGATGCCGTAGCGGCGTGCCGCGTCTTCGCTCATCGCCAGCGTGGGCAAGGCGTTGTAGTGCACGCGCAGCGCGCCGAAGTCGGCTTGCGCCGGGGTGGCGGCGAGCAGCGTCGCCGGACGTGGGGTGTCCTGGTCCGAACAGGCGGCCAGGGCCAGGCACAGCAGCACGGCGGGCAGGGCACGCATCGGCGTTCTCCGGCTCAGAGTGGCGAGCACAACGTTGCGCGCGGTCGCCAGTGGGTGCGGACGGCGCGCCGGAACCGCAGTGTACAAGCGGTTCCCGGGGATGCCGAGCGCCTTCCGCGCCCGCCTGGCGGTGGCGCAGCGGTGGTGTTGGCCGCGCTTAGTCGTCGTTGGCGGCGGACAGGGCCCGCCCGCGTGCCGCCGCAGCCGCGATCGCGGCCGCGGTCAACGCCTCGAAGCCGCCGTGCTGGAAGGTCTCGATCGCGGCCTGGGTGGTGCCGTTTGGCGAGGTCACCCGCCGGCGCAGTTCGCTCGGCGCTTCGCCGGACTCGGTGAGCATGCGCGCCGCGCCGAGCACGGTCTGCAGGGTCAGGGTGCGCGCGGTGTCGGCGGGCAGGCCCTGGGCGATGCCGGCCGCTTCCATCGCCTCGGCGAGCAGGAACACGTAGGCGGGCCCGCTGCCGGACACCGCGGTGACCGCATCGATCAGCGCCTCGTCCTCGACCCACACGGTGACCCCGGCAGCGGCCAGCACGCGCTCGGCGTGGGCGCGCTGCCCGGCATCGACACCGGCGCTGGCGAACAGGCCGGTGACGCCGGCGCCGAGCAGGGCGGGCGTGTTCGGCATCGCGCGGACCAGGGCGTGGCCGCCGCCGAGCCAGCGGTCCAGTTGCGATGTGGTGATGCCGGCGGCGATGGACACCAGCAGCGGCCGCTGCGCCTGCGCCAGCGCGGCCAATTCGGTGCAGACCCCGCGCAGCACCTGCGGCTTGACCGCGAACATCCACAGCGCCGCGCCGTCGGCGGCCTCGGCCGCGCTGGCGACCGCCTGCACCGCGTACTCGGCGGCCAGCGCCTCGCGCAGCGCCGCCACCGGCTCGGCCACGCGGATGCGGCGCGGATCGGCGCCCTGCCGGACCAGGCCGGCGATCAGGCTGCGCGCCATGTTGCCGCCGCCGATGAAAGCGAGATCGGCGGCGTGGGAATCGGGGGAAGCGGAAGCCATGGCGCAACACCGTCGCGAAGAGGGAGCGTCATGGTAGCGGCTGCGCCGCGCCGCAGTGCTGCGGTGCGGTGCGGTGCAACCGGATCGTGCCAGGCGGGAACGCGCCGGCCGCTGTGTGCGGACCGGCGCGGCGGCCTCAGTTGGACTCGGTGAAGGTGATCGACGGCGTGCTGCCGCCGGCCACCGAGCAGCTGCCCAGATTGAGGTTGTTGGTCTCGCCGGTGCTGCCGGCATTGGCCGCGCAGGTCGGGGCGGCGGTGGAGCCGTTGGTGGCGGCCACCTTCACCGTGATCGACGAGCCGGAGTTGAAGTTGGCGCTGGAACCGCCGGCGTTGCCGACCACGTTGAACTCGGCGTCCTTCCACACCGTGGCCAGCTTGACCACGCTGTCCTTGGCGCTGACGCTGTAGGCGGTGCCGTTGTTGGTGAAGGTGATGGTGTCGTTGCCGTTGGCGGTGGCCGAACCGGTCAGCTTGAGGTTGGCCAGCTGCGTGGCCGGCACGTCCGGCGCGCTGACCGCGTTGCTGTTGCGGTAGCAGTCCGAGCCGCCGCCGCTCATCCAGCCGCTCGGGCAGCTGCTGCCGTAGCCGATCAGCCAGTACTGCATGAACACCGCGGCCTGGCCCTGGGTTTCGTAGTCGGTGGCGTAGACGAACTGCTGCCACACGGTGCAGCCGGAGCGGCCGCCGCAGACGCTGGTGGTGGCGTCGTAGTTGGAGTTGATCTGCAGCGAGTACTCATTGGGGCCGAGGATGCCGCCGCCGCCGAAGGAGGCCACGCCGACGCCTTTCTCCGAGGTCACCCCGGTGACCTGCGGGAAGCTGCCCACGACCTTGCTGATCAGGCTGCTGGAACGCAGCGCGTAGTCGTAGCCGTTGCCGGTGGTCTCGGTGGCGCCGAACAGGATCTTGTGCGGGATCGGATGCACACGGCGGGTCAGGGTCTTGCAGACGTCCGTTTGCCACTGCGTATCGGGGAAGCTGGCATGGAAGCAGCCTTCCGCCGGGGTCGGTTGATGCGCCATGGTTTCGCGCCAGGCGGTGCGCGCCTGGACTTCCGCGGGCGACATCATCGCTTCTTCGTTGGTCCAGGCCGGCGTCGCCGTCGGCGCGGCCATGGCCGCGGGGACGTGCAGCAGACCGATGAAGCAGGAGGCGAACAGCAATCGGGTGGATGCTTGCATCTGTGACCTCGTTGGAGCCGAGCGCATTCGGCGATGGACCTGCGGATGAGCCGCGGTCGCCGCCATGGAAGCCGAAGCGCGCGCATCTGAAACGTGACTGAATTAACGGTTCGCAACCGTGTCGCACGGTTCAGCAAGCGGTGTCGGAGCGAACCTTTCATTCATCCCGAAACGCTATGGTTTTCAATAGGATCGGCTACGACAGAATTCCGATCTTGGTGAACCGATTTTGAAGCGGCCGTAGACAAATCATCACTCTGTCACGGGTCCTGCGGTAATGCGGCGCGACAGCAGCGGATCAGCCCGCGATACGCGGGCCGCGCGCGCCGAACAGGGCGGTGCCGACGCGCACCATGGTGGCGCCGGCGGCGATGGCGTCGGCGAAGTCGCCACTCATGCCCATCGACAAGGTGTCCACCTGCGGATGCGCGGCGCGCAGTCGCGCGAACAGGGCGTGCATGCGCGCGAACGCGTCGATGCGGCGCGCGGCCTCGGGCCAGGGCGCGGGAATGGCCATCAGCCCGCGCAGGGCCAGCGCCGGCTGCGCGGCGATGGCCGCGGCCAAGGCGTCCACGGCGTCGGGCTGGCAGCCATGCTTGCTGGCCTCGTCGTCGATGTTGACCTGGATCAGCACGTTCAGCGGCGCGCGCCCGGCTGCGGTCGCACGGCCCTTGGCCAGGGCGGCGACCAGCTTCGGTCGGTCCACGGTCTGCACCCAGTCGAACAGCGTCGCCGCCAGCTCGGCCTTGTTCGACTGCAGGTGGCCGATCAGATGCCATTCCAGTCCGGCATCGGCCAGCGCGGCAATCTTGGCCGCTGCTTCCTGCACGTAGTTCTCGCCGAAGGCGCGCTGCCCCTGTGCGGCCAGCGCCGCCACGGCCTCGGCCGGCTGGGTCTTGGACACCGCCAGCAACCGCGCGTGCGGCCGCCCTGCGGCGTCGGCGGCGCGGTCCATGTCCAGGCGGATCTGTTGCAACGGCGAGAGGGGCACAGGCGGCGTTCCGGCAAAGGGAAGGGCGCTATACTGCCGGCCGGGGAATCATCCTTCCAGTCGCAGCCCAAGGGGAAAAGCAGCGTATGGATATCGCTGAACTATTGGCGTTCTCGGTCAAGAACAAGGCGTCCGACCTGCACCTGTCCGCGGGCCTGCCGCCGATGATCCGGGTCGATGGCGACGTCCGCCGCATCAACATCCCGGCGCTGGACCACAAGCAGGTGCACGCGCTTGTCTACGACATCATGTCCGACAAGCAGCGCCGCGACTACGAGGAATTCCTCGAGGTCGACTTCTCCTTCGAGATTCCCAGCCTGGCGCGCTTCCGCGTCAACGCGTTCAACCAGAATCGCGGCGCCGGCGCGGTGTTCCGCACCATTCCCTCGGAAGTGCTGACCCTGGAAGACCTGGGCTGTCCGCCGATCTTCCGCCAGCTGATCGACCAGCCGCAGGGCCTGATCCTGGTCACCGGGCCGACCGGTTCGGGCAAGTCGACCACGCTGGCCGGCA
Source organism: Xanthomonas indica (assembly GCF_040529045.1). Classification (NCBI taxonomy): domain Bacteria; kingdom Pseudomonadati; phylum Pseudomonadota; class Gammaproteobacteria; order Lysobacterales; family Lysobacteraceae; genus Xanthomonas; species Xanthomonas indica. The sequence continues at coordinate 3,864,358 of NZ_CP131914.1, read as the reverse complement.
TGATCGACTACATCAACAAGAACGAGTACGGCCACATCCTCACCGTCGAGGATCCGATCGAATTCGTGCACACCTCGCAGAAGTGCCTGATCAACCAGCGCGAGGTGCACCGCGACACCCACGGCTTCAACGAGGCGCTGCGCTCGGCGCTGCGCGAAGACCCGGACATCATCCTGGTCGGCGAGTTGCGCGACCTGGAAACCATTCGCCTGGCGCTGACCGCGGCGGAAACCGGCCACCTGGTGTTCGGCACCCTGCACACCAGTTCGGCGGCCAAGACCATCGACCGCATCATCGACGTGTTCCCCGCCGGCGAAAAGCCGATGGTGCGCTCGATGCTGTCCGAATCGCTGCGCGCGGTGATCTCGCAGGCGCTGCTGAAGAAGGTCGGCGGCGGCCGCACCGCGGCCTGGGAGATCATGGTCGGCACCCCCGCCATCCGCAACCTGATCCGCGAGGACAAGGTGGCGCAGATGTATTCGGCGATCCAGACCGGCCAGCAGAACGGCATGCAGACCCTGGACCAGCACCTGCAGGACCTGGTCAAGCGCAGCCTGATCACCCGCAACCAGGCCCGCGAGTACGCCAAGGACAAGCGGTTGTTCGAGTGAGGCCGGGAATCGGGAGTGGGGAATCGGGAATGGGAACAGCCACCGCCCCATCCTTTCCGCTTCCGGATGCCCGCTGCTGCGATTCCCGATTCTCCATTCCCGATTCTCAGCTCCGAAGGAGCAAGCCATGAGCACCATCGACTTCACCTCCTTCCTGAAACTGATGGCGCACCAGAAGGCGTCGGACCTGTTCATCACCTCGGGCATGCCGCCGGCGATCAAGGTGCACGGCAAGATCACCCCGATCACGCAGACGCCGCTGACGCCGCAGCAGAGCCGCGACCTGGTGCTGAACGTGATGACGCCGGCGCAGCGCGAGGAGTTCGAGAAGACCCACGAGTGCAATTTCGCCATCGGCGTGGCCGGGGTCGGGCGCTTCCGCGTCAGCTGCTTCTACCAGCGCAACCAGGTCGGCATGGTGCTGCGCCGGATCGAGACGCGCATTCCCAGCGTGGACGAGCTGAACCTGCCGCCGGTGATCAAGACCCTGGCGATGACCAAGCGCGGCATCATCATCTTCGTCGGCGCCACCGGCACCGGCAAGTCGACCTCGCTGGCGGCGATGATCGGCTACCGTAACCAGAATTCCACCGGGCACATCATCACCATCGAGGACCCGATCGAGTTCGTGCACAAGCACGAGGGCTGCATCATCACCCAGCGCGAGGTCGGCATCGACACCGACAGCTGGGAGAACGCGCTGAAGAACACCCTGCGCCAGGCGCCGGACGTGATCATGATCGGCGAGGTGCGCACCCGCGAGGGCATGGACCACGCCATCTCCTTCGCCGAGACCGGCCACCTGGTGCTGTGCACCCTGCACGCCAACAACGCCAACCAGGCGATGGACCGCGTGATCAACTTCTTCCCCGAAGACCGCCGCAGCCAGCTGCTGATGGACCTGTCGCTGAACCTGCGCGGGGTGGTCGCGCAGCAGCTGATCCCGACCCCGGACGGCAAGGGTCGCCGCGTGGCGATGGAGATCATGCTCGGCACGCCGCTGGTGCAGGACTACATCCGCGAGGGCGAAATCCACAAGCTCAAGGACGTGATGAAGGAGTCCACCAACCTGGGCATGAAGACCTTCGACCAGAGCCTGTTCGAGCTGTACCAGGCCGGCGAGATCAGCTACGAGGATGCGCTGCGCCACGCCGATTCGCAGAACGAGGTGCGCCTGCGCATCAAGCTGGCCCAGGGCGGCGACGCACGCACCCTGGCGCAGGGCCTGGACGGGGTCGAGATCGCCGAGGTGCGCTGAGTCCGTCCTGCAAGCGGGCGCTCGCGGCGACGACGCGCAACCCACGTCGCAGTGGCGGTCTCCAGGTGATCCACGGGTGTCGTGTTGTCAGTCAGGCGTCCGCCGGAAGTCCAGCGCGGACGCTTCAGCCGAAGGGAGGGGAGCCGCGATGAACGACGTGCCTGAAGTGCTCTGGTCCAAGCAGCCGCATGCCGGCTACTACATCAATTCGGTGGCGGTATCCGACGATGGCAATGTCATCGTCGCCGGCACCTTCTTCCACCAGTACGGCGGCCTGTCGCAGATTCCCGGGCTGGAGGCGGTGCCGGTCGAGCAACGCAAGATCTTCGAACGCATCGCGCCTGCGGCGACACGCAGCGACGAGTGCGGCAACCAGCAGGGGTGTTTCGGCACCTATGCCTGGGACCGGGCCGGCAACCGCCTGCTGACCAAGGAATTCGAAGGCTGGCAAGGCGTGTACTGGGTCGACGTGGCGGGGGACGGCGGCACCATGGCGAGCTGCGGCTGGAAGAGCCAGGCGCCGTATGCGGGCTTCGTCAGCGCCTGGGCGGTCCCCGGCGGCGACGAACTGCTGTCCTTTGCGCTCCCGGTCCGCGGCAACATGGTGTCGCTGGATGCATGCGGACGGACGTTGCTGGCCGGCGCCGACCAGGGCTATCTGTTCTACCGCGATGGCGACGCGGCTTTCTCCGCCACGCCTGCGTGCATCGCGCTGACCGCGGGTGGGACCGGTGACAGCGCCGACAGCGTCGTCGCCACCGACATCGCCGCCGACGGCACGATCGGGCTGGTGGCCAGCGCGCAGGGCGAGATCATCCTGTTCTCGATCGCGGCGGGACAACCGGGGACGCCGACGCGCTGGCAATTGCCCAAACAGGCCCGCGTCCATGCCGCAGCGCTGTCCGGCGATGGGCGCCGGGCCTACGTCGGTGCCAGCGACGGCACGCTGTACGCCTTCGACGTGGTGGCGTTCCAGCAAACACCCGCGCCGGTCTGGACCGCAGCGGTGCCCGAGGGCGCCACGACCATCTACGGGGTGGCCTGCGATCGCGCCGGCGACAAGGTCGCGATCGCCGGCAACCTCACGGGCGGTGGCGTCGTCGCCGTGTACGCCGATGCCGGCAGCGCCGCGACGCTGCAGTGGACCGCGCACAGCGCGCACTCGCCCAACGACCTGGCGTTCGACCCGGGCGGCCAGTGGCTGGGGCTGGCCGATGGCCATCCCGACGGCACGCCGGGCACGTTCACCCTCTGGAACGCGGTCGACGGCACGCTGCAGTGGTCCTATGGCACTGGCAACATGAGTTGGCCGATCCGTCTGAACAGCGATGCCACGGTGGTGGTGGGCGGCAGCGACGACAGCACGGTCACCGCCTTCGTCGGCCCCGGTTCGGCCATCGGTCGCGGCCGCTCGGAGGCGGATGGATGACAGGCTGGGACGCCGAGGCGCCGTTCCCCACGCGCGTCGCGGCGCCGCGCCGTCCCGGCGCGCTGCTGGTGCTGTCGGCGGTGCTGGTGGTGGCGTGGCTGGCGGTCTTCGAGTTGGCGCGGGTCCTGGACTATCAGCTGCATGCCAGCCTGTGGTTCCCGCCGGTGGCGGTGACGCTGGCCACGTTCATGGTGCTGGGCTGGCGCGGTGCGCCGGCGATCGCCATCGCCTGCGTGCTGGCCACGCTGCTCAGCTTCTATCGCACCAGCGGCCACCCCGGCGTCCCCGGCCGGGCGGTGCTGGGGTATGCGCTGCTGTTCACCGCGCAGCAGTTCGGCATCTGGGGCGGGCTGGCCTGGCTGCTGCGCCGGGTCGGCCAGGGCGTGTCCTCGGGCAGCCTGCCGCGTGTGGTCACCTGCTTCATCCTCGGGGGCGGCGTGGCGTCGCTGCTGTCGGCGGTGCTGGGCGGCGCGGGGCTGGCGGTCACCGGCGCCCTCGACCTGCCGAGCATGCTGGCGCAGTTGATCCCGTGGGCCATCGGCGACTACGCCGGCCTGCTGGCGCTCGGCCCGCTGGCGATCGTGGCGGTGCTGCGTCTGGCCGAGCGACTGCAGATCACGCCGCAGCCGGGGATTCCGCGCCTGTCGGGGATGATCGCGCCGGCCGGCAGCGTCTCGGCCTATCTGATCAAGCTCGCCCTGCTGCTCGGCGTCACCCTGGCGGTGATGTCGTTGGCGGCGGCGTTGCCGAAACAGCCGGCGGTGGTGTTCGCGCTGTTCGTGGTGGTGGTGATCCAGTTGTGGATCGTGCATACCCACGGGATGCTGCAGGCGCTGGTGGCGATCGCCGCCTTCAGCCTGTTGATCGCCCTGGCCACGCCGTTGCTGCGGCTCCAGGCGCAGGCGCTGGCGCTGCAGTTCGCGATGATCAGCCTGGCGGCGAACAGCTACTTCGGCCTGGCCGTGCCCGGGCTCTACGCCGACAACACCCGGCTGCGCCATGCGCTGGTGCGCGATCCGGTGACCGCAGCGCTGTCGCGGACCGGATTCCTGGAGCAGGTGCTCAACGACCTGCACGTCGCCACACAGGACCCGCGTCCGCTGGCGCTGATCGTCGCCGACATGGACAACCTCAAGGCGATCAACGACCAGTTCGGGCATGCCGCCGGCGACGCGGCCTTGCGCGCCTTCGTCAAGCGCTGCCGGCACTGCCTGCGCCCGGGCCAGTTGCTGGGGCGCCGAGGCGGCGACGAGTTCGCGCTGTACCTGCCGCTGACCACGCCGGAGCGGGCGCACGCCCTGATCGACACGTTGCGCGCGTCGCTTGCCACGCCCGGCGAGGACGACGGGTTCGCGACCGGGCTGTCGGCCAGCTTCGGCCTGGCCCTGTGCCACCGCCGGGATCTGGACGCGGAGGCGCTGGAGGAGTTGCTCGAAACTGCCGACGCGGCGATGTATGCGGACAAGCGGCAGCACCGTGCCGTGGCGGTTCGCTGAGTGTTTCCCTGCTCCCGTCGGGAGAAGGTGCCCCGCAGGGGCGGATGAGGGGACGGGCGCAGCCTCGTGTTCTTGTTTCAGCGAGACGTTTCGCGCCGTACCCTCACCCCAACCCCTCTCCCAGTGGGAGAGGGGCTTTAGCTGTTCCTTCTCCCGTCGGGAGAAGGTGTCCCGCAGGGGCGGATGAGGGTAGGGCGCAGCCTCGTGGATCAAGTCAATGCGCCGCTTCGCGCCGGACCTCTACCCGACCCCTTGAGGGGATGGTGAGTCAAAATGCCCCAATGCAACCAGACAACCCCTATGCCGCCCCCACCGCCGCGCTGGCTGACACCGCGACCGCTGCGGCATCCGCCGATCCCCTGTCCACCCTGTTCGCGCCGTCGGCAACCAAGTTGGCCTTGCTGTGCGCAACCAGCCTCGGCTGGTATGCGTTGTACTGGTTCTACCGCAACTGGCGCGCCTTGCGCCTGCTGTCCGGGCGCCGGCGCGTCTCGCCGGTGTGGCGCTCGGTGTTCTCGCTGCTCTGGGTGTTCGCCTGCTTTCGCGGGCTGGAACGCACCATGGGCGCGCAGCGTGGCGCGCTGGTCGGCTGGCTGGGGCCGGCGCTGGTCTATGTCTGCCTGAGCCTGCTCAGCGTCTGGCCCTCGGCGCTGTCGCTGCTGACCCTGCTGGGTTGGACGCCAGTGCTGCTGGTCAACCAGCGCCTGTCCCGCTTCAAGCGCGAGCGGGGCCTGCCGCGCACCGCCGCAGAACGCTTCACTGCCTGGACCTGGACGTGGCTGGCGATCGCCGGGCCGATAGCGCTGCTGGTGATCGCCGGAATGGTGGTGGCCATCATTGCTGGATCGCATGACATCCAGGTCGACCTGCCCAACTGATCGATCGGCACTGCGGCATTTAGAGGGGGGGCGGGGGCGCCCGTACCACGAATCCAGTTGCTGGGGAGAGGGGTCGTACGTTTGCCTTGAAAGTTTCATGTGCAACAACCTCCCGCCTGGTGTCTAATACCGCCCCCCACGCCGCGCCCCCTCCCGTGAGCCTTCCCGATTCCGATCTGCGTCCGGACCTGGACCCGTTGCCCGACGACGGCACCGTCGTCACCGCCGGACCGCTGACCCCGCCGCCGGATTCGGCCGGCACCGCGCAGGATGCGCGCGCGCTGCGCCACAGCGTGGCCGAGGACGTGCAGGGCATGCTGCTGGCCACCCTGGTGGCCTCGCTGGGGCTGGCGGTGTTCGCCCATGGCGGCTTGATGATCGGCGGCATGGCCGGCGTGGCGTTCCTGCTGCACTACGCGCTGGGCTGGAACTTCGGCCTGATGTTCGTGCTGGTCAACCTGCCGTTCTACTGGCTGGCGGTGCGGCGCATGGGCTGGGAATTCACCCTGAAGACCTTCGGCGCGGTTGCCGCCTGTGGCCTGCTGACCGACCTGCTGCCGCGCTGGGCGCAGTGGGCGACGATGACGCCGCTGTTCTCGGCGCTGGTCGGCGGCGCGCTGGTCGGCCTCGGCATCCTGTTCTTCATTCGCCACCGCGCCAGCCTGGGCGGCGTCGGCATCCTCGCGGTCTACCTGCAGCGCAGCCGCGGCTGGAGCGCGGGCAAGGTGCAGATGGGCTTCGACGCGGGGCTGATGGCGGTGGCGTTCTGGCTGCTGGCGCCGCAGCAGGTGCTGTACTCGGCGATCGGCGCGGTGGTGCTGAGCCTGGTACTGATGTTCAACCACCGCGCCGGGCGCTACATGGGCGTGTGAGTCCAGCGCCGGTCGCCGTCGCGCGATCGGCGACGTGCGCATCGCCGCACGCAGGTATTCCTCGCGGAGGCGCGAACGTCTCGCGATCTGCACGCGCCGCATCTGATCACGCATGACATGCATGCACTGGCTGCAGACCAACGACGCACTGTCGCGCCGTGCTGCGCGCGACAGCCGCCGCGCAGCACGGCAACTGTCTACGGAATCTCCGCGGTGTCTACGGAATGGTCTTGCTGTCCAAGTGTGACGCAGCGCATGCTGCTGTCGAAGAAAGGGTGAGTGCGCACAGACGGCGCATGCGATCGCGGGGAGCGCGATCCACCTGCATGACATGACCACGATGTTCGACGCCGCGCCTGCGCGGCGGCGCGGTGCCGCCTGTCCGGCGCACTGCGGCGGATGCCGGCGCCTACAGCTTTTCCACGGAACGAGGACAGTGCGATGAAACGTGCGATGGGATTCGCGGCATTGGTCTGTGTGGTGGTCGCGGCGTGTTCTGCCGTGAATCCGGGGTCCGGGCCGAAGCCCGGCAGCGGTGTCGGTACGCCCACGCCGGGGCCAGGGCCGGCGCCGAGCGCAGCGGCGTGCGCGCCACCGGCGGCGCCAGCGCCCTCATGGTTCCCACATGCGCAGACGCCGGCACCGGATTCGGCGGGCTTCCAGTCCAGCAGCAATTGCGCCTTCCATCAGTGGTCGTGGAACGCCTTCCTGTGGCTGACCCAGGATGTGGGCGGGCAGCCGCGTTTCCTGACCATGCCCAGCGACGGCATCGGCGGCGTCGCCGACGGCGTGCTCGATCCGTTGATCGGCCGCTCGCAGCAGGCGCGCACGGTGGAGCTGATCGACCAGGCAGGCCCTGATGGCGTGCTGGTGGACCGCCATGGGCGCGCGGTCTATTACTCGATCCATTCCAACGACGTGTTCGGCCAGTTCATGGCCAGCAATCACCTGCAGGATCCCAAGGCGTTGCGTGCCTTCGATCCGAAGACGCCCTTCCCGGTCGGCAGCATGACCCTGAAGGCGGCATGGAAGGTGGTGCAGCCGGGCGAGGACGTGTCCACGTTCTATACGCGGCAGGCCACGATCGCCAAGCTGGGCATGCGCAAGGGCAAGCTCGTCGCCACCAGCGATACCGAAACCCAGACCGTGGCGCTGGTCGGTTTCCACATCGGCGGCACGGTCAACGGCCATCCGGAGATGATCTGGGCCACGTTCGAGCACCAGGACAACGCGCCCGACCTGCCGAAGCCGGCGGAGGAGATGCTGCCCAACGACGTCGTTTCCGCAAAGGACTGGACGTTCTACCAGGCAGGCACGCCGATGAAGCAATGCAACGTCAACGCGGCCGGTGCCGGTGCGCTGACCTTGAACGCGCAGACGCAGACCCTGAGCCCGGTCACGCAGGTGTGCCGCATGGTGCCGTTTGGCGGGCAGAAGCCGTGCCCGAGCGGTCAGGACTGCAACATCGCCAACATCCAGTCGATCAACGCGTCGGTGCAGGGCCAGTTGAACGACGTGTGGAAGAACTACTTCGAGGTCGGCGCGATCTGGTTCGTCGCCGAGGATGCGTTGGCGCCCAACTGCACGTTCCAACCGGGTTCGGCCCTGGAATGCATTCCCACGCCGACACCCGCAGGTGCGCCGCCGCTGCTCACCGGCTCGATCAAGCTGTCCAACTCCACCATCGAGACCTTCACCCAGGTGCAGAGCACGCAGAACAACTGCTTCGCCTGCCACAACACCACCCAGGTGATCTCGCCCGATCCGCGCGCGCAGTCGTTGCCGGGGCTGAACGTCAACATCAGCCACGTGGTGATCAACGACTACTTCCAGGCGCAGCTGCCGCAGAAGGCACCGCCGGCGGTGCGGCCGGCCACGCCGCGCTGAGGCGCGTCCCTCTCACCCGGATCAGGAGCAAGTCACCATGACCAGCAACGTGTTTCGCGTGCATCCGGCGATCGGCATCGGCCGCGTCGGCGACAGCCAGGAGTTCTATCTCGCGCCGGTCACCGCGGCCGGTACCCGCGATGCCGACGGCCTGTTCGGCGGACTGCCGGTGCAGCCGGATACCGAATCCACGCCGATCACCGCCGCGCAGTTCCGCGACGCCGACGGCAACGTCAAGCGCCAGGCCGCGCGCTTCCACATCTACGCCTACCCCAGCGGCAGTTCCGGCACCTATCCCAACGGCGGCGGTGTGCGCGTGGACGTGGGCAGCACGATCGACGGCAAGACGGTCAAGGACATCGTCTGGACCGTGCACCTGGCCAACAAGAAGCTCAACAACTATTCGACGGTGAGCCAGGGCGGCCAGTTCCGCGGCATCGGTGCCTACGAGGAGCCCGCCTTGCTGGAACTGCGCAACCCGAACTATCCCGATGCGGCCAATCCGGCCGATCCCAACGATCCGACCCGGTTGCGGCAGTTGGTGATCGATGCGGGCCCGCGCGCACTCAGCGCCGCCGCCGCGGGCAGCAGCGTGGTCGCCTTCGACATGACCACCACCGCCAGCTACGCAGATGCCGGCGGCACGATCCAGCAGCAGCCGGCCTATCCGGTCAGCTTCCCCTCGATGTTCCATACGCTGCACGAACCGCTCGGCAAGCTCGATTCGTTGGGCGACATGCGCGTGGAGGCCAACGGCGCGCTGATCGTCGCCGGCGGCTTCGCCCGGACCTCGGCGGTGATCGGGGCCGATGGCAAGTATCCGGAGTTGGGCGACCCGACCGAGAACGGCCTGTGGTACGACGATGCCGCCGATGGCCCGGTCAATGCCGTGTTGCTCTTCACCGACGGCAGCACCGCCAGCGTGCAGGGCGCGTGGTACGTCACCGGCGATCCGGGCTATGCGCCGCAGACCCGCAACGTGGTGTCCACCTGGGACGACGTCTACGACGTGTGGGTACGTACACTGGGCCTGGTGCCGTCGCTGTACGCCAACGGCGGGTTCCTGCCGACCTATAAGCCGTCCTTCAGCGACGACATCCAGCCGATCTTCCACGCGGCGATGCTGCAGCGCTGGAACACCAACCTGCCGTCGGGGGCGGTCAAGGGCCACGACACGATCGGGCAGATCCTTCCGACCGACGATCCGAGCGCCAAGATTCCCAACCTGAAGACGCTGATCCGCGATCCGGCTTCCGCCGCGGACACCGAGACCGGCTCGCCAATGATGCCGCTGTCGCTGGGCGATGCGCAGAAGAGCTTCCTCAGCGTCAGTTCCACCCAGTACTTCCTGCTGAGCCAGTGGCACGGCAACAACTACGTGCAGGTGGGCGCGCCGACGCTGGGGCCGGGCGAAGCACTGGACCGGGTCACCCTGCAGAACTGCCTGGGCGGCCGCTACAGCCCGGGCATCGAGGTGTCGTTCCCGATCCGCGACGTCAATCTCTATGTGCAGGACTGGCAGGCCAAGGACTGTGGCCCGTTCCGCATCAACCAGGCGCCGCTGGACTACAGCAAGGCGAGCAAGGACAGCGCGTTCCTGAGCTTCGGCTATGTGCCGTTGCAAACGCATCCGGTGGAGCCGGGCGATCTGTCCAAGTTCATGTCGGTACCCTGGCACACCGACTACAACTCCTGCGCCACCCATCTGCCCGATCCCAATCCCGGGCAGCAGACGGTCAATCCGAACAACACCCTGTTCTGGTCGTGGCCGGCGGAGCGGCCATTCGCGGTCTACCCGCTGGAGTTGTGCCAGTTCGACGAGCAGGAGCAGACGTGGTACGTGAGGCAGCAGGTGTATTCGGTACGCGGCAACGGCACCGATACCGACTACCCGGCGCAGGCCGGCCGCTTCCAGGAGTACGAGGACTTCGTGGCCAACTGGGCCAAGGTCGGCTTCATCATCAGCGGCGCGCAGATCCCGCAGGCGACGGGGCTGCCGCCGTACCCGCCCGACCTGTTCCTGGAAGTGGCCAGCGAGTTCGAGGTGGGACAGGAGTTCGTCGCCCCGTGGCCGATGGCGAACATTCCGGCCTATTCGCCGGGATCGGCCAAGGCGCGCGCCGACAGCGATGGCCTTGCCTGAGCCGGCGGCTGCGCTGACCTCGGACGACCGCTGCGCCGTCGCCATCGTCGGCGGCGGCGCCGCCGGCTGCGCCACCGCGCTGGCGCTGGCCGCGCGCGGGGTCGAGGACGTGGTGGTGGTGGACATGGGCCGCGCCGCGGGCTGGCGGCTGGGCGAGGCGCTGGCGCCGACCGCCAGCGCGGCGCTGCAGCGGCTGGGCGTGTGGGAGGCGTTCCTGGCGCAGCGGCCGCTGGCTTCGGCCGGCAGCTGCGCCAGTTGGGGCCGGCCGGAGCTGGGCTACAACGATTTCATCGTCGCCGGCCAGGGCAAGGGCTGGCACGTGGACCGCGCCGCCTTCGATGCGATGCTGGCCGCGGCGGTGCCGGCGCAGGGCGGCACGCTGCTGCGCGGCCTGCGCCTGGGCGCGGTTGGCCGCGCCGCCGATGGCGATCACGTGCTGGAGCTGCACGGCGCGCAGGGCGACGTGCGCCGGCTGCGCGCCGGGTTCCTGGTGGATGCCAGCGGCATCGCCGCCGCAGCCGTGCGGCGGTTGGGCGTTGCCCGCAACGAGGTGGACTGCCTGGCCTTCGTCGCCGGCGTGTTCGCGCTGGAGCAGGCCGAGGCGATTCCCTCGCAGGCCTTGCTGGAGGCCTGCGCCGACGGCTGGTGGTATGCGGCGAAATTGCCGGACCAGCGCCTGATGCTGGCCCTGGCGCTGGAGCCGCGCCGGCAACGGCACTTCCTGGACCGCGACGCGTGGCTGGCGGCGGCGCACCAGACCCGGCACGTTGCGCAATGGTTGGCGCAGGGCCAGGCACGTGCGCCCGAGGCCGATGGCCTGATCGCGGCGCTGGGGCCGTCGGCGATTCTCAGCCGCGTGGTGGGTGAGGACTGGCTGGCGGTGGGCGACGCGGCCAGCGCCTACGATCCGCTGACCGCCCACGGCATCGTCAAGGCCTTGCAGGACGGCGAGGCGGCCGCGCACGCGCTGGCAGCGCATCTGCAAGGTGCTGGCCCGGCACCGCTGGCGGCGTACCAGGACGGCGTGTTCGCGCGCTTCCGCGCCTACCTGCGCGAACGCGGGGCCTTGTATGCGCGCGAGCGGCGCTGGGCGCAGGCGCCGTTCTGGCAGGCGCGGCTGGCGGGGTGATGCGGTTGCGCTGGGGCAAGGCGCCTGGCCCGCCCCAGTGCGTCGGCAGCGCGTCTTTGAGCACGATGGGAGAGGCAGGCACGCGCAGGCGTGACGTCCGCGATCCTTTCATCACGACGAAAGGCAGTGCGCAGGAGCGGCTTCAGCCGCGACGGGCATGGCCGGTACCGCCGCGTCGCGGCTGAAGCCGCTCCTACGGGACAGCGGTGGGACAGCGCCCTGGTGTGACGCGCAGTTCCGGCACAGCGGGCTGCTCAATCCTCGCTGTTGCTGTCGCCGCGCGCCAGGCACGGCGTCGGCACGCCCAGCCGTTGCGCCAGGCGCCGCGCGTCGAACGGCGCGTGCACCTTCATGTCGTTGTCGAAATAGCAGTACACGTCGCGCCGCGCCCGCGTCGGCGCGCGCGGGCCGACCCGCTGCGCGTCGGCCGGCTCGCTGCCGCGATGCCAGGCGTCGATGCGCTTGGCCCAGGCGTCGAGCGCCTTGTCGTCGTAGCCGCTGGCGTAGAGCTGCGCATCGCCGTGCAGGCGCAGGTACAAAAAGTCGGCAGTCACGTCTTCCAGGTACGGCCACTTGCCGGCGGTGTCGGCCTGCACCAGCGCCACCCGATGTTTCCGAAGCAAGGCCACCGCCTCCGGCGTGGCGAAGCTGGGGTGGCGCACTTCCAGCGCATGGCGCAGGCGCCGGTTGCGGTCGATCCGCAGCACGCTGCGCTCGCGCATGCGCGCAGTGTCGCGTTTGCGCGCCAGCGCCAGGGCGGCTTCGCTGGTGCGCGGCAGCAGCGAAAGGAAGGCGTCCAGCAGGTCGTGGTCGAAGGCCAGCGAGGGCGGCAACTGCCACAGCAGCGGCCCCAGCTTCGGCCCCAGCGCGAGCAGGCCGGAGGCGAAGAAGTTGGCCAGCGGCTGCTCGCAGTCGCGCAGCCGCTTCAGGTGGGTGACGAAGCGCGGCCCCTTGACCGCGAACACGAAGCCGCGCGGCGTGGCGTCATGCCAGGCGGCGTAGCTCTTCGGGGTCTGCAGCGAATAGAACGAGCCGTTGAGTTCCACCGAGCGGAAGCAATGCGCGGCGTACTCCAGCTCCCGCCGCTGGGTCAGCTCGGACGGGTAGAAGACGCCGCGCCAGCGCGGGTAGCGCCAGCCGGAAATGCCGATGCGCAAAGCCATGCACCGACCATGCCGGCGGCCTCGTGCAGTGCCCGTGCAGGCGGCGGCAAGGCGGTGTCGTGCCGGGCCTCGCGCAGTGGGCTCAGCCAGCGCGCATCCATGGCGGATCCAGCTGCGCGATGCGCGCGAACGCCGGGCAGTCCTCGCGGTGCGCGCCGGGCAGGTAGCCCAGGCTCATCAGGAACTCGCCGGTGATCTCGCCGCCGGTGAAGCGGAAGGTGCGCTTGAACAGCTTGATCCACTCGGCCTTGCTGCGCGGGTGCTGCGCGTCCAGCCAGGCGGCGAAGCTGCCGTGGCTGGCGCGCAGGCGCTGGATCACCTGCGCGTTGTGGATCGCCGCCTGCACCTTGAGCCGGTTGCGGATGATGCCGGCGTCGCCGAGCAGGCGCAGCACGTCGGCCTCGCCGAAGGCCGCCACCGTGTCCACGTCGAACCCGGCGTAGGCGGCGCGGAACCCGACACGTTTCTTCAGCATCAGCTCCCAGCTCAGCCCGGCCTGGTTGATCTCCAGCACCAGCCGCTCGAACAGGTCGGCTTCGGCGCGTTGCGGGACGCCATACTCGTGGTCGTGATAGTGGCCGTGCACCGGGTGCCCGGGGGCGATATCGCAATAGCTGCTCATGCGGCGGGTGTCCGTCAGTCGGTCTGGTCGTTGGGGTCGGCGGCGTACACCTCGGTCCGCCGGGTTCCCGGCAGCTGCAGGTCGGGCCAGCGCCGCGGCAGCAACTGCAACTTGCCGTCGCGCAGCGCCTGGTACAGCGCTTCGGCGTTGTCGCCGCGACGCGGGAAGAAATGCGTGCGCGCCACGTCGCGCCAGCCACTGCCCACCTCGGTGTGGATGCGGCATTCGACGCCGTAGCCGACGCTGGCATTGCACAGCAGCACGTCGTCGTGGCCATCGCCGTCCAGGTCGCGGCGCAGGACCACGCAGTGCGCGCCCTCGCGCCGGCAGTTGGCGTCCTCGATGCGCCCGGCCAGCAGCGCCTGCCACCAGACGGCGTCGGGGTCGGCGCTGGCGGCGGCCAATACGATGCGCTGGCGCACCTGCAGCGGATCGGTGCTGCGCGGCGCATCGTTGGTGTCGCCACCCCAGCGCTGCTGCCGCTGCAGCATGCGTTGCAGGCGTTCGCGCTGCACCGGGTCGTCGGCGAAGGCGGGCACCTCGCGCAGCGCCTGTACCGCGCGGTAGCCGCGGCGGCCGCTGTCGAAGCGCAGGTAGGCCAGGTCCAGGTGCGCCGCGCTGGTGCGGCCGTCGGCCATGCGCTGCATCTGATCGCCGACGACGATGCGGTAGGGGTCCAGCAGCGGCGAGCTGGCCGCCAGCGCCAGGCCGATCACCACCCACGACAGCACCCGGTTCACCGGCGCCAGCGGCTGCAGCCAGCGCGCGCCCGGCCGCAGCACCGCCCAGGCATAGCCGCATGCGTAGCCGCAGGCGACCACCGCCACCAGCACGCCGGCAAAGCGTTCGGCGCTCCAGCCGTACTGATCGATGCGCAGCCACAGCGCGTACAGCGCCAGCCCGGCGTACAGCGGCAGGCTCAGCAGCCCGGCGTCGATCACCCGTTGCAGCCAGGCCGGGTAGGGCGCCTCGGCGGTGCCGTCCTGGTACACCGCGTTGACGAAGACCACCAGCGTGACCACCACCGCGATCAGGATGCTGGCCGCCGCGCGGGTCTCCCACAGCGGCTGCAGGCCGGTGAACGGAAGGCTCAGGGCGAACAGCACCGCCACGAACGCCAGCAGCGGCAGCAGCCCGGTGCAGATCGCGAACAGGATCTGCCGCAGCACCTGCACCGCGCGCTGCTGGGTGCGGCCGATCAGCAGGCCCAGGCCGAACATGGTGCCGGTGGCCAGGTAGACGAAGGCGGTTTGCCGGAACAGGTCGCGGAACAGGGTCAGCTTGACCAGCGCGAACAGCGCGCCCCACAGCCACAGCACCAGCCAGCAGATGCCGACGAACAGCAGCGCCAGCGCCAGGGTCAGCGCGTTCTGCCAGGCATGCTCGAACAGGTCGCGGTACGGCGCCTGCCAGCGCCCGTGCTGCAGCCGGCACTGCAGCCACGGCAGCAGCACGAACATCGCCAGCGCCACGGTCGCGCCGAACGGGCCCAGCACCTCGCTGGCGCGCAGGCCGGGGGCGCCGGTGGCGTTCCAGACGGCCCAGGCGGACAGGGCCGCCACCAGCACCGCCACCGCGATGGTGTGCTGCCACAGACGCAGCGCGCCCAGGTGCCGCACCGACAGCAGGGTCATGGTCGGCACGGTCAGCACCAGGGTGTACCAGCACACCCGTCCGCCCAGCGAGCCGAACGGCCACAGCCCGCTCTCGGCGCCGCGCTGCGCCAGGTACAGCAGTGCGCCCTGCAGCAGGGCCACCAGGACGATGAAGGCGCGGGTCTGGCGTGGCAGGTCGGGGGGCGTGTCCATGCGTGCGTGCTCCTGGGCGCCCGGTCGGGGCCGCGATCGGGCGGATTATGGCAGCCCGCCGCAGCCCGGGCAGCGCGCACGCGGGAGGGACGATAGAATGGGGCCATGTCCGCTTTGCCCACGCCTCTGGCCAACCAACTGCTGATCGCGCTGCCGGCGCTGTCCGATCCCAACTTCGCCCGCAGCGTGGCGCTGATCTGCCAGCACGACGAGAACGGCGCGATGGGCGTGGTGGTCAACCGCGCCTCCGAATACACCCTGGGCGAAGTGCTGGAGCAGATGGGCATCGACACCATCGATGCCGCGCTGCGCGAGCAGGTGGTGCTCAGCGGCGGGCCAGTGCATCCGGAGCGCGGCTTCGTCATCCACGATGGCGCGCACGGCTGGGATTCCAGCCTGGCGTTCGGCGACGGCCTGTTCCTGACCACCTCGCGCGACGTGCTCGAGGCGATGGCGCGTGGCGAGGGGCCGCGCAACGCGGTGGTCGCGCTGGGCTGCGCCGGCTGGGGCGCCGGCCAACTGGAATACGAATTGGGCGAGAACAGCTGGCTGACCGCCCCCGCCGATGCCGAGCTGCTGTTCGAGCTGCCGCTGGAGCGACGCTGGCAGACCGCCGCCGGGCGCATCGGCGTGGACCTGTTCCGCCTCACCGATTACAGCGGGCATGCCTGAGTCCGGCCTGCCTGAGTCCGGAGCGCCTGCGCCCGCCAGCGCCACGCCCGCGACGATCCGCCGCGACGGCACCGTGCTCGGCTTCGACGTCGGCCACCGCCGCATCGGCGTGGCCGTCGGCAGCCCGTTCGGCACCGGCGCGCGCGCGCTGGCGGTGATCGACGTGCACGCGCAGGGGCCGGACTGGCCGGCGCTGGACCGCCTGCACGCCGAATGGCGGCCGCACGGCCTGGTGGTCGGCGATCCGCTCACCCTCGACGGTGCCGACCAGCCCAACCGCAAGCGCGCGCATGCCTTCGCCCGCGAACTCGGCGCGCGCTACCGCCTGCCGGTGGTGCTGGTCGACGAACGCTCCAGCTCGGTCGAGGCCGCGCAACGCTTCGCGGTGGACCGTGCCGCCGGCCGCAAGCGCCGCCGCGATGCCGCCGCGCTGGACGCGGTGGCCGCCGCGGTGATCGTCGAGCGCTGGCTGGCCGCGCCCGACGACGCCATTCCCCTTTCCTGATCCCCAGCCCGGACCCGCCATGACTGATCCGCAACTCGATTCGAACGGGCGCCTGCGCCACCTGCTGACCCTGGAAGGGCTGCCGCGCGCGACCCTGCTGCAACTGCTGGACCGCGCCGGGCAGATCCGCGACGCGGCGGTGGGCCGGGTCGGCAAGCGCAACGTACTGGCCGGCACCGCGGTGTGCACGCTGTTCTTCGAACCGTCCACGCGCACCCGCAGCTCGTTCCACCTGGCCGCGCAGCGGCTCGGCGCCGACGTGCTGAACTTCGATGCCTCCACCTCGTCCACGCGCAAGGGCGAGACCGCGCGCGACACGCTGAAGAATCTGGAAGCGATGGGCGTGCGCGGTTTCATCGTGCGCCATCCGGAGGACGGCGCGGTGGAGCGCCTGGCCGAAGCCGCGGGCGAGGGCACCGCGCTGATCAACGCCGGCGACGGCCGCAGCGCGCATCCCACCCAGGGCCTGCTCGACATGCTGACCCTGCGCCACGCCAAGGGTGGTGATTTCTCCAAGCTCAAGCTGGTCATCGTCGGCGACGTCAAGCACTCGCGGGTGGCGCGCTCGGACCTGCACGCGCTGCGCACCCTCGGCGCCGGCGAAGTGCGGGTGTGCGGCCCGCGCGCGCTGCTGCCCGACGACGGCACCCTGGACGGCTGCGTGGTCGGCGAGGATTTCGACGCCATGCTCGACGGCGTGGACGCGGTGATGATGCTGCGCCTGCAGCGCGAGCGCATGGAGGAAGGCCTAGTGACCTCGCTGGAGGATTACCACGGCCAGTACGGCCTCACCGCCGAGCGCCTGCGCCGCGCGTCGAAGGATGCGGTGGTGCTGCATCCGGGCCCGATCAACCGCGGCGTGGAGATCACCGACGAGGTCGCCGACGGCGCGCAGTCGTGCATCCTGCGCCAGGTCGCCAACGGCGTGGCGGTGCGCATGGCGGTGCTGGAGACCTTGCTGGGCTGAGCCCCGGCGAGTAGCGCCACGCCGGCGTAGGAGCGGCTTCAGCCGCGACAGGCGTTACTGGGAATGCCTGTCGCGGCTGAGGCCGCTCCTCCCCCGTCTTGCCAGGCATCCGCTGCCGAAGATGGCGATCGGCACATCCACGCCCTCCCGATTCGGCCTACCATCGGCGGCGATCCTCCCCACGGACGCCACCATGATCCCTGTTCTGCGCCGCGCTGCGTTCGCCGCGGCCTGCCTCCCGCTTGCCGCCGCCGCCCAGGCCGGCACCGCCACCGCCACCAACGCCGCGGACCGCCCAGGCGGCTACGATCCGCAGGCGCTGTTCGCACCGCTGCAACTGCCGCAGCCGGCCAACGCCTACCGCAGTGGCGGCGGCGTGCCCGGCCCGCAGTACTGGCAGAACCGCGCCGACTACGACCTGCACGCCACCCTGGAGCCGGCCACGCACACGCTGCGTGGCCAGGAGACCATCACCTACAGCAACCGCAGCCCGGACACGCTGGATGTGCTGTGGCTGCAGTTGGACCAGAACCTGTACCGCGCCGACGCGCGTGCCCGCACCTTGCGTGCGGCGCGTGCCGACCGGCCCGCGCCGCAGAGCACCGACGGCTACCGCATCGCCAGGGTGGAACTGGAGCAGGGCGGCAAGCGCGTGCCGGCCACCTTCCTGATCGACGACACGCGCATGCGCGTGGACCTGCCGCAGCCGCTGGCCAGTGGCAAGGCGCTGAAGCTGCACATCGACTACGCCTACACCGTCCCCGGCACCTGGGGCGGGCGTACCGCGGTCACGCCCACCGCCGACGGCGACATCTACGAGGTCGCGCAGTGGTATCCGCGCATGGCGGTGTACGACGACCTGCGCGGCTGGGACACGCAGCCCTACCTGGGGGCGGAGTTCTACCTGGAGTACGGCGATTTCGACTATGCGGTGACGGTGCCGTGGAACTACCTGGTCGCCGGTTCCGGCGAACTGGTGAATCCGGCGCAGGTGCTCACCGCCACCCAGCGCCAGCGCCTGGCGCAGGCGGCTGCCAGCGACACGACGGTGACCATCCGCGGCGCCGATGAAGTGGGCAAGCCGGACAGCCGGCCCAGCGCCAGCGGCACCCAGACCTGGCGCTTCCACATGGACCATACCCGCGACGTGGCCTTCGCCGCCTCGCCGGCCTTCGTCTGGGATGCGGCGCGGATCAACCTGCCCGAGGGCAAGCATGCGCTGGCGATGTCGGTGTATCCGCGCAGCGCGGTCGGCACCGACAAGTGGGGCCGCTCCACCGAGTTCGTGAAAGCGTCGATCGAGCACTTCTCGCAGTGGTATCCGTACCCGTGGCCGGCGGCGGTGAACCTGGGCGGCCACGGCGCCGGCATGGAGTATCCGGGCATCGTCTTCGACGACATGGAGGACGGCGGCAAGCAACTGTTCTGGATCACCGCGCACGAACTGGGCCACGGCTGGTTCCCGATGATCGTCGGCTCCAACGAGCGCCGCCATGCCTTCATGGACGAGGGCTTCAACACCTTCATCGACGTCTACGCCTCCGACGCGATCAACCACGGCGAATTCGCACCCAAGCGCGACGGCGAATACGCGCCCGGCGGCGGCAACCCGGTGGACGAGATCCTGCCGCTGCTGGCCGACGCGCAAGCGCCGACCCTGCTCGATCGCGCCGACGCCACCAGCGAGACCTACCGGCATCCGCTGACCTACTTCAAGGGCGCGCTGGGCCTGGTGCTGCTGCGCGAACAGATCCTCGGCCCGGCGCGCTTCGATCCGGCGTTCCGCAAGTACATCGCCAGTTGGGCCTACAAGCATCCGACGCCGTCGGATTTCTTCCGGTTGATGGAGAGCGAGGCCGGCGAGGACCTGAGCTGGTGGTGGCGCGGCTGGTACTTCAACAACTGGCAGCTGGACATGGGCGTGCGCGCGGCGGCCTACGTCGACCACGACCCGGCCAAGGGCCTGCTGGTGACCCTGTGCAGTCGCCAGAAGCTGGTGATGCCGGCGACCTTGCGCATCGACTTCGCCGACGGCAGCCACCTGGACCAGCGTGTGCCGGTGGAGACCTGGATGCAGCAGACCCAGCCGCAGATCCGCGTGCCGAGCACGCAGAAGGTGCTGCACGTGACCCTGGATCCGGATCATGTGCTGCCCGACGCCGACCGCAGCGACAACCGCCTCGATACGGTGAGCTGATCGCGCCGTGGCCATCCGCGCCGTCGTCGGCGTCGGATGGCCCGCGCAAACGTGCTGCGGCCGCAACATTTGCCGTTGCGCGCCGCCAGTGCGCGCTTGTCCCGATGCAGTGCACCGGCGTCGATGCCGATGCGTGCGATGCGCGTGCGTTCGCCGTCATTGCCGGCTGCCTGCGCCCACCGCGGCGCGCGCGTGGCTTGCTTGTCCCCGCCTGTCGCTGGCTGTCTCCTGCGGACCGTGCGTGTCCGCTTGTCCTGTCCTGTGCGGCGAACGGAGTGCGGGATTCCAGTTCGGCGTCGCGGCGATTGCGCGGGCCGCCGCGCGCATTCGAAGAATGCGCCGGCCCCCACGCCCCCGTGCCGGCGCATGCGCGATGCCATGCGGCCTGCACTCATCGCGACAACTGGGAGACACCGCATGCAGCAGCAATTCCGAACAGGCGCACTGGCGCTCGCGTTGGCCGTAGGCGCCGCTCCGGCCTTCGCCGGCCCGGTCGGTTACGGGGCCAATACCACCGGCGGCGGCAATGCCATCCCGGTCAACGTCGCCACGATGGAGGCGATGCAGGCGGCGATCGACAACTACGCCGGCTCAGGCGGCCTAGTGCTCAACTACACCGGCAGCTTCAACTTCGCCAGCATCACCGACGTGTGCACGCAATGGAAGCTGCCGGCCAAGACCGTGCAGATCAAGAACAAGCGCGACATCACCATCAAGGGTGCCAACGGCTCCTCGGCGAACTTCGGCGTGCGCGTGGTCGGCAATGCGCACAACGTCATCATCCGCAACATGACCCTCGGCCTGCTGCCGGGCGGCGAAGATGCCGATTCGATTTCCCTGGAAGGCAATTCCAGCGGCCAGCCGTCCAACATCTGGGTGGACCACAACACCATCTTTGCCTCGCTGACCAAGTGTCCCGGCGCCGGCGACGCCTCCTTCGACGGCGGCATCGACATGAAGAAGGGCGTCAACCACGTCACCGTGTCCTACAACTACATCCACGACTACCAGAAGGTCGCGCTCAACGGCTACAGCGACAGCGACACCCAGAACGCCGCCGCGCGCACCACCTACCACCACAACCGCTTCGAGAACGTGGAATCGCGCCTGCCGCTGCAACGGCGCGGCTTGAGCCACATCTACAACAACTACTTCAACAACGTCTTCACTTCCGGCATCAACGTGCGCATGGGCGGGGTGGCGCTGATCGAGGCCAACTACTTCGAGAACATCAAGAACCCGGTCACCTCGCGCGACAGCAGCGAGATCGGCTACTGGGACCTGATCAACAACTACGTCGGCGGCGGCATCACCTGGACGGTGCCGGAGAGCACCAGCAAGCCCTACGCCAACGCGACGACCTGGATTTCGTCCAAGACCTACCCGGAGCCGCTGGGCTACCTGTACACGGCGATTCCCGCCGCGCAGGTCAAGGCCAAGGTCATCGCCACCGCCGGTGCCGGCACCAACCTGGCCGAGTGAAACACCCGGCCTCCGCGCGCGGCGGCGCGGAGGCCGTTGTTGGGTGCGTCATAAATCTGTCGCGAAATATATGCCGTTTGCAACATTTTGCGCGCACGGCCAAAAGCCCCGGATTGGTGCGCAACGCGACTGCGTTCGCACCCCGGGGGTGCCAAGTTTGTCGTTTTTTCACATGGATTTGACGTGGTCTGGCGAAATCCGGGGCGTGCGCGCGGGGCCATGCACACCAGTATCACGACGCTGAGGAAGTTCAAAAATTGTGCGTAGTTACGCATCAAGAATCGGGTGCGGCCGCCGCTACCTAAAGCGAGTCCCCGCACGTGACATTCCCGATGCGGCCGGTGCTGGAAGTGTCTTTGTCTTCTTCTCCGTCGCATCGCATCAGGCCTTCCGGCTGGCAGTGTCGTGCGCGATCCCGGGTCGTGACGCGGGGCTCCCCCCTTCCTCACTTGGTACTCCCCATGATCGGTTTCCTGCAACGCTACAACGTCGGGACGCGGCTTGCCTGCGCCTTCGGTGTCCTCATCCTGTTGTCCTGCGCCCTCGTCGTGGCCGGCTTGCTGACGTTGAAACAGTCACGCGACATGATGGACACCATCGTCAATCGGCGCATGCAGATCCTCGATTACACCGCCGAGATGCGCAACGCCAGCTCGCTGATCGCGATCAACCTGCGCAACATCGTGATGCCGACCACGCACGAGGAGAACGAGGGTTTCGCCAAGGTCGTCGACGAGCAGCGACGTTACTACGGCGAGATCCACGACAAGCTCTACGCGATCCCCACCACCAGTGCGGTCGGCGTGCAGATGCGCAAGGCGATCGACGATGCCTATGCGCGGACGCGGGTCGCCAACCAGGAGGTGCTGGACCTGGGCATGCAGGACAATGACGCCGAGGCGCTGAAGGTGCTGACGGCCCAGGCCGCACCGGCGACCCAGCAATGGCAGGACGCGCTCAACGTCTATGCGAACCGGCAGCGCGAGCAGGGCGCCCAGGCCTATGCGACCGCCGAGGCGGCGATGGATCGCGGCCGTGCGCTCTTGCTCTCCGGCGGCGCCATCGTCGTGCTCGTCAGCGGCCTGCTGGCCTGGCTGATCACGCGTAGTCTGACCGTGCCGCTGACCCGCGCCACGCGCGCTGCCGAGGCCATCGCCAGTGGCAAGCTCGACAACGACGTGCGCACCGACGCGCGCGACGAGACCGGCCGGCTGCTGGTCGCGATGCAGGGCATGCAGCAGCAGGTCAGCAACCTGATCGGCGCACAGCTGGAGATGGCCAAGCGCCACGATGCCGGCGAAGTCAGCCATCGCATCGAAGCGCAGGCCTTCCCCGGCGACTACGGCCGCATGGCCGCCGAGACCAATGCGCTGGTGGCCTCGCACCTGGCGGTGAAGACGCGCCTGGCGCAGATCATGGGCCGTTATGCGATCGGCGACCTGTCGCAGGACATGGACCGTCTGCCCGGCGAGGAAGCGGTGCTGAGCCAGACCATGGACGAGGTCAAGGCCAACCTGTCGGCGATGAACGGGCAGATCAAGCAACTGGCGACCTCCGCCGCCGATGGCGATTTCAGCGCCCGCGGCGACGCCGAGCGCTTCCAGTACGACTTCCGGGTGATGGTGGAGAGCCTGAACCAGCTGATGGCCACCGCCGACGGCAACCTGCAGGCGCTGTCGACGCTGCTGCAGGCGATCGCCGCGGGCGACCTGACCGCGCGCATGCACGGCGATTTCCGCGGCGTGTTCGCGCAGATGCGCGACGACGCCAACGCCACGGCCGAACAGTTGGCCGGCATCGTCGGCCGCATCAAGCATTCGGCGGCATCGATCAACGCCGCGGCCAGCGAGATCGCCGCCGGCAACGACGACCTGTCGCGCCGCACCGAGCAGCAGGCCGCCAGTCTGGAAGAGACCGCGGCTTCGATGGAGGAGCTGACCTCCACCGTGCGGCAGAACGCCGAACATGCGCGCCAGGCCAACCAGCTGGCGGCGGGCGCGGCCTCGGTCGCTTCGCAGGGCGGTAGCGTGGTCGGCCAGGTGGTGACCACCATGGACGGCATCGAGGCGGCCTCCAAGAAGATCGCCGACATCATCGGCGTCATCGACGGCATCGCCTTCCAGACCAACATCCTCGCGCTCAATGCCGCGGTGGAAGCCGCGCGCGCCGGCGACCAGGGCCGTGGTTTCGCGGTGGTCGCCAGCGAGGTGCGTACGCTGGCGCAGCGCTCGGCCAGCGCCGCCAAGGAGATCAAGAGCCTGATCGACGACTCGGTCAGCCGCGTCGCCGAAGGCTCGGCCCTGGTCGACCAGGCCGGCAAGACCATGGACGAGATCGTGAGCTCGGTGCAGCGCGTCACCGACATCATGGGCGAG
Organism: Xanthomonas indica; assembly: GCF_040529045.1. NCBI lineage: Bacteria > Pseudomonadati > Pseudomonadota > Gammaproteobacteria > Lysobacterales > Lysobacteraceae > Xanthomonas > Xanthomonas indica. The sequence goes on along the minus strand of NZ_CP131914.1, from coordinate 3,840,864 downwards.
ATCTCCGCGGCCTCGCAGGAACAGTCGGCCGGCATCGAGCAGGTCAACCAGACCGTGACGCAGATGGACGAGACCACCCAGCAGAACGCGGCGCTGGTGGAAGAGGCCAGTGCGGCGGCGCGCTCGATGGAGCAGCAGGCGGTGGAGCTGAGCCAGGCGGTGGCGCTGTTCAAGCTGGACGCATCCGCGGCCACGCCGGTGGCGCAGGCGCCGCGGCACCTCGCCACCGCGCCGTCTGCCGCCAAGCCCAGCGCTCGTCCCACCGCAGCCAAGCCCGCGCCGGTGCGGCGCGCGGCGCAGCCGGCTGCGGCTGCGGCGGTGGCGCTGGACACGGACTGGCAGGAGTTCTGAACCACAGGGCGCGTGCGCCAGAGTGGGCGGCGCATGCGCGCCGTCCACTGTCGAAAGCCGGCACGGCAACGTGCCGCTGCCGGTGACGCATCCAGTCGCTGCAGGCGCCTGCTGCTGCGGGGCGCGATGCCGTACCTGCGGCGGCTCACCACCGGATCCTGACGAAGGCCGCGCCGCTTGCTGGGTGCCGGGCGGCCCTCGCCACTGCGTCGTCGCGCGCGCGTCCCAATGTGGACGCGCCGTCATGCTGCGTCACGTCCGCGACCACCGCTGTGCGGCCAACGCGTTGCGTTGAGGGTGACGTCCCATTGCATGAATGCGCCAAGGCGGCGGCTGCTCCGCCTCGGCGATGGCGCTGACGCCACCATGTGACTGCGATCGCATTCCTGGCCCAGCGCCGCGCGCTGGGAGATCACCGTGCAGGGAGCAATCGGAACATTTTTTCCTCGCGGTCCGATGACGCCGCAAGCAAGCGCCATGCCGACGATTGCAACACGGCGCGCACACGCTCTTCACGCAAAAACGCCGATTCGGGCGAGGCGTGAATCGACCCTCCACATCCCCATCATGTGCCTGAGGACGTTCAATAAATTCCCCGCAATCGCCTCTCAAGTCCCTTCGCAGCGAGCCGTTACTTCGCCCGCACATTGAGCGGGATGCGTCATCAAGCGTCTGATTCGAAACGCTTTTTCACGATTTGTTCATCCTGTTTCGATGCGGGCGCGCACGACGGCCATGGGCCGGCGTGCGTGGTCCGGGGCGCCCATTGCCCCTCATTCCCCCAAACAGGCCATGTCCATGATTGCATTCCTTCAGCGCTACAACGTCGGCGCCCGGCTCGCCACCGCGTTCGGCATCCTCATCCTGCTGTCCTCGGCGCTGGTCGTCGCCGGGCTGCTCACCCTGTTCCAGGCGCGCGAGCGGCTGGACGGCATCGTCCACCGCAACATCGCCGCCATCCGTGCCGCCAGCGACATGCTCAACGCGAGCTCGGCCGTGGCCATCAATGTCCGCAACATCGTGTTGCCCACCTCCCAGGAGGACAACATCCGCTTCGCCAAGGTCATCACCGAGCAGCGCGCGCGCTATCAGGAGGCACGCAAGCGGGCGGGCGCCATTCCCAGCGGCGCGCAGAGCCAGGCCGTGCTGGAGGAAGTCGATCGCACCCGGCAGAAGACCGTGGACGTCAACAACCGCGTCATCGACCTGGGCATGCACTACAAGCCGGACGAGGCGCTGGCCCTGCTGATGGGGGAGTCTGCCCCGCTGACGCAGAAATGGCAGGACGCGATCGCCCGCTATGCCGATCTGCAGGCCACGCGCAGCAGCGAGGCCTATGCGGCCGCGACGGCCGCGATGGCGCGTGGGCGCGCCATGCTCATCGCCGGCGGCCTGGCGGTGGTGTTGGTCAGCAGCGTGCTGGCCTGGCTGATCACCCGCAGCCTGACCGTGCCGCTCAACCGCGCCACCCGTGCCGCCGAGGCCATCGCCGACGGTCGCCTGGATAACGACGTGGCCACCGAGGCGCGCGACGAACCTGGCCGCCTGCTGCAGGCGATGGGCGGCATGCAGACCCAGTTGCAGCGTTTCTCCAGCGAAACCGCGTTGATGATCGAGCTGCATGCCGACAAGGACATGAGCCACCGCATGCCGCAGGACTTCCCGGGCGTGTACGGCGAGCTCAGCAAGGGCATCAACACCATGATGTTCGAGCACCTGGACGCCATCGTCGACGCCATCGGCGTGCTCAACGAATACGCCAACGGCGACCTGCGCCGCGATGCGCGCCGCCTGCCCGGTAGCCGTGCGGTGCTGCACGAATCGATGGATGCGGCCAAGACCAGCCTGTTGGCGATCAACACCGAGATCAAGCGCCTGGCCGCGGCGGCCGCCGCGGGCGACTTCAGCGCCCGTGGCGATGCGGCGCACTTCCAGCACGACTTCCGCCTGATGGTGCAGGACCTCAACGCGATGATGGAGGTCAGCGACCGCAACCTTGGCAAGCTGTCGGCGTTGCTGCAGGCCATCGCCGCCGGCGACCTCACTGCGCGCATGCACGGCGAGTTCCACGGCGTGTTCGCGCGGATGCGCGACGACGCCAACGCCACCGCCGACCAGTTGACCGGCATCGTCGGCCGCATCCAGACCGCCGCGGTCAGCATCAATGCCGCGGCCAGCGAGATCGCCACCGGCAACGACGACCTGTCGCGGCGCACCGAGCAGCAGGCCGCCAGCCTGGAGGAAACCGCTGCGTCGATGGAGGAACTGACCTCCACGGTGAAGCAGAACGCCGAGCACGCGCGCCAGGCCAACCAGCTCGCCAGTGGCGCGGCCTCGGTCGCCTCGCAGGGCGGCGCGGTGGTGGGTCAGGTGGTCGAGACCATGAGCGGCATCGAAGCGTCCTCCAAGAAGATCGCCGACATCATCGGCGTGATCGATGGCATCGCCTTCCAGACCAACATCCTGGCGTTGAATGCGGCGGTGGAGGCGGCGCGTGCCGGCGAGCAGGGTCGCGGCTTCGCGGTGGTCGCCAGCGAAGTGCGCACGCTGGCGCAGCGTTCGGCCAATGCCGCCAAGGAGATCAAGACGCTGATCGACGATTCGGTGACCCGCGTCGCCGAAGGCTCGGCGCTGGTCGACAAGGCCGGCAGCACCATGCAGGAGATCGTGGCCTCGGTGCAGCGCGTCACCGACATCATGGGCGAGATTTCCGCCGCCTCGCAGGAGCAGTCGGCCGGCATCGAGCAGGTCAACCAGACCGTGACGCAGATGGACGAAAGCACGCAGCAGAATGCGGCGCTGGTGGAGGAAGCCACGGCGGCAGCACGCTCGATGGAGCAGCAATCGGTGGAGCTGACCCAGGCGGTGGCGCTGTTCAAGCTGGAGGGCGCGCATGCTGCAACGCTGTCGCCAGCACCGTCGCCGTCGCGCACCAGGCCTGTTGCGCCGACCGCCACGCGCAGCCCGCGCCCGCTGGCTGCGGCGGCGCCGGCACGACGTGCGCCGGCGTTCGCGGCGGCGGTGGCCGTGGACAAGGACTGGCAGGAGTTCTGATCCGACGCGGTCCGATCGTTTGGGCCGTTCTTGCGCGGCCGCCTTCCTCGGAAGGCGGCCGCTTGCATTTGCGCGTGGCTGCCCGATGCGCGCGATGGAGCGCTGCATGCGAGCGGCGGCGATAGCCGGCGCGGGAGATGCGGTACGACGCACCAGGTTGCACCAGGCAGCCCCCCCGGCGGCAGGCGGGGGTGACGCAGCCCGCGGAGGCCATCGCCCTCACCGAGCGCGGCCGCGTGTTTCCACCACGCGACTGACGCCATGGCCGTCAGCAACCACTCGCGCCACGGCCGCAGGTGCGGCCGCGGCGCACAGGCAGTGCTTACTGCGGCGGACCGCTGCGCGGGGTCTTGATCACGTACGAGGTGATGTACTCGCCGTTGGAGCCGTAGACCACCACGATGGTGGTGTTGGCGTCGCGGTAGACCACGGTGGCGTTGCACGGGCAGCTCGCCGCGGCGGTGACCATGCCCAGCGGCTGGTTCTTCGCGTCGTTGACCGCGATCATCTGCTCCTCGGCGGCGCTGCCGATCGGCAGCCGGGTCTCGGTGCCCGGTGTGGCGCTGAGCACGGTGATGACCTCGTCCTGCAGCGAGTTGATCTGCACGAAACGCAGGCCGGCCTTCTCGAACGTGTAGACCTTGAACAGCGGCGACAGGCTCACGTTCTTCTTGCCGATGGGCAGGCGTTCGCCCATGCCCTGGATGGCATCGGCGGCATAGAGCGGCGCCCGCTCGGCGGCCCGCAGGCACGGAACGGCCAGCGTGGCCGCCAGTACCGTCAGGGTGAGCAGCGGTTTGATCATGGTGTCTCTCCTTGTCTGGATGTACGGACCTGTACGCCATGGGACGAGCGGCAGCCGTGGTCCTTTCCGGCCGGAGCGCCCGCAACGGGCCGTCTCCCGGTCCGTCGTCGCCTGCCGCCCCTGGCTCCGTGTTCGCGCCCTCATCGGCAGGTACGGAGAAAGGAGATCTGGCGGGCGTCGAGTTCAGTATTTCTGACGTTAGTATCGCTGTCAATACGCCAAATCAACGAGATGCGAGAAATCTGCGGTGTGAGTGATGGTTTGGCATTTCCGCACTTCGCGCGGTCGCGGCGATGGCGCCGCGTGGTCGGGGCAGGCAGCAAGCCACGGCGGTCTTCGCCGGCGCCCGGCGGCTGGTGCCCAGCGGCGGCCGCGTGCGCGGATCCGCGCTGCGTTGCAGCAGCCGTGCCGCTGCGGCGGGCCGATCCGCGGCCGTAAGCGGCCAAACGCGTGCGCAGCCGCACGTCGTCGCCCTCAGCCTGTATCGTGTCGCGTTTTCCGCACCCGACCGAGCCGATGCCGCATTCGTCCGCGCCTGTCCCGCCTGCCGCCGCACCCGCCCTGCGCCACGCGCTGAAACCGCGGCAATTGATCATGATGGGATTGGGCAGCGCGATCGGCGCCGGCCTGTTCTTGGGCTCCGGCGTCGGCGTGCACGCGGCGGGGCCGGCGGTGCTGATTTCCTACCTGGTCGCCGGCGCGCTGGTAATCATCGTGATGAACGCGCTGGGCGAGATGGCCGCGGCCAAGCCGGCCAGCGGCGCGTTCTCGGTGTACGCCGCCGACGCGATGGGGCCGACCGCCGGCGCCACGGTGGGCTGGCTGTGGTGGCTGCAACTGGTGATCGTGATCGCCGCCGAGGCGGTGGGCGCGGCCGGCCTGCTGTCCACGGTGTGGCCGGGCTTGCCGGTGCCGCTGGCCGCGATCGCGTTCATGGCCGCGTTCACCGCGATCAACCTGCTGGGCGTGCGCAACTTCGGCGAGTTCGAATTCTGGTTCGCCATCCTCAAGGTGGCGGCGATCGTCGGCTTCATCCTGGTCGGCATCGCCTTGCTGGCCGGCTGGCTGCCCGGCGTGGCCTCGCCGGGCCTGTCCAACGTCACCGGCAACGGCGGCTTCGCGCCGAAGGGCCTGGCCGGCATCGGCGCGGCGCTGCTGGTGGTGGTGTTCGCCTTCGGCGGCACCGAGATCGTGGCGGTGGCCGCGGCCGAGACCGCCGACCCGGAGCGCAGCATCGCCCGCGCCATCCGCACCGTCGCCTGGCGCATCCTGGTGTTCTACATCGGCTCGCTGAGCGTGATCATCGCGGTGGTGCCGTGGCAGAGCCAGGCGCTGAGCTCGCCGTTCGCTGCGGTGCTGCAGGTGGCCAGGATCCCCGGCGCCGCCACCGCCATCACCCTGATCGCGGTGATCGCGTTGCTGTCGGCGCTCAACGCCAATCTGTACGGCGCCTCGCGGATGATCTTCTCGTTGGCCCAGCGCGGCGAAGCGCCGCGCGCGCTGGCCGCGTCCAGCCGGCAGCAGGTGCCGTGGCTGGCGGTGCTGGCCAGCGTGCTGTTCGGCTTCGTCGCCGCGGTGCTGGAACTGCTGTATCCCAACCGGGTGCTGCCGGTGCTGCTGAACATCGTCGGCGCCACATGCCTGCTGGTGTGGACGATCTCGCTGCTGTCGCAGCTGATCCTGCGCGCGCGCGCCGACCGCGCCGGCACCCGCCTGCCGTTCCGCATGCGCGGCTACCCGGTGCTCACCGTGCTGGCGCTGGCGATCCTGGCGCTGATCTTCGGCCTGCTGGTGGCCTCGCCGGACACCCGCACGCAGTTCCTCTCGATGGCGGCGCTGACCGCGGTCATCGCCGTGGTCAGCGGCGTGGCGCGGCGGTTGCGCGCGGGGTAGGGCGGCGCATTCCATCGGTGTGTCGTGCCGTTGTGGGAGCGACTTCAGTCCCGACGGGGGGCGATGGCCGATGGCGTCGCGCGTCGCGACTGACGTCGCTCCCACGGGGGCTTCGTCCGCGTCACGTGTGCTGCCATAGCAGCGGCGCCTGTTGCTTCTTGGAGCAACCGCAGCAGGTCTTCGCGGTAAGGCCTGTCGCGGCTGAAGCCGCTCCTACGACGGCAGCGACAGCGCGCAGAATCCTCTGTAGGAGCGGCTTCAGCCGCGACGCGTTGCGGTAGAAGCTGTCGCGGCCGACCCGCGGTCGCCGCAGGCCAGGCCTTGGCGACCGTCCCGGGCGCCTGGCCATGGGCAATTCACCAAGTGCACGCGCACCCGCTCAGCCCAGCAGCAGGCGCGCGCCCAGCGCGCACAGCAACGCCGGCGGCATCACCAGCGCGCCGACCTTGAGGAAGCGCCAGAAGCCCACGTCCTCGCCTTCGCGGCGGATCGCGGTCAGCCACAGGATGGTCGCCAGCGAACCGGTGATCGACAGGTTCGGACCCAGGTCCACGCCGATCAGCAGCGCATCCACCACCAGCTGCGGCGGTTGCGCCTGGGCGACGGTGGTGCTGGCGATCAGGCCGGCCGGCAGGTTGTTCATCAGGTTCGAGCCGAACGCCAGCAGGGTGCCGGCGACGCCGGCGGTGGCCTGCGGCGAGTGCGCGGCGGCGTCGGCCAGGGTGCGTGCGAGCAGGCCGATCACGCCGGTGCGCGACAGCGCCTCCACCAGCACGAACAGGCCAGCCACCAGCGGCAGCACCGACCACGACACCGCCTTGGCCATCGGCAGCGGCGATTGCCGGCCGCCCAGACAGACCGCGCCGAGGGTGGCCAGGCCGGCCAGGCAGGTCGGCAGACCCAGGTCCAGGCCCAGCGCGGAGACGCCGACCAGCAGCACCGCGGTGGCGAGGATGCCGACCAGGGCGAAGGTGCCGCCGCGGGTCAGCGGTACCGTGTCCACGCGCGCGGCGCAGCGGCCGGTCAGGTCCTTGCGCTCGGCCCAGCGCAGCATCACGAAGGTCACGCCGATCGCCAGCAGCGACGGCAGCGCGAACGCGGCCATCCACGCGCCCAGGGTCGGCATCTTGCCGCCGTACAGCACCAGGTTGGCGGGGTTGGAGATCGGCAGCACGAAGCTGGCGGCGTTGGCGATCAGCGCGCAGGCGAACAGCAGCGGCAGCGGCTTGGCCCCGGCCTTGCGCGCGGCCGCGTACACCGCGGGGGTGAGCACCACCGCGGTGGCGTCATTGGACAGGAACGCGGTGACCACGATGCCGACGCCGAACACCAGCGCGAACAGGCGCTGGGTCGAGCCCTTGGCCAGGTTCACCGCATGCATCGCGACCCAGTCGAACAGGCCTTCGGCACGTGCGGTTTCCGACAACAGCATCATGCCGATCAGGAACAGGTAGACGTCCAGGCCCTTGAGCACCGCCTGCCAGGCCTCGCCGCCGGGCATCAGCCCCAACGCCATCAGCAGCAGCGCGCCACCCACCGCCCAGCACGCCTCGGGCAGCTTGAACGGCCGCGTGATCACCCCGGCGGTGGCCAGCGCGCAGATGCCCCAGGTGGCGAGATTGGCCGTGTGCGCGCCGGGCATGCTCATGCCGCCGCTGCCGTGTCGCGGGCAGGCAGACGCACGCGCGAGGAGGCCGCACGGGCAGGGCAGGGGCGGGCAGCGGGGGAGGGCACGGGCATGGGGCGTCGGGCAGCGGAGTCCGAGGGGCGTGCAGGATAGCAGCGGGACAGGCCCAACCCAGGCCAGCAGGGGCAGCCCGGCGCTTGCGGTTTAGCTTGCGTAGACGCGCCTTGTGCTGTCGCGCATCAGCACCTCGGCCGCGCGACGCGACGCGATGCGGTCGGGCGGTGTGCCGCGGACGCTGTCGGAACTGTCGGCGCTTCCTCGGCGAGGCTAGCCAGCACGCGGCGCATGCCACGGGCGAGTCGCGTCGTCCTTCGCCAGCCGCGATCGCGGCGGATCCCGAGAGGGCGCGCGAGCGCCATTCCTGCAGAACCGCACCGACCTTCGCCCGCTTCACCCATGGCGCACCGCCATGGACGCCAGCCATGCGCCCCACGGCCGTGTGGCGGCCTTACCCCAGATGACGCGCGATCCATCCTTGCACGAACGCCACCGGCCCGGTCCGTGGCGGTGGCGTCAGCCCGGCGCTGCGCACGAAGCCGGCCGCAGCCTGGGCCAGCGCCTGGTTGGCGCGGCGCAGCGCTTGCTGCGCGGCCGCCTGCTGCTGGCGCAACTGCACCAGGTGCAGCGAGGGCCGCCCGGGCGGCGCGAACTTCTGGTCGCGGCGCAGCGCATCGGCGGACAGACTGGTGGCCTGCGTGGCCTGGTGCAGGGCGTCCAGGGCGTCCAGCACCTGCAACAGCCAGCGTCCGCTGTCGCTGAGCTCCAGCGTCGTGGCGTCGTCGTGTGCCGGCACCAGCAGCGATGGAATTGCCGCGCCGGCGATCGCCGCAGCGCTCGGATCCAGGGCGCGCAGGCGGGCGTGGAAGGCGGTCTGCGATGCGGAAGGGATGGTCGCCATGCGTGCCTGTGCGCGAAAGCGTGGACTGTAAGCCGTTTTGGTGCGCTTGCTGCACAGGCCGCGACGACGCGTCGGTGCGGATCGATATGGACGGCCTTTTCGGCGAACGCTGAGCGTCGCGGTGCGGCCCAAGTTGCGCGGACTGTCGTTGGGCACCCACCGCGCACGGATGCCGATGGTGGGAACTGTTTACTTGTCGGCGGTGATCTCGTTGCCGGCGTCGCTGCGCTTCTGCGCGAACAGCCACTGCCACATCTTCGGATCGCGGTAGGTGGCATCCCAGGCGTTGTGGTTGCCCTGCGGGTACTCGGTGTAGCGCACGTCGGCGTCGACGTTCTTGAGCGCACGCACGATCTTGCGGTCGTCGTGCGGCAGCACCACGTCGTCCTGGGCGCCGTGGAAGATCCACACCGGCACGTGCCGCAGGCGCTGCGCCAGCGCCGTATACGGATCGGCCAGATAGGCCACCGGCGTGACCACCAGGTACTCGCGGTCTTCGTGCGGGGACAGGATCGCGCCGCAGATCGGCACCAGCGCGGCGAAGCGCTGCGGCTGCTTCAGGGCGATTTCCCAGGTGCCGTAGCCGCCCATCGACATGCCGGTCAGGTAGGTGCGCTGCGGGTCGCCGTTGAACTCGGCGCTGCTGTCGTCCAGCGCCTGCAGCGCCATGGTCGCGTTGACGCCGTTCCACTCCTCGCCGTCGGGCACCTGCGGCATCACCACCAGCGCCGGGAAATCGGCCAGGTGGCGGCGCAGGTACGGGCCCAGCCCGGCCGTGGTCTGGTCGCGGCCGTCGTCGCCGCGCTCGCCGGAGCCGTGCAGGAACAGCACCACCGGCACCGGGCCCTGGCGATGCGCCGGCGCCGGCACGAACACCTGGTAGCGGTAGACGCGCCCGTCGAGGGTGAGCTGGCGGCCGACGAAGTGGCCGGTGGCCGGGTTGCTGGGCAAGCTGCTGCATCCCACCATCGACAGGCACAGCAGAAGCAGCAACGAACGCATCGACATGGCCGGCCCTCGGGTGGGAAGGCCGCAGTATCGTGGCCTGGGCCTCTCCACGACAACCCGAGCGGGGGCGGCGGACATGCGCCAGTCAGCCGACGGGCGGCGGCGCGGGCGGCGCAGCGTGCGCTTGCCGCGCAGGGTGCCGATGGCGGCAGCGGGAGGGGGATGCGCCCGATCCGCCGCGGGCCGATCGTGGCCGGCAGCGCGCCGGCCGATCACGGCTGCGCGACGATCGCAGTTGCCGCTTCGAGCGGTGGGCGGGGAAGCCGCGCCCGCCGTCCGCACACGCCCTACAGCAGGACCAGGGTGGCCAGGCCGAGGAAGCTGAGGAAGCCCATCACGTCGGTCAGCGTGGTCAGGATCACCCCGCCGGCCAGCGCCGGGTCGAAGCCCAGGCGCTTGAGCGTCAACGGCACCAGCACGCCGCCCAGGGCGGCGGTGAGCAGGTTGATGGTCAGCGCCGAGCCGATCACCAGCGACAACAGCGGCTGCTTGAACCACAGCAGCACGATCAGGCCCAGGCCGATGCCCAGCGCCAGGCCGTTGATCAGCGCCACCGCCAGCTCCTTGCGCAGCAGCACGATCACGTTGGACGCGCCGATCTGGCCCAGCGCCAGGCCGCGCACCATCAGCGCCAGCACCTGGGTGCCGGCGTTGCCGCCCATGCCGGCCACGATCGGCATCAGCGCGGCCAGCGCCACCAGCTTGGCGATGGTGCCCTCGAACTGGCCGACCACGCTGGAGGCGATGAAGGCGGTGCCGAGATTGATCGTCAGCCACAGCAGGCGGCGGCGGAACGCGCGCCGCACCGGGCTGAACAGGTCCTCGTCCTCGTCCAGGCCGGCGGCGCTCATCGCCTGGTGCTCGGCCTGGTCGCGGATGATGTCGACCACGTCGTCGATGGTGATGCGGCCGAGCAGGATGTTGTTGTCGTCGACCACCGGCGCGGAGATCCAGTCGTGGTCGGAGAACTGCCGCGCGACCTCGTCGGCGCCTTCGCCGACGTCGATGGCCGGCTGCTCGTCGTCGATCAGCCGGTTGATCGGGGTGGAATCCTCGTGGGTGACCAGCGCCGCCAGCGACACCCGCCCCAGGTACTGGTGGCGGCGGCTGACCACGAACAGGTGGTCGGTGTGGTCCGGCAGTTCGCCGCGCAGGCGCAGGTAGCGCAGCACCACGTCGACGTTGACGTCGGCGCGCACGGTGACCACGTCCGGGTTCATCAGGCGGCCGGCACTGTCTTCGGGATACGACAGCACCTGCTCGAGCCGCTCGCGGTTCTCGCGGTCCATCGACTTGAGCACTTCGTCGATGACCGTGTCCGGCAGGTCCTCGACCAGGTTGGCGAGGTCGTCGATGTCCAGGTCTTCGACCGCGGCGACGATTTCGTCCGGGTCCATGTCCGCGAGCAGGCTCTCGCGCACTTCCTCGCCGACGTGGACCAGCACCTCGCCGTCGTCTTCCGGATCGACCAGCCCCCACACCACCTCGCGCTTGCCGGGCGGCAACGACTCCAGCAGGTTGCCGATCTCGGCCGGCGCCAGCGTATTGACCAGTCGCCGCACCGGGCCCAGGCGCCCGCTGTCCAGCGCATCGGACAGCATGCGCAGCTGCCGCGCGGTCTTGTCGTGGCGGACGGCATCGGCCATGCGCTGCTCCCTTGGGGTGAGGCCGCGCTCCGGAGAAACGCGGTCGGTCAGATGTTCATCCCAACATTATCGCCTGCATGTTGCGGGAAGCACAGTGTTGGAGGAGCCGGGAGTGGGGAGTCGGGATTGGGATTCGTAGGAGCGGGAAGTTCGGGTCCGCAAGAGCAGCTGCGAGGACTGGCGATTTTTTCATCGAGCCGCTCCGTGGCCTACGCAGGGTCCGGCATCCCGTCATTTCGGCTTTTCACGAAGGAAAGGGATTGGGAAGCACAGCAGTCAGGGGGCATCAGTGCATCAGCAGCGGTGGTGGTGTCGCGCAGACGGCCACGCTCGCGCTCGCTCTTGCGAATCCCCAATCCCGAATGACGAATCCCGGCTTACGCCAGCCAGCGCTCGATGCCCTTGCGGTCGCGGGCCTGCAGCAGTTTGGCGCCGCGCTGGCGCAGGGCCTGCAGGTCGGTGTCGCGGATCACCTGGCGCACCTCCAGCATCGTCGCCGGGTGCAGGCTGAACTCGCGCAGCCCCAGTGCCAGCAGCATGGGCGTCAATGTGGGGTCGCCAGCGATCTCGCCGCACACCGCCACCGGTTTGCCGTGGGCCTGGCCGGTGGCGATCACCTGCGCGATCAGCCGCAGCACCGCCGGATGCAGCGGCGAATACAACTCGGCCACCGCCTCGTTGTTGCGGTCGGCGGCGAGCAGGTACTGCACCAGGTCGTTGGTGCCGATCGACAGGAAGTCGATGGTGTCGATGAAGGTATCCAGGGCCAGCGCCGCTGCCGGTACCTCGATCATCGCGCCGAGTTTCACCTGCTCGGCGATGGCATGGCCATCGCGGCGCAACTGCGCGGCGATGCGCTTGAGGTGGCGGCGCATCGCCAGCAGTTCCTCGCGCGCGCTGACCATCGGCACCAGCACCCGCACCGGGCCGTAGGCGGAGGCGCGCAGCAGCGCACGCAACTGGGTGTCGGAGACCTTGGGCCGGGCCAGCGACAGGCGCACGCCGCGCAGCCCCAGCGCCGGGTTTTCTTCGTTGCTCATGGTCAGGCCGGTGCGATCGGCCTTGTCCGCGCCCAGGTCCAGGGTGCGGATGGTCACCGGCCGCCCGCTCATGCCCAGCACGGCGTCGCGGTAGGTGTGGAACTGTTCTTCCTCGTCGGGCAGCGCGTCGCGCTGCAGGAACAGGAATTCGGTGCGGTACAGGCCCAGGCCGTCGGCGCCGAGCGCGTGCGCGCGGGCCACGTCGTCGCGCGACTCGGCGTTGGCCAGCAGGGTGATGTCCACGCCGTCGCGGGTGCGGCTGGGCTTGGAGCGCAGCTTGCCCAGGCTGCGCTGCAGCTTGGCCTGCTCGCGCACCCGACTGCGGTAGTCGCGCAGGTCGTCCGGGGTCGGGTCGACCAGCACCGCGCCCTGGGTGCCGTCGATGATCAGCACGTCGCCGTCGTTGATCTTCTGCAGCGCGTCGGCGACGCCGACCACCAGCGGCAGGTGCAGGCTGCGCGCCAGGATCGCGCTGTGCGACAGGGTGCTGCCGGCGCTGGTGACGATGCCGACCACGCCCTGCGCCTGCAGTTGCGCCAGTTCCGATGGCGCCACGTTCTCGCACACCAGGATCTCGCCGGCCAGGCCTTCGCTGTCCGGCTGGCGTTTCTGCAGGAACGCGTGGATCCGCCCGATCACATGGTCCAGATCGTCCATGCGGCTCTTGAGGTAGGCATCCTCCATGTCGTCGAACACGGTTGCCAGGCGGTCGCGCTGCAGGCGCAGCGCGTAGTCGGCGCTGTAGCGGCCGGTGCGGATCAGTTCGTCCAGGCCGTGCAGCAGTTCAGGGTCGTCGAGCAGCAGTGCGTGCAGGTCGAGGAATTCGCCGACCTCCTTGGCCAGGGCGCCGTGCAGGCGCTGGCGCAGGCCGTGCATCTCCTCGCGCGCGGCGTCCACGGCGCGGTGCAGGCGATCGAGTTCCTCGGGGATCTGCGCGGCGCCGATGCGTTGCTCGGCCACCTCCAGCGCATGCGGCAGGCGCACCCGCGCCCGGCCCAGGGCATTGCCGCGCGAAGCGCCATGGCCGGCGATGCGCACGCTCACCGCGCGTGCCCCGTGCGGCGGCACCGCGTCCCTGCCTGCGGCCGCCGGCGGCGCATGCTCAGCTGTCCTCGTCGAAGCGCCGCTCGAACAGGTCGACCACGGCCTTGAGTGCCTCGGCTTCGTCGGCGCCGTCCACCCGCACCGTCACCGGCGTGCCTTGCGCAGCGGCCAGCAGCATCACGCCCATGATGCTCTTGGCGTTGACCTCGCGGCCCTTGGCCGCGAGCGTGGCGTTGCAGCGGAACGAGGACAGCGTCTGCACCAGCTTGGCGGTGGCGCGGGCGTGCAGGCCAAGGCGGTTGGAGACCAGCAGTTCGCGTTCAAGCATCGTCGATCACCACGCCGTTGCGCGAGCCGGCGGCGGCGGTCGCGGGCAACTGCTCCAGTCCTTGTTCGGGGTAGTTCATGATCCGCAGCAGCATCGGCAGGCTCAACGCCGAGACCCGCCGCACCGGCGTGCCCAGGCGCGCCAGCCGCGCGGCAAGATTGCTTGGGCTGGCCCCGTACAGATCCGTCACCACCAGCACGCCATCGCCGTCGTCCACCCGCCGCAACGCCGCCGACGCCTGCGGCAGCAGCGCATCCAGGTCGGCATCGAACGGCACGTCGAACGCTTCGGTCTTCAGCGGCAACTGCCGCAACAGTCCGGTCGCCACGCGCAACAGCGCCGTGCCGATCCCGGGATGAGTGATGAGGAGAATGCCGCAAGCCATGGGAGAACGTTAACAGGTCAGGCAGGGCACAGGGAATGCCTGTGGGGAGCCGGGATTGGGGATTCGGGATTGGGGATTCGCAAGAGCCAGCGCAATGCCGCTTTTGCCAATCCCGAATCCCCAATCCCGAATCCCGGCTTTTCGATCAATCCTGCTCGCGATGGAAGGTCGCCACTTCCGGCCAGCCCTGTTCGCGGGCGTGGCGGGCCAGGCGTTCGGCCAGGTACACCGAGCGGTGCTTGCCGCCGGTGCAGCCGAAGGCGATGGTCACGTAGCTGCGGGTGTCGTTGCGCAGCCGCGGCAGCCAGGTGTCGAGGAAGTCGATCAGCTGCGCGGTGTAGCGCTGCACGTCCGGTTGCGCGTCCAGGTATTCGCGCACGCCGCTGTCGCGGCCGGTCATCGGGCGCAGTTCCGGGTCCCAGTGCGGATTGGGCAGCACCCGCGCGTCGAACACGAAATCCGCCTCGGCCGGTACGCCACGCCGGTAGGCGAAGGACTCGAACAGCAGCGACAGGGTGTTCTCGGCGGACAGCGCGAACTCGGTGGTGACCCGCCGGCGCAGCTGGTGCACGTTGAGCGTGCTGGTGTCGATCACCGCGTCGGCCGCCTCGCGCAGCGGCTCGGTCAGGGCGCGCTCGCGCTCGATCGCCTCCGGCAGCGACAGGCCCTGGTGCGACAGCGGATGGCGCCGGCGGGTGTCGGCGTAGCGCTTGATCAGTGCCTCGTCGTTGGCGTCGAAGAACAGCAGGCGCGCGTCCAGGCCGAACTGCGCCACCGCCTCGCGCCAGCGCGAGAGCTGGGTCAGGTCGCTGTGGCGGCTGCGCACGTCGATGCCCACCGCCAGCTTGCTGGGGCCGGCATCCTCGCGCACCAGGCTCTTGACGAAGGCCGGCAGCAGTTCCACCGGCAGGTTGTCGACGCAGTAGTAGTCCAGGTCCTCGAAGGTCTTCAGCGCCACCGACTTGCCGGAGCCGGACAGGCCGCTGACGATGACCAGGGTGGAGGTGTTGGCGCCGGCGGTCATGGATTGCGCCGCTCCAGCAGGTTGCTGTGGCGGGCGATGAACATCGCCGCCGGGTCGATGCCCTTGGTGCGCAGGATGTGCAGGCGCGTGGCGGCCTCGGTCAGCACCGCCAGGTTGCGGCCGGGCATCACCGGCAGGGTGATCAGCGGTACGTCCAGGTCCAGCACGTGGCGGGTACCGGAATCGCCGGTGAGGCGCTCGTAGCCGTGGGGCGTGGGCTCGGTCATGGGCCGGGTCAGGTGCACGATGAGCCGAAGGTACTTGTTCTTCTTTACAGCCGTGTCGCCGAACATCTCGCGCACGTTCAGCACGCCCAGCCCACGCACTTCCAGCAGGTCCTGCAGCAGTTCCGGGCAGGTGCCGTCGAGCACGTCGGGGGCGATCTGGGTGAATTCGGGCGCGTCGTCGGCGACCAGGCGGTGGCCGCGGCTGAGCAGTTCCAGCGCTAGCTCGCTCTTGCCCGAACCGGCCTCGCCGGTGATCAGCACGCCGATCGAGTAGATCTCCATGAACACGCCATGCAGGATCACCCGCGGCGCCAGCGTGCGTGCCAGGTGGTAGGACAGGTGATTGAGCAGCTCATGGCCGCGCTTGGGCGAGACCCACAGCGGCGTATCGGATTCGTCGGCGGCCGCGCGCAGGTCTTCCGGGCACGACTGGTTCTTGGTGACCACCAGCGCCAGCGGCCGCACCTGCACGATCTTCTCGATGGTCTCCCAGCGCTGGCGCGCGTCCAGCGAGTCCAGCCAGGCCAACTCCTCGGTGCCGAGGATCTGCACCTTGTTGGGATAGATGGTGTTGAGATAGCCGGCCAGCGACGGACGCCGCGAGACCGCATTGCCGGCCTCCAGCACCCGGTGTTCGCCCTTGTGCCCGGCAATCCAGCGCAGGCCCAGGCGGTCGCGCTGCTGGTCGAAGAGTTCGCGTGCGTCGATGCTGGTGTTCATGCGGCGGCCCGTGGCGCGCCGCCGAGCAGCGCATACAGTGCGGCGGCATCCGGCGCGTTGCGCAGGGCGTCGCGGAACTCTTCGATGGAGAACTGCTCGGCCAGTTCGGACAGCAGCATCAGGTGTTGGTGGGTGTAGTGCGCCGGGACCGCCATGGCGAAGATCAGGTCGACCAGGGTGCCCTGGCCGTCGAAATCGATCGGCTGTTGCAGGCGCAGCAGCGCGCCGCGTGGGGCCTCCAGGTCCGGCGCGCGGCCGTGCGGGATGGCGATCCCATGGCCGATGGCGGTGCTGCCGAGCTGTTCGCGCTCGCGCAGGCTGGCGAAGAGTTCATCGGCGCCGGCCTGCTGGCAGGCCAGCAGACCGGCGGCGGTGTGCAGCAGGGTGTCGCGATCGGCGGCCGGAAGCACCTGGGTGCTGACGGCCGCCATCAGATCGGTCAAGGGCATGGCGGCGCAACGTGGGGAGGATCACGCGAGATTGTCGCGCACCTCGGCCGCATGGTGGTCGTGCTTCTTTTCCTTGTGCTTGATGATCAGCCGGTCCAGCTTGTCGGCGAGCAGGTCGATCGCCGCGTACATGGTCTGTGCGCTGGCGTCGGCGTGCAGGGTGCGGCCGGGAACGTTGACCGTGGCCTCGACGTGGTGGTCGGGCTTGCGCAGCGCCAGTTGGGCGCGGACCTCGATGGTTTCCTCGTAGTGTCGCTTCAGCCGTTGCAGCTTGGTCTCCACATACTCGCGCAGGGCGGGGGTGACTTCGATCTGCTGGCCGTAGGTCTCGATACGCATCGGATACTCCTTGGTTCGGGTTTCACACCTATGAACCATCGCCGCCGCCGCTAGCCGATTCGGACGCGTTCGTGGGAGGCGGAAATGTTCATGGCCTCACGATACTTCGCCACGGTGCGGCGCGCTACAGGGACCCCGGCACTTTTCAGCAGGTCGGCCAGCTTGGCGTCAGAAAGCGGCTTGCGCGGATTCTCCGCATCGATCAGCCGCCGGATCATCGCCTGGATCGCGGTGCTGGAGGCTTCGCCGCCGCTGTCGGTGTCGATGCCCGAGGCGAAGAAGGCGCGCAGCGGGATGGTGCCGCGCGGGGTGCGCACGTACTTGCGGGCGATGGCACGCGAGATGGTGCTTTCGTGCAGGCCCAGTTCGCCGGCGATCTCGCGCAGGGTCAGCGGCCGCAGTGCCTGTTCGCCGAATTCCAGGAAGCCGGCCTGCTGTTTCAGCAGGCAGCGGGTCACCTTGAGCAGGGTCTCGCCGCGCGCCTCCAGGCTCTTCAGCAGCCAGCGCGCTTCCTGCAGTTGTCCGCGCAGGTAGCCGGCGTCGCTTTCGCCGCATTGGCGGATCAGCCGCTCGTAGCCGCGGTGGATGGTGACCTTGGGCTGGGCGTGCGTCGACAGCGCCGCATGCCACACCCCGCGCTGGCGCCAGACCACGCAGTCCGGCACCACGTATGTGTCGCTGCCCAGTTCGCCGATCTGCTTGCCCGGGCGCGGGTCCAGCGAGCGCAGCAGCGCGACCGCGGTGTCGACCTCCGCCGTCGGGCGCTTGAGCTCGTGGGCCAGCCCGGCCACGCCGCTGCGCGGCAACCGTTCCAGCGGACCATGGGCGATGGTGCGGGCGAGCGCCAGCCCCGGCGTGTCCTCGGGCAGGGTGTCCAGTTGCAGGGTCAGGCATTCGCCCAGGGTGCGCGCGGCGATGCCGGCCGGGTCGAAGCGCTGGATCTGG
This sequence comes from Xanthomonas indica, assembly GCF_040529045.1. NCBI lineage: Bacteria > Pseudomonadati > Pseudomonadota > Gammaproteobacteria > Lysobacterales > Lysobacteraceae > Xanthomonas > Xanthomonas indica. The sequence continues at coordinate 3,823,021 of NZ_CP131914.1, read as the reverse complement.
TGCAGCACGGTGAGGATCTCGTCCTCCTCGGCGGCGATGTCCGGGCGCAGGGTCTCGGCGATCGCGGCCAGCGGCTCGCGCAGGTAGCCGTCGTCGTCCAGCGCATCGATCAGCGCCGCGCCGATGCTGCGGTCGCGCGCGGACAGCGGCGACAGGTGCAACTGCCACAGCAGGTGGTCGATCAGGGTATCCGGCTCGGCCACGCGCTCGGCCGCGCTGCCCAGGTCGTCGTCGTCGAACGAACCGCCGCCGCCGCCGCTCCAGGCCGATTCGGTGTCGGACCAGTCGGCGCCGTCGCTGGCCGGCGCGGCCTCGCCGCGGTCGCCATCGCCGTCGCTGCGTGTGTCGCCTGCCGCGTGGTCAAGCCCTTGGTCGGCGCCTTCGCTGCGTTCGAACGCCGGTGCGGCGTCCTCGGACCATTCCAGCAGCGGATTGCTCTCCACCGCCTCGGCGATCTCCACTTCCAGCTCGGCGCTGGACATCTGCAACAGCTTGATCGCCTGACGCAACTGCGGCGTCATGACCAGGTGCTGTCCCAGCGATGTCTGCAGCCGTGCTTTCATGCCTGTACCGAGCGCGGAAGGAGCGTAGCCGGCGCGTGCGCGGTCAGAGCCTGAAGGTTTCCCCGAGGTAGACGCGGCGCACGTCGCTGTTGGCCAGCAGCGCTTCCGGCGCCCCCTGCGCCAACACGCTGCCCTCGTTGAGGATATACGCCCGGTCGCAGATTCCCAAGGTTTCGCGCACGTTGTGGTCGGTGATGAGCACGCCGATGCCGCGCTGCTTGAGGTGGGTGACGATGCGCTGGATTTCGCCGACCGAGATCGGGTCGACGCCGGCGAAGGGTTCGTCGAGCAGCATCAGCCGCGGCTTGGCCGCCAGCGCGCGGGCGATTTCGCAGCGGCGGCGCTCACCGCCAGAGAGGCTGGCGCCGAGTTGGTCGGCGACGTGGCTGATCTGCAGTTCGTCCAGCAGCGCCACCAGTTCGCGTTCCTGGCCGGCATTGTCCAGATCCTCGCGCAGTTCCAGCACCAGGCGGATGTTGTCGGCGACGCTGAGCTTGCGGAACACCGATGGTTCCTGCGGCAGGTAGCCGACGCCGAGCTTGGCGCGCTTGTACATCGGCAGCGCGGTGATGTCGTTGCCGTCGAGCACGATGCGCCCGGCATCAGCGTCGACCAGGCCGACGATCATGTAGAAGCAGGTGGTCTTGCCGGCACCGTTGGGGCCGAGCAGGCCGACCACTTCGCCGGCCTCCAGGGTCAGCGCGAAGTCGCGCACCACTTCGCGCTGCTTGTAGCGCTTGCGCAAGCCTTCGGCGAGCAGCATCACTGGCCTCCTTGCTTGGTCGGCTTGGTAGCCTTTGCGGGCGTCGCGGCAGGCTTGGCGGCGGGCTTGGCGCCGTTCGCAGGCGTGCCGGCCGGCGCAGCGGCCGCGTTCTTCGGCTGGATCACCGTGTGCACGCGCGTGCCGTCGCCGCCGCCCTGCATGTCGCCGCTCTTGGTGTTGTAGACCATGCGCTGGCCGGCGTTGGTGCCCTTGGGCGAGGTCATCCGGTAATTGCCGGTGAGGATCACCGTGTCGGTCGGCACCTTGTAGTCGATGTTGTCGGCGACCGCGTCCATCGGCGAACCGTCGTCCAGTTCCTGCTTCAGGGTGGCCTGCTTGCCGGTCAGGACGACACGGTCGATGTCGCCGTTCTTGCGGAACAGGTCGGCGGTATCGGCATGGATTTCCAGCGTGCCCTGGGTGATCACGACGTTGCCGAAGAAACGGACCTTGCCGTCGTCGGCCATCATGTTGCCGTCCTGCGCATCGGACTTGATGTCCATCGGCTGGTTGCGGTCGGTCGACTTGGCCAGCGCCAGGGTCGGCAGCAGCAGGGCGAGCAGGGCGAGCTTAGCGGGCAGCATTCGGTTCATAACGGGACTTGACCTGTGAAAGGAGCTTGTACTGCCGGGATTTCAGGTCGACCTGGAAGCCGACGCCGGTCTGCATCATACCGGGCCGGGTCATGGTGACCGGGTCGGCGGTGCGCGCGCTGTTGGTCTGCGGGAAGACGTCCAGGCTCTGGGTACGGAAGGTGGTGGGCGGGATGCTGGGCACCTTGGGGCTGTCGCCGGCGACGTCGCCGCGCAGGCGCAGTTCGTCGCCGTTGGCGCTGACCCAGCCGGTCTTGCTGCGCATTTCCCAGTGCTGGCCGTTGGCGTCGGGCAGCAGGAACAGCGGGGTCACGATCGACATCGTCTGGTCGGCGCGGCTGCGTTCCATCTGCGGCGCGCGCAGGGTCATCGCTTCCTTGCCCTGCTTGTCCAGGCTGACGATCTCGAAGTCGCGGGCGATGTAGTCCACGCTGGCTTCGTCGGAAGGGTTGCGGCTCGGCTTGCTGCGTTGGTTCCAGGCCGACCAGCCGCTGATCAGCGCCCCGACCAGCAGCAGGCCGCCGAGGGTGGTGCGCCAGTTCATGCGCCATGCTCCTGCAGCAGGGTGGGGACGTGGCCCTGGGCGGCCAGCAGCACGTCGCACAGTTCGCGCGCCGCGCCTTCGCCGCCGCGGGCACGGGTGGTCCAGTGCACGTGTTCGGCGGTCCAGGGGTGGGCGTTGGCCGGGGCCACCGCCAGGCCGACCACGCGCAGCGGCGCCAGGTCGGGCAGGTCATCGCCCATGAAGCAGACCTGCTCCAGGCCGATGCCGCGCTCGTCGCACAGGGCCTGCACGCCGGCGCGCTTGTCCTTGACCCCGATCTGCACCAGCAGGCCCAGCTCCTGGCCGCGCTTCTCCGCGGCCAGGCTCGGCCGCGCGGTGATCAGCGCCACCTCGATGCCGTGCCGGCGCAACTGCACCAGCCCCTGGCCGTCGAGCACGTGGAAGGCCTTGCTCTCGTTGCCGTCGCGGTCGTAGTACAGGCGGCCGTCGGTCAGCGTGCCGTCCACGTCGAAGCACGCCAGGCGGATCCGGGCGGCGCGGTCGATCAGGTCGGCGGGGAGGTCGGCCAGCGGGGAATAGGGCATGTTCGGGATATCGGGGCGGGGAGGCCGGCTTTCCAGCGGCCAGGGCCAGCGGTGTGGGGCACCGCGGGCAGTGAACGGGTTCAGCCTGTTAAACCACTCTGGCGCGCAACAGGTCGTGAATGTTGAGCGCGCCGACCGCGCGGCCGGCCGCGTCGACCACGATCAGGCCGTTGATCTGATGGGTCTCCATCAGCCGTGCGGCCTCGGCGGCGAGCTGGTCGGCGCCGATGGTGCGCGGCTGCCGGGTCATCACCTCGGCGATGCGGGTCTGGCGCACGTCCAGCGCGCTGTCCAGAGCGCGGCGCAGGTCGCCGTCGGTGAACAGCCCAAGCAGGCGGTCGTCGGCGTCGACCACTGCGGTCATGCCCAGGCGCTTGCGGCTCATCTCCACCAGCGCCTCGCTGAGGCTGGCGTCCTCGCGCACCTTGGGCAGTTCGTCGCCGCGGTGCATGACGTCGGTGATGTGCAGCAGCAGGCGCCGGCCGAGGCTGCCGGCCGGGTGCGAGCGGGCGAAGTCGTCGGCGGTGAAGCCGCGCGCGTCCAGCAGCGCCACCGCCAATGCATCGCCCAGCGCCAGCGAGGCGGTGGTGCTGGAGGTCGGCGCCAGGTCCAGCGGGCAGGCCTCGGCCGGCACGCTGACGTCCAGGTGCAGGTCGGCCTCGCGCGCCAGCGTGGACTGAGGGCGGCCGGTCATCGCGATCACCGCGTTGCCCTGGCGCTTGAGCACAGGCAGCAGCATCAGGATCTCGTCGGACTCGCCGGAGTAGGACAGCGCCAGGACCACGTCGGCGTCGGTGATCATGCCCAGGTCGCCATGCCCGGCCTCGCCCGGGTGCACGAAGAACGCCGGGGTGCCGGTGGAGGCGAGGGTGGCGGCGATCTTGCGCGCGACGTGGCCGGACTTGCCCATGCCGGTGGCGACCACGCGCCCGCGCGAGCCCAGGATCAACCGGCACGCGGCCGCGAACTCGGCACCGATGCGGGCGCCGACCGCCGCCAGTGCGGCCTGCTCGATCTCGACCACGCGGCGGCCGCTGGCGATCAGGCCGGCGTCGTCGGGCGTCGTGGGAGACAGGGGCGATACATCCATGCGGGTGCCGGTCGGAGGGTAGAATGGCCGACCATTTTAGGAGGAAAGCCCGGTGGACGCCGATACCATCCGTAAACTCATCGAGGCCGGCCTGCCGGGCGCGCGCGTGCAGGTGCAGGGCGACGACGGCGTGCACTTCGAGGCCACCGTGGTCAGCGACGCCTTCGCCGGCAAGCTGCCGCTGGCGCGCCATCGCATGGTCTACGCCACCCTGGGCGATCTGATGGGCGGCGCGATCCACGCGCTGGCCCTGAACACCCTGACCCCCGAGCAGGCCGAGCGCGCCGCCGGCTGAGCCACCGCGCGCCCGTTTCTCCCCTTTTCCTTTTCCCCCACGAGACCCATGGCCAAAATCGTAGTGACCGGCGGCAACGCGCTGCACGGTGAAGTGAACATTTCCGGCGCCAAGAACGCCGTGCTGCCCATCCTCTGCGCGACCCTGCTGGCCGATGCGCCGGTGGAGATCACCAACGTGCCGCAACTGCACGACGTGATCACCACGGTGAAGCTGCTCGGCGAGCTGGGCGCGGAAGTCACCATCGACGAAGGCACGCTCTCGCGCGGCAGCGCGATCACCGTCGACCCGCGCAAGGTCCACCAGCACGTCGCCCCGTACGAACTGGTGCGCACCATGCGCGCCTCGATCCTGGTGCTGGGCCCGCTGCTGGCCAAGTTCGGCGCGGCCGAAGTGTCGCTGCCGGGCGGCTGCGCGATCGGTTCGCGGCCGGTCGACCAGCACATCAAGGGCCTGCAGGCGCTGGGCGCGGAAATCAGCGTCGAAAACGGCTACATCAAGGCCAGCAGCAATGGCCGGCTCAAGGGTGGCCGCTACGTGTTCGACATGGTCAGCGTCACCGGCACCGAGAACGTGCTGATGGCCGCGGCCCTGGCCGACGGCACCACCGTGCTGGAGAACGCGGCGATGGAGCCGGAGGTCAGCGACCTGGCCGACTGCCTGATCGCGCTGGGCGCGAAGATCGAAGGCGCGGGCACCTCGCGCATCGTGGTGCACGGCGTGGAGCGCCTGTCCGGCGGCCGCCACGCGGTGCTGCCGGACCGCATCGAGACCGGCACCTTCCTGGTCGCCGCGGCGATGACCGGCGGCAGCGTCACCGTGCGCCGCGCGCGCGCCGACACCCTCGACGCGGTGCTGGACAAGCTCACCGAGGCCGGCGCCAGCATCGAGACCGGCGAGGACTGGATCCGCCTGGACATGCACGGCAAGCGCCCGCGCGCGGTCAGCCTGACCACCGCGCCGTATCCGGCGTTCCCCACCGACATGCAGGCGCAGTTCATGGCGCTCAATTGCGTGGCCGACGGCGTCGGCGTGATCAACGAAACGATCTTCGAGAACCGTTTCATGCACGTCAACGAGCTGCTCCGCCTGGGCGCGGACATCCAGATCGAAGGGCATACCGCGATCGTGCGCGGCAGCGAGCGGCTCAGCGGCGCGCCGGTGATGGCCACCGACCTGCGCGCGTCGGCCTCGCTGATCCTGGCCGGCCTGGTCGCCGACGGCGACACCACCATCGACCGCATCTACCACCTGGACCGGGGGTACGAGAACATCGAGGAGAAGCTGGGGGCGCTGGGCGCGTCCATCCGGCGCGTCGCATGATCCTCAGCGGCCGCTTCAGCCGCCGGCGCAAAATGTTGCTGGCGATCGTGGTGGTGCTGCTGGCCTGGGTCGGCTATGCCTGGTACACCGGCATCGCCATCACCCAGGGCATCGAAGAGCGCGACATGGACTGGAACGGCGACGGCCAGGTCACCCGCGACGAGATCTGGCAGTCGTTCTACGCGGTCGGCGTGAGCCGCACCCAGAACGGCCCGCGCGAGTGCAGCACGTTCTACTGGCGCAGCAGCGGCGCGCAGATCCGCGTGGATTGCCGCACGACCTTCAAGGCCGCGCCGGCGGAGAAGAAGTAACGGCGTGGGGCAGGGCGCTGCCTAGGCGGCGCCCGCGTTAGGAGTGGGGTAGAGAAAGGCACGGCCCGTCGTCATGCGCTATGTGCCGTGGATAGAAGTCGACGCGCGCCTAGGGTCTGCTGCAAGCCGCCAGCTGGCTTCCGCAAGACGATTCGCATCCGCGCGTCGGGGCTGAAGCCCCTCCCACATGGGAAACACCACGCCCGGGGAATTGCTGTTGCGATTCCCCAATCCCCACTCCCCATTCCCGGCTTCACTGCGGCTGAAGCCGCTCCTACATGGGGAAAAACCCCAGGCGGGGAGCCGCTGTTGCGATTCCCCAATCCCGATTCCCCAATCCCGGCCCCTCAGCGCAACGCCTTGATGGTCAGGTCCAACGCGTCCTGGCCGTTCTCGCGCTGCAGGATGCGCACCGGCACGGGCATGTCCGGCACGATCCAGGCCACGATTTCCTTGGAGCCGTCGGTACGGCTGACCTTGGTCGCCTGCTCGGTCTTGCCGTTGACGGTGACCGCTTCCTTGCCGGCGACGCGATAGGTCATCGGCTTGGCGCGGCCCTCGTCGACCATGCGGTAGCTCGGGGTCTTGCCGGCGTTGACGTCGCGGGCGATCGCCAGGTTGATCAGCAGCGCGTCCATGTCGCCCGGCTGCAGCTTCACCGGGCCGCGGCGGTCGGGCTTGAGGTCGCCGCCCCAGGTCGCCTGGCCGGTGCTCCAGTCGTAGTTGGCCGTCACCGCCTTCTTCTTGATCAGGAACACCGAGCGGTCGTCGCTGCTGAGCGGACGCAACTGCCCGCCCTTTTCCTCGAACACGGTGCTCTGGCTGAGGTCGGCGACCTGGTTCTTGATCGCCAGGCTGTAGCGCCAGCGGTTGCCGCCTTCCTTGGCCAGCGTCATCACGCCGTTGGCCTGCATGCCCATGTAGCTCGCCTGGTAGTCCGCGGTGAACGGCTCCAGGGCCAGGGCGGGCAGGCTGGCCGTGGCCAGCAGGGCGGCGGCGAGGGCGGTCAGCGGGCGGGCGATGCGGGTCATGGTCAGGCTCCTTGGTATTCGGTCAGGCGCAGGTCGATGCGGTCTTCGCCGTCTTCGCGCTGCAGGATGCGCACCGGCGTCGGCACGCCGTTGGCGATCCACAGGATGGTCTCATTGCGGCCGCCGTTGGTACGCGACACCCGCAATGCGTCGTAGCTGATGTCGCCGACCTGCACGGTCTCGGTCTGGTCGGCGGCGCGGTAGACATGTTCGCGCACCCGGCCGACGTCGACGAAGCGGTAGGTCATGGTCTTGCCCGGCTGCGCGTCGCGCATCAGCGAGAGGTTGAGCAGCAGCGCGCTCTGGTCGCCGGGTTGCAGCGGAATCGGCGCCTGCCGGTCCTTCTTCAGGTCGCCGTCCCAGCGCGCCACGCCCTGTTTCCAGTCGTACACGCCGGTGACCTTCTTGCCGAAGAACACCGCCTTCTTGACCGTGCTCTGGCTCTGCGGAACGTAGCGGCCGTCCTCCACCGTGAACACCGTGCTCTGCTCGATGTTCAGGCCGAGGATGCTGGCGAAACCGCTGCGGCCGTGCACGCCCAGGTCGACCCGCCATTGGTCGCCGCCGGTATGGACCACGTCCATGCGCGCGTCGCCGGCCGGCTTGCCCTTGTACAGGGCATCGTAGGTGGCGACGAACGGCTGCAGCGGCGGCGGCGTCCATGCCTCGGCGGGCAGCGCTGGCGAGGCGGCGGCTGGCGCAGGGGTGGCGATGGCGGGCGCGGCCGGAGCCGGGGCGGTCTGCGGTGCCGGCTGCGCGGCGGGCGCCGGCGCGACCTGCGCGCCGACGATGGGCGCCAGCAGGCCGAGGCCGGACGCGACGAGGAAGGCGAACGGACGCGGAGCGAGCTTCATGGGATCGGCTGGCGTGAGCGGGAGGGAGGAGGGGAGGGGCCGCGGACGGGTGCGGCAGCGCATTCAGGGAAGCAGCACGTCGTCGCAATCTAGGCGCAGCGGACTAAACCGGCACTGACCGTCCAGCCAGACCTTGCCGTCCCGTTCAGCCAGGCGGCCCGCCGCCGCCAGCCGCAGCACCGCGCACAGCAGCCGGTGCTCGCGCGGCAGCAGGCGCTGCGCCAGGTCGTCGGGACCGTCGCCGGCCTGCACCGGCACCCGCACCTGTGCGATCACCGCGCCGGCGTCCAGTTCCGGCACCACGAAATGTACGCTGGCGCCGTGTTCGGCGTCGCCGGCCGCCAAGGCCTGCGCATGCGTGTGCAGGCCACGGTACTTGGGCAGCAGCGAAGGGTGGATGTTGAGCAGGCGCCCGCCGAAGCGCTGCACGATGCCGGCGCCGAGGATGCGCATGTAGCCGGCGCACACCACCCAGTCCGGCTGTACCGCGGCGACGGCGTCGCCCAGTGCCTGGTCGAATGCGGCGCGGTCGGGGAAGGTCTTGGGCCGCGCCGACCAGCGCCGGTCCGGCGCGACCATGGCCAGCGCCGGCGCCTCGGGGCGATCGCCGAACACGCCGACCACCTCGGCGTCGAGGGTGCCGGCGGCGATCGCGGCGAGGATGGCCTGCAGGTTGGACCCGCGGCCGGAGGCGAGCACGGCGAGGCGAAGCGTCATCGGGCGAACGTCCGGGGCAGGGCACTGGCGGACGGACGGTGCCGCGCCTGCAGCGGCCGCCGGCCCGACACCGTGTCGGGCAGGAACGCCGCTGCCGGCAGCGCCGCACCGAACCGGCACGTGGCCCGCCAGGCGCACTTGGCTGCCGCCACGCGGCTCAGCCGATGTGGACGCGTTCGCCGGCGTCCGCGGCGGCCACGACCGCGCCGATCTGCCAGTGCGCCAGGCCCAGGCTGTCCAGGCTGCGTTCCAGGGCGGCCACCTGCTCCGGCGCGGCGACCAGCACGAAGCCGATGCCGCAGTTGAAGGTGCGCCACATCTCGCTGTCGGCCACCGCGCCTTCGCGCTGCAGCCACTCGAACACCGGCGGCAGGGTCCAGGCGCTGGCGCGGATGTCCAGGCCCAGGCCGTCCGGGATGACGCGGATGATGTTCTCGGTCAGGCCGCCGCCGGTGATGTGCGCCATGGCGTGGATGCCTTCGCCCTGGTCGCGCAGCAGCGACAGGATCGGCTTGACGTACAGGGCGGTCGGCGCCATCAGCGCGTCGGCCAGGGCCACGCCGCCCACCTGCAACTCGGCCGGGCGCCCGGCGCGGTCGTAGATGCGGCGGATCAGCGAGTAGCCGTTGGAATGCGGGCCGGAGGAGGCGATGCCGATCAGCACGTCGCCCTGGCGCACCCGGGCGCCGTCGAGCAACTGCGACTTCTCCACCGCGCCGACGGTGAAACCGGCCAGGTCGTACTCGCCCGGCGGGTACATGTCGGGCATTTCCGCGGTTTCGCCGCCGATCAGCGCGCAGCCGGCCAGTTCGCAGCCACGGGCGATGCCGCCGACCACCGCCACGGTGGTCTCCACGTCGAGCTTGCCGGTGGCGAAGTAGTCCAGGAAGAACAGTGGCTCGGCGCCCTGCACCAGCACGTCGTTGACGCACATGCCGACCAAGTCGATGCCGATCGTGTCGTGGCGGCCGAGCTGCTGCGCCAGCTTCAGCTTGGTACCGACGCCGTCGGTGCCGGATACCAGGACCGGCTCGCGGTACTTGCCGGACAGGTCGAACAGCGCGCCGAAGCCGCCCAGCCCGCCCATCACCTCGGGGCGGAAACTGCGCTTGACCAGGGGCTTGATGCGTTCGACGACGGCGTTGCCGGCATCGATGTCGACGCCGGCGTCGCGGTAGGTCAACGGGGCGGCGGCGGGGGGCTGGGAAGTGGTCACGGGCGGCGGGGTCGGCGGAAAGACGGCGATTTTAACAGGCCGCATTGGCGCTAGGCCCGCATTCGGGCAACAATTCGCCCCGGATACGCCGAGTACTGGACCCTTCATGCGCCGCAGCCTTGCCTTCCTCCTGTCTTTCGCGCTGTGCCTGCCCGCCGCGACCGCCCTGGCCCAGGCCGAGCTGCGCACCGAGGGCGACGTGGCCGGCGCTACCGGCCCCTACGATGCCGAAGTGCCGGTCAACAGCCAGAGCGAGGGCGACCGCAACGGCGCGCTGTCCCGCGCGCTCGGCGTGGTGCTGGGCAAGATCTCCGGCGACAAGGGCGTGATGTCGCGGCCCGGGGTGACCCAGGCGCTGCGCAACGCCAAGAACCTGGTGGATACCTTCGACTACCGCCAGGACCAGGGCACCTCGCCGAGCGGCGCGCCGACCTTCCGCACCATCCTGGTGGCGCGCTTCCGCCCGCAGGACGTGGACGGCCTGGCCGCGGCGCTGGGCCTGCCGGTGTGGCCGCAGCCGCGGCCCAAGCCGGTCGTGTGGCTGGCCATCGACGACGGCAGCGGCCCACGCCTGGTCGGTGTGCAGCAGTCCAATGCCGCGCGCAGCCTGCTCGACCGCGCGATCGAGCGCGGCTTCCGCCTGGGTCTGCCCACCGGCAACGCCGCCGAGCAGGCCCTGGCCGGCGCGATCTGGCGCCAGGACACCGCCGCGGTGGCCAGCGCCTCGTCGCGCTACAGCCCGCCGATGCAGCTGATCGGCAAGCTCTACCGCGGCAAGGCCGGCGGCTGGACCGCCGACTGGACCTTCGTCGACGGCGGCAAGGTACTGTCCACCTGGTCGGCCAGCGACGCCGACGCGCGCCGCGCCATGGCCAGCGGCGCCGACGGTGCCGCCGACGCCCTGGTCAAGCGCTACGCCAAGGCGGTCAGCGCCGGCCCGGCCGGGATCTACCGCGTGGTGATCACCGGCATCCGCAGCGCCGACGACTACCTGCGCGCCTCCGCCGCGCTGCAGAACGCCTCGGTGGTGCGCCGCATCGTGCCGATCCGCGCCGACGGCGATCGCCTGGAACTGGATCTGGACCTGCTCAGCGGCGTGTCCGGCCTGAACCGCATGCTCGGCCCGGACGGTGCGCTGCAGCCGGTGGTCGCGCCGGTCGAGGGTCCGGTGATCCTCAACAGCGAGCCGACGGAGTACCGCCTCAAATGACGTTGTCGCCCGAAGCCGAGATCGCGCTGTTCCTGCGCCGCCTGAAATGGACGGCGGTGATCGTCGGCGTGCTGTGGGTGGTGTGGCTGCTGGCGCCGATCCTGACCCCGTTCGTGCTGGCGCTGCTGCTCGGCTGGCTCGGCGATCCGCTGGTGGACCGCCTGGAGCGCGCCGGGCGCTCGCGCAACATGGCGGTGACCCTGGTGTTCGTGCTGATGGTCCTGCTGCTGGTGCTGGCGCTGGTGATCCTGGTGCCGATGCTGGAGCGGCAGATCGTCACCTTCATCGACGTGCTGCCGCAGGCGCGCGACTGGTTCATCGGCACCGCGATCCCGTGGGCCGAGCAGAAGACCGGGCTGGAATTGATGGCCTGGCTGGACCCGGAGCGGCTGATCGACTGGATCCGCGGGCACTGGCAGCAGGCCGGCGGCGTCGCCGCGACCTTCTTCGGCTACCTGTCGCGCTCGGGCTTCGCGATGGTGACTTGGGTGGTCAACCTGGTGCTGCTGCCGATCCTGACCTTCTACTTCCTGCGCGACTGGGACCTGCTGGTCGCGCGCGTCGCCGCCACCATTCCGCGCAACCACGTCGGCACGATCACCCGCCTGGCGCAGCAGTCCAACGAGGTGCTGGGCGCGTTCATCCGCGGCCAGTTCCTGGTGATGCTGGCGCTGGGCGTGATCTACGCCGGCGGCCTGACCCTGGTCGGGCTCAAGCTCGGCCTGTTGATCGGCATCGTGGCCGGCCTGATCAGCTTCATTCCCTACCTGGGCGCCACCACCGGCATCCTGCTGGCGGTGCTGGCCGCGCTGGTGCAGGCCAAGGGCTTCGACCTGCAGTTGCTGATCCTGGTCGGCGTGGTGTTCACCGTCGGCCAGTTGCTGGAGAGCTACGTGCTGACCCCGCGCATCGTCGGCGACAAGATCGGCCTGCATCCGGTGGCGGTGATCTTTGCGGTGATGGCCGGCGGCCAGCTGTTCGGTTTCCTCGGCATGCTGCTGGCCTTGCCGGTGGCGGCGGTGGCCAACGTGCTGCTGCACTACCTGCACGAGCAGTACCGGCAGAGCGAGCTGTACGCGGGCGAGAAGTCGGCGATCCTGCTGGACACCGTCACCGAGCGCACCACCATCATCGAACTGCCGCCGCGCAGCCCCGACCAGCCGTGAGCGTGCCGCAACTGCCGCTGGCTTTGCGCTATCCGCCGGAACAGCGCCTGGACCGCTATCTGGGCGCGCCGGACGGGCTGCTGGCGCAGCTGCAGGCGGTGGCCGACGGCGCCGCCGACGACTGGGTGTACCTGTCCGGCCCCGCCGGCACCGGCAAGACCCATCTGGCCCTGGCGGTGTGCGCGGCCGCCGAACAGGCCGGGCGCAGCGCCGCCTACCTGCCGCTGCAGGCGGCCGCCGGGCGCCTGCGCGATGCGCTGGAGGCGCTGGAAGGACGCAACCTGGTCGCCCTCGACGGCCTGGAAGCGATCGCCGGGCAGCGCGAGGACGAAGTGGCGCTGTTCGATTTCCACAACCGCGCGCGCAGCGCCGGGGTGACCCTGCTGTACACCGCGCAGGCGATGCCCGACGGCCTGGCGCTCAGCCTGCCGGATCTGCGCTCGCGGCTGTCGCAGTGCACCCGCATCGCGCTGGCTCCGCTGGACGACACCGGTCGTGCCGCGGTCCTGCGCGAACGCGCCCAGCGCCGCGGCCTGGTGCTGGAAGACGCGGCGATCGACTGGCTGCTGACCCATGCCGGACGCGACCTGGCCGGCCTGATCGGCCTGCTGGAGCGCCTGGACCGCGAATCGCTGGCGGCGCAGCGGCGGGTGACGGTGCCGTTCTTGCGGAGGCTGGGAATGGGGAGTGGGGAATCGGGAATGGGGAAAAGCTGAAGCGCCAAAACTGAAGCAGTACGCAGAAGCCGGAAAAGCAAAAAGCAGTTGCAATCGATGCACTGATTGCCGCTGCAGGCAAAGATAGTGGCGGGGGCAGGATTTGAACCTGCGATCTGGGGTGAGCGACAACACATGCCGCGGTTGAGGCTGCCGAAGCTCGCGGGGCTCAGCTTTTCCCCATTCCCGATTCCCCATTCCCGATTCCCAGCACCTCATCCAATTCTGCCAACCGCTGCGGCGTCCCCACATCGGTCCAGCGGCCGTAGTGCCGCAGACCGTGCAGGCGCCCCTGTTCGGCCTGCGCGCGCAGCAGCGGTACCACCGAGAAGCGGGGCGGCGCGCCGGACGCGGCGGGTGCCGGCGCGGCGATGGTCTGCCAGTCGCGCAGCAGGGCCGGGCGGTACATGCCGATGCCGGCGTAGGTCAGCAGCGGGTCGCCGGCGTTGTGCACGTGCCCGTCGTCCTGCAGGGCGAAATCGCCGTGCGCGGCATAGGCCGGCGGGTCCACCAGCACCAGTTGCGCCAGGCCGGGCGGCTCCGGCGCCAGCCGGGCGAAATCGAAGTCGGTCCAGATGTCGCCGTTGACCAGCAGGAACGGCGCCTCGCCGAGCAGCGGCAGCGCGTGCAGCATGCCGCCGCCGGTTTCCAGCGGCGTGGCGCCTTCGTAGGAATAGGCGATGTGCAGCCCGAACGCGCTGCCGTCACCGAGCGTCTGCGGGAACTGTTCGGCCAGCCAGGAGGTGTTGATCACCACCTCGCGCACGCCGAGCGCGGCAAGCTTGCGCAGGTGCCAGACGATCAGCGGCGTGCCGCCCACCGCCAGCAGCGGCTTGGGCGTGTGCGCGGTCAGCGGACGCATGCGCTCGCCCAGGCCGGCGGCGAAGATCAGCGCCTTCATGCGCCGGCCGCCGCGCGCTGCGCCAGGGCCGGCTTGATCCGCGTCTGCAGCAACTGCGCCAGCGGCTGCAGGCTGGGGTGCCGCGGCAACGCCTCGTCGAGGTAGGCGATGAAGCGCGGTACGTTGTCCAGGTACCAGGCCTTGCCGTCGCGGTAGTTGAGCCGCGCGAAGATGCCCAGGTTCTTCAGGTGGCGCTGGATGCCCATCCATTCGGCGTCGCGCAGGAACTGCGCCAGCGGCGGCACCGGGATCCCGGCCTGCAGCGCGCGCGCGTGATAACCGGCCAGCCAGGCGTCCACCTGCGCCAGCGGCCAGCTGACCGTGGTGTCCTTGAACAGGCTGACCGGGTCGTAGGCCACCGGCCCGACCACGCAGTCCTGGAAGTCCAGCACCGCCGGGCCGTCGGCTGCCGGCATCAGGTTGCGCGGCATGAAGTCGCGATGCACCAGCACCTGCGGTTGCGCCAGCGCGTTGTCCATGAGCTGGCGCTGCACCCCGTGCAGGGCTGCGCGCTCGTCGGCCTCCAGGGTGATCCCCAGGTGGCGCTGCAGGAACCAGTCTTCGAACAGCCCGGCATCGCGTTGCAGCAGCGCCTCGCCGAACACGCCCAGTCCCGGCGGCGGCGCGATGGCCTGCAGCCGCAGCAACTGGCCGAGCGCCGCGTCGAAGTGCGCGTCCGCCGTGGTCGTGTCCAGGCGTTGTGCCAGGGTCGGTTGCCCCAGGTCTTCCAGCAGCAGGAAACCGGCCTCCGCGTCCTGCGCCAGGATTTCCGGCACCCGTACCCCGCCGCCCTGCAGCAGGGCGTGCATGCGCAGCCACGGCCGCACGTCTTCCAGGTCCGGCGGCGAATCCATCACAATGCGGCTGATGCCGCGGCCGTGGCTGCGCCAGTAGCTGCGCTGGCCGGCGTCCACCGAGGCGCGCTCCAGCGTCGCCTGTGCATCGTCGAGGGCCGTGCGCGCCCAGGCCAGGCGGTGCGCGGCGCGTGCCGCAAGGACATCGGGAACGGTCGGGCTGGCGCTCATCGGCAGGCTGTGGCGGAAACGAGCCGCACAGCGTAAACGGGCGCCGCCGCCATGGCGAGCGGCGCCGCGTGCCTCAGCGTTTGCTGGAGAACAGCCGCAGCAAGGCGAGCAGGGCGATGGCGCCGAGCAGCGCACCGAGGAAGCCCGCCGGCTCGCCGCGGCTGTACCAGCCCATGTAGTGGCCGAACCAGCCGGCCAGCAACGCGCCGGCGATGCCCAGCAGCACGGTGAACAGGCAGCCGGAGCGCCCGCTGCTGGGGCCGAGGAAACGCGCCAGCAGGCCGACCACGAAGCCCACCAGGATGATGTAGAGCCAGCTGTCGCTGCCGAACAGAGTGTGCATGGAGAGCATTCCGGACGCGGAGGGGAATCAGCGTCGGATCGTGCCAGATCGACGGTGATGGCGTCGATGCTTGCGTGCGCCGCGCAGGCGGCCCAGCCCAACGGGGCTGGCCGCTCACGCTACCCAGCGATCACGCCACGGATGAGGCGTCGCGTTTGGACCGACGCCTCTCCTGCAGCAAACCAGGGAAGTCAGGCAGCCAGGAAACCGGCTCCGCCAATCCCCAATCCCGACTCCCCAATCCCGGCCTCTCAACAGCAGCCGTGCCCGCCATGCTGCTCGCCGCCGGCCACCGCGGCGCTGCCGGTGGTCTCGCCGCGCAGGCTGGCGGCGTGGTGGGCCGCAATCACCCGCGACACGCAGGCGGTGACCCGCTTGCCCATCGGGATGTGCAGGAACTCGTTGGGGCCGTGTGCGTTGGAATGCGGGCCGAGCACGCCGGTGATCATGAACTGCGCGCCGGGGAACTTCTCGCCGAGCATGCCCATGAACGGGATCGAGCCGCCTTCGCCCATGTACATCGCCGGCTTGCCGAAGGCCGCCTGCGAGGCCGATTCGATCGCGTCGGTCAGCCATGGCGACTGTGCCGGCGCGTTCCAGCCGGAGGAGGATTTCTCCAGCGCCAGCGACACCTCGGCGCCATACGGCGGGTCGCGCAGCAGCACCTCTTTCAGCAGTTCGCCGGCGCGCTTGCCGTCCAGCGTCGGCGGCAGGCGCAGCGACAGCTTCACCGCGGTCTCCGGGCGCAGCACGTTGCCGGCCGAGGCCAGCGGCGGCAGCCCGTCGGCGCCGGTCACCGACAGCGCCGGGCGCCAGGTGCGGTTGAGCACCAGCTCGGACAGGTCCTCGTGCATCGGCCGCATGCCGGGCAGGAACGGGAACTTGCTGTAGACCTCGTCGCCCAGCACCTCGGCGACCTTGCGCGCCTGCGTCAGTCGCTCCTCGGGAATCTCGGCGTACAGGCCGTCGACCTTGATCTTGCCGGTGGCCTCGTCCTCCAGCCGCGACAGCAGGTCGCGCAGCACGCGGAAGCTCGACGGCACCACGCCGGAGGCGTCGCCCGAATGCACGCCTTCGCTGAGCACCTTGACGCTGAAGTTGCCGCCGGCCAAACCGCGCAGCGAGGTCGTGCACCACAGCTGTTCGTAGTTGCCGCAGCCCGAATCCAGGCACACCACCAGCGAGGGCTTGCCGATCCGCGCCGCCAGGTGGTCGACGTAGGCGGGCAGGTCGTAGCTGCCCGATTCCTCGCAGGCCTCGATCAGCACCACGCAGCGTGCGTGCGGGATGCCCTGGTCCTGCAACGCCTGGATCGCCGCCAGCGAACCGAACAGCGCGTAGCCGTCGTCCGCGCCGCCGCGGCCGTACAGGCGGTCGCCCTTGAGCACCGGGGTCCACGGGCCCAGGTCGGCGTCCCAGCCGGACATTTCCGGCTGCTTGTCCAGGTGCCCGTACAGCAGCACCGTGTCCTCGCCGGTCGCCTCGCTGCTGGCCGGCACTTCCAGGTAGATCAACGGAGTGCGGCCTTCCAGTTGCACCACCTCCACCTGCAGGCCCGGGATCGCCTGCGCCCGCGCCCAGCGCTCCATCAGCGCCACCGCATCGGCCATGTAGCCGTGCGCGACCCAATCGGCGTCGAACATCGGCGATTTATTGGGGATGCGGATGTAATCGACCAGTTGCGGGACGATGTCGTCATCCCACTTTTCGCTCAGGAAACGGTCGATCTTGGCACTGTCCATGAAAAACTCCGAAGTGATTGCACACGTGTGCAGTCATTCTACGCCCCGGTGCCGGTGTAGGGTTTTTCCTACACGTCGACGCGCCGTTTACCTGCTGTTTGTGACGCGCTCCGACGATAGGCTGTACCCATGTGGCGAGCGATGCTGACCACGCCGGCAGGAAAGGCCGGCGAAGTCCCCATCCAAGTCACAAGGAGCGTTGCCATGCAGTCTTTTATCGTGGTCCTGAAGTCGCTGGTCGTTGCCCTGATGCTGTCCGGTTCCGCGCTCGCCGCGGACAAGGTCAACATCAACTCCGCTGGAGCGGAGGAAATCGACCAGGTGTTGGTGAACGTGGGAGCCTCCAAGGCTCAGGCGATCGTCGACTACCGGCAGGCGCACGGACCTTTCAAGAGCGCCGAGGAACTGGCCCTGGTGAAAGGCATCGGACTCAAGACGGTCGAACGGAACCGCGACCGGATCGATGTGGGCGCCACGAAGGCACCCGCGCCGACAGCCGCCAAGCAGGCAGCTGCCAAGCCGGTGGAAAGGCGTTAAAGGGATTTGCAACGAAAGGATAGGGCCGGCGCTGGACGCGCGGCCGCAGCCTCACTGAGCAGGACGCGAAGGGGGAAGGCAGGAAGCCGACAGGGAGGTACATCGTCGCCCGGCGTTGCACAGTGACGTGCAGCCGGGCGATGTTTTTTTTGGGGCCATGGCGCGTCTTGCGTGGCCCTGCCGGCTGGCCGGGGACAGGCGCCGATGCCGCGATCGTGCAGAATGTGCGGATGGACCGGTACATGCTGCCCGCGCGGGTGATTCCCGCCAACGCGTATCGCCGCGAACGCTGGCGCAATGGCCTGGGCTGGACCCGGGAGATCCTGCGCCTGCCGGCATCCGGCGACGACTGGCTGCTGCGCCTGTCCATCGCCGAGATCGAGCAGGATGCCGCGTTCTCCGCCTTCCCCGGGATCGACCGCGAACTGGTCCTGCTGCGCGGCAACGGCGTGCGCCTGCGCTTCGACGATGGCGAGGAGCAGGTGCTGCAGGACCCGTATGCGCGCCTGCGCTTCGCCGGCGAGCGGCCGCTGCGCGGCGAGTTGCTGGACGGGCCGACCCACGATTTCAACCTCATGTGGCGACGTGACCGGCTGCGCACGCAACTGCTGCACCGGCCGCTGGTCGGGCCGATGTTGTTCTTCGCCGAACCCGGCGTCGCCTGGGCCGTTCATCTTCTGGCAGGGCAAGCGCAGTTCGATGCGGCCAGCGGACTGCCGCCACTGGCGGCCGGCGACAGCGCCTGGTTGGCCGCCGATGCCAGGCGCCGCTTCGCTTTGAGCGGGGGTGGGGAGTTGCTGGCGATGCGTATCGAGGCCGCGCCGACGCCCACGGACTGAGCCTGCGCGACCCCGCGCGCGGGTCTTGCGGCGTCGGCGCCGACCGCGTCCAATGCGCGGGCGCGGCCATCCGGGCCGCTCAGCGGAAGCCGACAGGTGCTCTCGGACAACAGGTGGTTGGCAAAAATCCTGGTAGCGGACGCGGACGCGGCCTTGCGCGACCGGATCCGCGATTACCTGGCCTGCTTCAACCTGCAGACGCACGACGCCGACAGCGCGCCGCACCTGCAGGCGCAACTGGCGGCCGGGCATTACGACGCGGTGGTCCTCGATGCCGGCCTCGACGGCGCCGAAGGCCTGCGCCTGTGCCGGCAACTGCGCGACCGCGGCGACATCGCCATCGTGATGATGGCCGACCGCGCCGAACCGGTGGACCGGGTGATCGGGCTGGATCTGGGTGCGGACGACTTCCTGGTGCGGCCGCCCGACCTGCGCGAACTGGTAGCGCGGCTCAACGCCGTGCTGCGCCGGGTGCGTGCGACGCAGCCACCGCCGGCCGCGCACGGCGGCTGGCAGGTCGATGCCGCGCGTCACCAGGCGGTGGCGCCGGACGGACGGACGATCCCGCTGTCGCCGGGCGAACTGCGGCTGATGGCGGTGTTCCTGGAACAGCCGGGCGAGGTGCTCAGCCGCGAAGTGCTGCGGACGGCGCTGGGCGACGGCGAGGCCAGCGCAGTGGCGGGCAGCCGCGGCATCGATCTGCAGGTCTCGCGGCTGCGCCAGAAGCTCGGCGACGACCCGCTGGTGCCGCAATGGATCCGCACGGTGCGCGGCAAGGGCTATGTGTTCGAACTGCAGCGCATGGGGCTGCCGGCCGCGCGCTGAGGGCGTGACGGCATGAAGGTGTGGTGGTGTGGCACGCCTGGCGTCGCCGCCGCAGAAGCAGAGCCCGCAGTTGTCACCGCAGCCTCCAAAGGCGGGGTAGCGGCGTGTCGTCCGGCACGCGCCGGCGCGGTCTGTCGCGCGGTGACGGGTGTGCCTCGTGACCGCGGCGCGTGGAGCAGCGCGCTGCGCTCAGGCCTGCGCCAGCGCGGCGAAGGCGCTGCTGCGCCGTTCCTGCACGCCACCGTCCTGGCGCAGCAGAAAGCGCACCGCGATGCCTTCGCGCTCGGCACAGGCCAGGCCCACCTCGGCGCCCAGCACGCCGAGCGCGGTGGCCCAGGCATCGGCCCGCATGGCATCGGCGGCGGCCACGGTGACCGTGGCCAGCGTTGCCGCGATCGGCTGGCCGCTGCGTGGGTCCAGCAGGTGCCCGTAGCGCCGGCCATCCTGTTCGAAGTGGTGCCAGCGGTCGCCGGAGGTGGCCACCGCCAGGCCGTCGGCCGCGAGCGTGCGCGGCGGTGCATCGCTGCGCACGCCGTCCTCCGGGGCCGCCTCGAGCAGCACCCGCCACGCCTGCCCATCCGGCTTACGGCCATAGCCGTAGAGATCGCCGCCGACCTCCACCAGCGCGCTTTCCACGGCACGCGCCTGCAGCGCCCGGACCGCCAGGTCGACGCCGTAGCCCTTGGCGATCGCCGACAGATCCAGCTGCAGCCCGCCCGGCTGGTGCCAGCGGCCTTGCGCGTCGACGCTCAGCCGGCGCCAGTCGCCCGCGGCGCGGGCCTGTCGCAGCGCCGTGGCGTCGGGCACGCGCCGATTCCCGGCGGTGGCGCCGAAGCCCCATAGGCCGAGCACGGTGCCGATCGTGGGATCGAAGGCGCCGCTGCTACGTTGCGCCACCTCCACCGCGCAATGCAGCACCGTGTCCAGCGCGCCGGGCAAGGTGTGCCAGGTGCCGGCATCGGCGTGGTTGTAGCGGCTGAGGTCCGATTGCGCGTCCCAGGTGCTCATCTGCGCGACCAGCAGATCGAGCTGCGCCTGGATCGCTGCGCGCAGCGTGTGCGGGTCGCTGCCGTGGGGCGGCAGCAGCCTGGCGCTCCAGCGCGTGCCCATGCTGCTGCCGTGCAACGTGGCGATGCCGGCGCTGGGGCGTATCGCCGGCGGCGACGCGGGGCCGCTCACGCGACAACGAAGCGCGGCGGTGCAACGCCGGCGTGATTGCATCCGCCGCCGCGCGAGCGTGCGCCGATGGCGTGTGCGGCGTTCCGATTGCCGCGCGCGCTCATGTCTCCGACCAGTCGCGCAGCAGGTTGTGGTAGACGTTGGTCAGGCGCAGCAGCGCCGCCGCGTCCGCGCCGCTGGCGGTCAGCGCCTGGATCGCGGTGTCCAGGTCGAACAGGGTCTGCCGCCGGCCGGCGTCGCGCACCAGGCTCTGTACCCAGAAGAACGAGGCCAGGCGCGCGCCGCGGGTCACCGGCGCCACCCGGTGCAGGCTGCTGGACGGATACAGGATCAGATCGCCCGCAGGCAGCTTGACCTCGTGCTCGCCATAGGTGTCGTGGATCAGCAGCTCGCCGCCGTCGTACTCCTCCGGCGCGCTGAGGAACAGGGTGCAGGACAGGTCGCTGCGCACGGTCAGCGCCGGCCGCGCGGCGGTGGCGGCCTGGGTCATCACCGCGCCATCGACGTGCAGGCCGTAGCTGCCGCCGCCGGTGTAGCGATTGAAGCGCGGTGGGATGGTGCGCAGCGGCAGCGCCGCGGCGAAGTACAGCGGGCTGCGCGCCAGGGCGCTCAGCACCGCCTGGCCGAGGTCCTGCTTCAGCGGCGAGGCATCGGCGAGTTGCTGGTTGCGCTTGACCTGGGCGCCCTGCGTACCGACGGTCTCGCGGCCGTCCACCCAGTCAGCGGATTGCAGTGCCTGGCGAAACCGCGCGACCTCATCGGCCGTCAGGATGTCGGGAATGTGCAGCAGCATGGGGCGCTCCGGCGGTGGACGCCCAGGATAGGGCGTCCACCGCGCACTGGCAGGTGCGGTCGGTCAGAACCGGACCTCGGCGGTCAGCAGCACCGAGCGCGGCGCGCCGGGCGTGTAGCGGAAGCCGCTCTTGTTGATGGCGGCGACGTAGTCCTTGTCGAACAGGTTGTAGGCATTCAGGCGCAGCGCCACGTGGTCGTTGACCGGATAGCTCAGCACCGCGTCCCACACCGTGTACGACTTCACGAACGCCGGCGTGCCGACCGCGCCGTCGCGGCCGCGCTTCATCTCGCCCGAGTAACGGACACCGCCGCCGACGGTCAGTCCGAACGGCAGGGTGTAGGTGGTCCAGGCGGTGAACGCACTGTCCGGCGTGTAGGCCAGGTCCTGACTGCCGTCCTGCGAGACGGTCGTGCCTTGCCGCACCCGCGCATCCAGCTTGGTGTAGCCGCTGGACAGCGACCAGCGCTCGGTCAGCTTGCCCACCGCCGACAGTTCGATGCCCTGCACGCGTTTCTCGCCGCTCTGGTAGTACAGCCCGTCGCTGCCCTGCACGATTTCGTTGTTCACGTCGGTGCGGAACAGCGCCAGCGTCGCGAACAGCGCGTCGTCGAGGAAGTTCCACTTCGTGCCGACCTCGGCAGTCCTGGCCTTCTGCGGGTCGAAGCGCGGGTTGTTGGCGTTGTTGGCCGAGGCGCTCAGTTCCAGCGTGCTGCCGCCGGGCGGCTGCTGCGAGGTGGCGAAGTTCGCGTACACGCTCACGTCCTCGTTGGCCTTGTAGACCGCGCCGAGTTTCCAGCTGAACAACGTGTCGGCGATGTCGGTGTCCAGGCCGACCACGGTGGCGCAGGGCGCGGCGGTGGAGGTGGCGGACGTGCAGACCAGGCTGTCGAAGTCGGTCTTGTAGCGGTCGG
The DNA here is from genome assembly GCF_040529045.1 of Xanthomonas indica. NCBI lineage: Bacteria > Pseudomonadati > Pseudomonadota > Gammaproteobacteria > Lysobacterales > Lysobacteraceae > Xanthomonas > Xanthomonas indica. Next base: position 3,800,986 of record NZ_CP131914.1, on the reverse strand, counting down.
CGCGCACGCCGGCGGTGACCAGGAAGCTGTCGCCGAACTTCAGCGTATCGAAGGCGTAGGCCGAGTAGGTGGTGGTGGTGCCATGGCTGCGCGCGCCGTTGCGCGCCGTGCGCAGCGGCGTGGTGTTCCAGTCCGGCGCATACAGGTTGGCCGGATTGGCCGCCAGCCAGGCGGCGCGGTCGACGAGGTTGTGCCCCCAACTGCGCAACTCCTCGCGCGAGACTTCCACGCCGGTGCTGAGGTTGTGCTGCACCGCGCCGGTGGCGAAGTCCACGCGCAGGTTCAACTGGTCGGCGAGCAGGGTGTACTGCTGGTCCTTGAAGGTCGGCAGGCTGCGCGCCACCGTCCAGGTCGCCGGATCGGCCGGATTCGGCGTGCGCAGGTTGGCGGCGTTGGGCATGAACGCGAACAGCAGGTAATCCTGTTCGTTGCGGCCCCAGCGCGCGGTATTGGTCAGCTTGACCGTGTCGGACACGTCGTGCTCGATGCGGAAGGTCGCCATCTTCGCGGTCACGTCGTCGTGGTCGGCGCGGGTGCCGTAGAAGTTGGCGCTGTCCACGCGCGCGGCGCCGCCGAGCCACGGCCGCGTGGGATCCGGCGAGCTGTAGCCGGGCAGGCCGATGGTCGGCACGCCGCCGTCGGGCACGTTGTCCTGCTTCACGTACAGCAGGTCGAGCAGGTAGCGCGTCTCGGTGCCCAGGCCGAACGCCAGCGACGAGGCCAGGCCCCAGCGCTTGTTGGCGACATGGTCGCGGCCGATGGCGTCGCTGTCCTGGCCCATCACGTTCACCCGCAGCGCACTGCTGGCGCCCAGGACCTGGTTCCAGTCCGCGGTGGCGCGGCGCTGGCCATGGTCGCCGCCGGACAGCGTGGCGCTGCTGGCGTTGTCCAGGTGCGCCTGCTTGCTCACCAGGTTGATCGCGCCGGTCGGCGCGCTACGCCCGTTGTCGGTGCCGGCCGGGCCTTTCTCGACCTCGATCTGCTCGATGTTGAAGACGTCGCGCGAGATCGAACCGAGGTCGCGCAGCCCGTCGACGAAGATGCTGCTGGAACTGTCGAAGCCGCGCATGTAGATCGCATCGCCGGTGCTGGTATTGCCGTTCTCGCCGACATAGAACGTGCCCACGCCGGGGCTGTTGCGCAGCGCTTCGGTGAGGGTGGTGGCGCCCTGTTCGTTGAACAGGTCCTTGCCGATGATGTTGAGGGTCTGCGGGGTGTCGATCAGCGGCTGGGTGAACTTCGGCGAATCCGGCACTTCCACCAGGTAGCGCTTGGCGCGCTGGGCCTGCACGTCGACCTGGTCCAGCGTCGTGGGCTGGTCGGCCGCCGCCGCGTGCGCGGAGGAGAGCAGGCTCAGCCCGCCGAGCAGCATGGCGGTGGTGAGGGTCGTCGGTGCCGCGGCCTGGCGGGTCACGGTGTGTTTGCGGCGCTTGATCGGAGAGGTCATGGGCGGTTCGGTTTGCAGGATGGAGGACGGACCGACGGCGGACAGCGCCGTCCCCCAGTGGGCGGACGCGGCGCCGGGGTCGGGTGGCTGGCGAAGGGCGCTGCCGCTGGTGCGATGCGGGCAGTGCGTTCATTTTCCATGCAAATGCGAATTGTTTGCAATCTCTTTGTCGTTTTTGCGCCAGCGGTATTCCCGCCGCATCACCGTCGGTGCCGAGGCGGTGTGCGCTATCCGCTTGGGTTGGACGAATGCCGGTTCGCGCTCGGACGGCGGCTGGGGCGTTGCCGGAAGCCCTGGTCGGACCTGGTGCCCGTGGCGACGTTTGCCCTGCGCGCGACAGCGGGGGGGGGGGGGGGGGCGGGCCACGTCGCGTACGCGGCGGGATCGCGCGTCATCGCGAGGATGGCCGCCGACACCGCCGGCATCGGAGCGCGCCGGCGTGTCGGGAAACTCGCGCCGGCGACGCGGAGTGGCCGGAAGATGCCGGCATGACACAGCCTCGGGACGCGCTATCGGGTCGATCACCTCGACCCGAGCGCGGTCTCAAGGCGAAAACGCGCTAATCGAGTTTCCCCTCGGACCAGCAGATCTCCCAGGTGTTCGGATCGCCGGATCCGCTGCACCCATAGCGAATGGAAATCGTGGGCAGGATCCCGTCCAGGCTGCCGTAAATGTTGGTCAGGAAGCCGGGTTCGACTTCCACCGGCTTGATGTGCGCGCTGTCCAGCACCTTGGTCCAGGTGCCGGTAAATGCGTCCTCTCCTTCCGCGCGATACACGCAGACGCCTTTTGCCGTCCCCCACTCGGGATAGGCGGGGCCATAGCTGGAGTCCAGATGCGCCTCGCAGACGCTGGCCATGTAGTAAAAATAGTGCCCGTTGTAGGATCCTGGCGCAAAGCCGAGCGCGGGCTTGGCATGCGAGATGCCGCTTTGCCCGTTCAAGGTGAGGCCTTTCTGGCTGAGCTTTCGCTTCTCGCCGAAGTTGATGGCGTCCGGCGACTCCCGGTAGAAATAAGTGATGTCGCCGTTGCCATCCACATAGGTGTAGATGGTTCTGATGCCGGCTGCGCCGTCCGCGCTCCAGGCAACGGATTGTCCTGTGCCATAGGTGCCGGGGTCACCGTCATGGATCACGGGCGCGTCGTGCTTCTTCCAGTTGATGCCATCGTTGGAAAACGCCACGGCGATGCGATTGTCGATGCCGTTGCTGCCGGGCCGCTCCGTGGTGTAGTACATCACGTAGCTGTATTCCTGGCCTTGGTAATTCCACCGTCCACGGGTCACCGTGGGGTCGCAGGTGTGGACGCCTTCCCAGGTAAGCGGGCGTGCGCCGCGCAAGAACTGATTGGCTTGAAGGACAATCACGGGAGCGCTCCAACTGCCCGTTCCCGTGCGCTCGCGGTATTTGACGACGTCATGGCCATTCAAGTGACCGCACCACCACACTTTCTCTTTTCCATCCAGATCGATGAGCGAACTGGGGGAGTAGTCCCATCCAGGCTGGTCGAATAGCAGTTCGCCGTCGGAAAACGTAGCGGCGTTGGCCACGGGATGAGCGGCCGCAAACAGCAGGCTCATGGAGAGGAGGAGAGAGGTGCGCATTCGTTGGACCATCGCTGAATTCGAATCAGTATAGGTGACTCGGTGCGAGCCGAGGCGGGCGAACGCTCCAACTCGATACGCGAATTGTCTTGCGATTGTCGCGGTTCGCGAGCGCCACAAAACAAGCGCATGGCGATCGCGCATGCGCTTGTGGCGGGCACGAGCGAACTGCCTGCCCCATGCTGGCGGGTCATGGGGCCGTAATGCTTGCAGCCCCGAGCGAACTCAGGCTGCCGCGGCTTGGGCGATGCGTGGGCCTTCGCGCAGGGCGCGGCCGATCAGCCCGACCAGCAGGTCCAGTTCCTCGCTGTCCATCGCGAAGTGCGGAGTGAAGCGCAGCGAGTTCTCGCCGCCGTGGATCACGTTGACACCGTGCTGGCGCAGCCACTCCTCGGTGGAACCGGCGCCGTAGCACTTGTACTGCGGGGCCAGCGCGCAGGAGAACAGCAGGCCCGTGCCCTGCACCTGGGTGATGGCGCCGCCGAGTTCGGCCTTGAGCTTCTCCAGCTTCTGCACCGCCTCGGCGCCGCGCTCGCGGATGTTGGCGCGCACCTGCGGGGTCAGCTGTGCCAGGGTCGCGGTGGCCACGTCCAGCGCGCGCGGGTTGCTGGTCATGGTGTTGCCGTAGGTGCCCTTGCGGTACACCTGCGCCGCGTGATCGGTCACCGCCAGCACCGACAGCGGGTACTGCGCGGCGTTGAGCGCCTTCGAATAGGTTTCCAGGTCCGGCGGGTCGAGCTGCTCGAAGCCGGGATAGTCCACCACCGACAGCACGCCGTGCGCGCGCAGGCCGGCCTGGATCGAGTCCACCAGCAGCAGGCTGCCGTGGTGGCGGGTCAGCTCGCGCGCGGCGGCGTAGAACGCCGGCGGCAGGGCACGGCCGGGGTCGCCTTCGCCCATCACCGGCTCCAGGAATACCGCCTCGATGAACCAGCCGTGCTGCTCGGCTTCGGCGAAGGCGCGGCGCAGCGCCTCCACGTCGTAGGGCGCGATGGCGATCAGCGCATCGTCGCCGCGGTAGCTGGCCAAGTGCTGCAGATAGGTCTTGCGGCTGGAGTCGGAGTACATGCCCGGCCGGTCGGTGCGGCCGTGGAAGCTGCCCTTGACCACCAGGCGCTTGATCTTGGCGCCGGCATGGCGCGCGCCCGGATCGGTCTGCAGCTTGGCGTTGATGTCGACGATGCGCGCGGCCAGGCCCACCGCTTCGGAGCCGGAGTTGAGGCACATGAAGCGGCTGTACGGACAGCCGCCGCGGCGGTGGCCGATCTCTGCGCGCAGCGCGCGCTCGAAGCGCAACTGCGACAGGTTGGGGGTCATCACGTTGGCCATCACCTGCGGCCGCGCCATCGCCTCCAGCACCGCCTCCGGCGTGTGGCCGAAGCCGAGCATGCCGTAGCCGCCGGCGTCGTACAGCACGGCGCCCTTGAGCGTGACCACCCACGGGCCGCGTGCGCTCAGCGCCACGTAGGGAGTGACCGCGTCGTCGGCGTAGAAATTGACGAAACCGGCCTGCAGATGGCGGATCTGCTCGGCTTCGTCCAGTTCCAGCAATTCGCCGAATTCGGCAGCGATGCGCGCATAGTCTTCGCCTGCCGCCTCGATCGCCGCGTGCAGCGCCGGATGCGAGGCCGCCAGCCGCTCGATGCTGGCGTCGTCCAGGCCGTGGGTCAGGCGGTCGCCGGCATGGGCACGGAGCGGGGCGAGGGGGCCGAGTACGGTCATGGGCGATCTCCTGAAGGCGGGCTGTCTGGTGACGATCCTGCCTATTATCGGGACAGGATCGTCGAATGGCAGCGTGAATCCGTGCAGGAATTGACGCAATTTCGTCGATTCGACGAAAATCCCTGGCCATGAAGATCACCGCCTCCGACGACGCCCTGCTGTCGCTGCTGCGCGAGGACGCGCGCGCCTCCACCGCCCAGATCGCCCGCCGCCTCGGCCTGTCGCGCACCACGGTGCAGAGCCGGATCGAGCGGCTGGAGCGCGAGGGCGTGATCTGTGGCTACACCGTGCGCACCCGCGACGACTACGAACAGGGCCATATTCGCGCGCATATCCTGATCACCGTGCTGCCGAAGAAGATGACCTCGGTGGTCAAGGCGCTGCGCGAGATCGATGCGGTGCGCGTGCTGCATTCGGTCAGCGGCTCCTTCGACCTGATCGCGCTGGGCGTGGTGCCGGGCGTCAACGACATGGACGAACTGACCGACCGCATCGGTGCGCTGGATGGGGTGGAGCGCACGACCTCGTCGATCATTCTGTCCACCAAGTTCGAGCGCTGAGGGGCCGGGATCCGGGATCCGGGATTGGGCATTGGGGATTGGCAAGAGCGCGGTCCCGCTTCTGTCTAGGCAACTCCCCAATCCCGAATCCCCAATCCCGGCGCCGCTACAATGGCCGGCCAAATTCCCGATCTCCCCCGGCGCCTTGAAAAAGTCCGATTTCCACTACGACCTGCCCGAAGACCTGATCGCGCAAGCGCCGCTGGCCGAGCGCTCGGCCAGTCGCCTGCTGCTGGTGCCACCGGCGCCGGCGCCCTTCGCCGACCGCCACGTGCGCGACCTGCCGGAGTTGCTGCGTGCCGGCGATCTGCTGATCTTCAACGATACGCGGGTGATTCCGGCGCGGCTGTTCGGGCAGAAGCGCACCGGCGGGCGGGTCGAGATCCTGATCGAGCGGCTGCTCGGCGGCCAGCGCGCGCGGGCGCAGTTGGGCGTGAGCAAGTCGCCCAAGGCCGGCGCACGCATCGCCCTGGACGCCGGCGGCGAGGCCGAGGTGCTGGGCCGCGACGGTGAGTTCTACCAGTTGCAGTTCCATGTGGATGGCGCGCTGGAGCACTGGCTGCAGCAGGCCGGACGGTTGCCGTTGCCGCCGTACATCCGCCGCGAGCCGGGCCTGGACGACCGCGAGCGCTACCAGACCGTGTTCGCGCGCGAGGCCGGCGCGGTCGCCGCGCCGACCGCCGGGCTGCACTTCGACGCGCCGCTGCTGCAGGCGCTGCAGGCGCGCGGAGTCGAGGTCGGGCATGTGACCCTGCACGTCGGCGCCGGCACCTTTCAGCCGGTGCGGGTGGAGGCGCTGGAACAGCATCAGATGCACCGCGAGTGGCTCAACGTCGGCGCCAGCCTGGTCGAACAGGTGCGGCGCACGCGCGCGGCCGGCGGCCGCGTGATCGCGGTCGGGACCACGGTGGTGCGCGCGCTGGAGAGCGCGTCCAAGGACGGCGAATTGCATCCCTTCGCCGGCGAGACGCAGATCTTCATCCTGCCGGGCTACCGCATCCGCAGCGTCGACGCGATGGTGACCAACTTCCATCTGCCCGAGAGCACGCTGCTGATGATGGTCTCGGCCTTCGCCGGCCGCGAGCGCATCTTCGCCGCCTACCGCCACGCCATCGCACAGCGCTACCGCTTCTTCAGCTATGGCGATGCGATGTTGCTGTGGAGCAGCGAGACGCCGGCCGACCGCGCTGCGTGATACGCCGTGTTGCCGCGCCCGCACACGAGCGGGCGCGGTGCGTCGTGCCGTGGGGGCAGGCGCGTCATGCAGCGTGCATGGGCGCACGATTGCGGCGTTGCATCGCGGCCTCGGTGCCCACTTCATGGCGGCTTGCCGGCGCTGCCGCGGCGATGCGACGAATGCGCGGACTGTGATGCACAGCGTGCAGCGTCTGCCTGAGTAGACGATGTCGCCCGTGCGGTAGGGGAGGTGCGCGCGCCCCTCGTCCTTGATGGATGGAACCCCCTGTTCCGGTGTCCCGACGAGCGGGGCATCCCCCAGTCAAAGGATGAGTCCATGAAGAAGACATCGACCGAACTGCTGCTGGCTGCGTTGCTGGCGAGCCTGGCCGTCGCCTCCGCGCACGCGCAGCCGCACGCGACGGGCGGCGGCAAGTTCCCGGCCAAGCGCACGTTGCAGGAAGCGACCCTGCCGCGCACCGACACCCAGGGGCGGCGCCTGTACGCGATCGACCTCAACCCGTTCGTGCTGCAGGAGACCACGCGCCTGTATGCCAAGTCCCGTCCCTCGGACTACCGCACGCTCGACCCGGCGATCCGCGCGCACGAGAACAGCACCGGCATGGTCCACTTCGCCGACCAGATCGCGCAGCTGCCGGGAGTGAAGATCGAGCGGGTGCTGTCCACGGTCTCCAGCACCGTCTATGCCTGGATGCCGGAGCGCACCGCGGCACAGGTGCTCAAGGCCGACTGGGTGGTGTCGGTGCGCGGGGTCGAGGCGGCGCACGCCACGTTCTCCGCCGCGGGCGACATCGTCAATGGCGGCGAGATCACCTCGTGGGCGCTGCCGTATACGCAGACCAACGATGGATTCACCACCTCCAATCCCGCCTATCTGCTGGATGCGGTGCTGGACAATCCGCCACATTCCGAGCTCAACGTGGTGTATCGACAGGATTTCCCGACGCTGTCGCCCAACCCGCTGCACAGTACGGCGACGGCCGGCCTGATCGGTGCCAGGCAGAACGGGCAACTGGTGCGCGGCGTCAATCCTGGTCAGCCGATCAAGGCGTTCGGCCTTGCCGATCTGAACGAAAGCACGGTGGCCACGGCGCTGGATGCGGCAGTGCGCTACGCCGAAGCGTCGGGTGAATTCGCCGTCCTGAACATGTCGTTCAATCAGAGCCCGGGCGGGACGTACAACCCGTTCAACGCTAGCAATCGCTGGGGCCGTCGGATGCGCGCGGCGAGCAATCGCTTCTTCATCACCCAGTCGGCGGGCAATGCCTACAGCGTCGGGCTCTCGCCGCAGGAGCAGGACGCGTGCAAGGTGGCGTTCGGCTACATCGATCCGCAGACCCAGCAGGGAGCCGCACGCGACATGGACGGCATCGTCGTGGTCGGCGGCTTGCAGCGCGACGGCGCGCGCTTCGGCGGCGCCCAGAACAGCGATCGCTGGGGTGGCTACGCCAAGGGATCGACGGTCGGACCCTGCATCGAGGCCTGGGCGCCCGCACACGAGATCACCAACCTCATTTACGACGGCGGCACCGAAGCAGTCTCAGGCACCTCGTTCGCCGCGCCGATCGTCGCCGCGATCGCCTCGCGCTACGGCAACACCCAGACCCGGCCGATCGAGCGCGAGGCCTACATCAAGGCCGGCCTGAGCAACACCGGCTACAGCGAGGCGGGCCTGCCGCTGCGCAAGGTGCAGTACGTGGCGCCGTCCTCGCTCAACCTGATCAAGCGCCTGCCGATCGTCGGTGCGACCTCGCCGACCAATTCGGACAACCTGGCCTCGCTGTACGACGGTCGCTTCTTCAGCGACACCGACTACTGGAACGCGCGCACCAACTGGGGTAGCGTCACCGTAAACCTGGGGCAGACGCGCAAGGTCACCGGCGTGCGCATCACCGTGCGCACCGCGGCCAGCGAGACCACGGGCACGCCGCAGCCGATCGACTTCGCCGTCTCCGCCGGCCGGCATGGCGCGGTGTTCGGCGGCAGCACCAATCCCGGACCGGTGTACTTCGACAACCCGCAGTACTACACCGAGCCCGACCAGTCCGACGTGGCACCGGTGTACATCGCCTTGAATGGAAGCAGCGCCCAGTACCTGAAGATCGAGGCGAACAACCTGTACTCGTGGTTGGCGTACTCGGAAATCGAGGTCTACGGCGAGTGAGCAGTGCCGGCGCCGCCGCTGAATGCGGCGGCGTCGGGCAACGCCTTCGCTGCTGCGTCCGCCTCGGGTTGACGCGGTCTCGGTGTGCCGCAGCGCGATGGCCGCTGCGCGCATGCACGACAACCGCAGCCACACACTCCCGGCTTCGCCGTTTTTCGCCTGCTTCGGCAACCCCCTCATCCGAGGGGGCTCTTCTCCAACTGCCTCAGCGACCGGGACGGGACGTTGCCCATCCCCAATCCCGACTCCCCAATCCCGATTACTTGATCGGCTCGTCCAGCATCAGCTCGCGCACGAACCGCACCGGCGGCGCGCCGTAGGACAGCACCTGGTCGTGGTAGGCCTTGAGGTTGAACTTGGCGCCGAGCTTGTCCTGCATCGCCTTGCGCAGGTCCAGGTGCTCCTGCACGCCGACGAAGTAGGTCGGCAACTGCGCCGAGGTCAGCTGCGCGCGCACCCACTTGCCCTCGGCCTCGCTCTGCTGCTGGAACGTGTCGTGGACCATCAGGTGCAGCGCCTGTTCCTTGCTCCAGCCGTCCACGTGCACGCCCTGGTCGAGCAGCGCATTGGCGATGCTGCGCAGGTAGAACTTCAGCTGCACCAGGTGGAACAGCGGATCGTTGTCCAGGTAGCCCTGCTCCTGCATCATCCGCTCGGTATACACCGCCCAGCCCTCGGCGAACACGCCCGAACGCAGCACGCCGCGCAGCGTGGACGGGAACTTGGCCGAGTGCCAGCCTTCCACGTAATGCCCGGGCACGCCCTCGTGGATGCTCAGCAGGTGGATCATGCGGCTGTTGTATTCGCGCAGGAACGAGTCGGCTTGCTGCGCGGTCCAGTCGTCGGGAATCGGCGACACTGCGTAGAAGGTCTTCAGGTTCTTGTCCAGCGGACCGGGCGAATCGCAGTACGCCACCGCCACGCCGCGCTGGAATTCGGGCATCAGGATGATGTCCACCGGCGCGTCGGGCAGGGTCACCAGGTCCTTCTTGCGCACGAAGTCGGTGGCGTCGGCCAGCGAAGCCTTGGCGGCCTCGACCACCTTGTCGCGTGCGGGATGCTGCGCGTAGGCCAGCTCCAGCGCCGCCTCGATCGCCTTCTGCTGCTGTTCGTCGCTGGGCGCATCGACCAGGGCCGGCGCGCCGGGCTTGTCCTTGAGCACGGTGCGGGCGATGCCGTACATGTCCTGGCGCACGCGCTTGAGTTCGGCGTCGGCGCGCTGCTTGATGTCGGCGCGCGACAGCGAGGAGTTGAGCGCGAACTTCAGCTTCTGATCGTACTTCTCCGCGCCCAGGCGGAAGTCGCCCTTGGCGTTGGGCACCAGGGTCTGGTCCAGCCAGGTCTGCTGCTCGGCCACGGCCTGCTTCAGGCCCTCGATCGCGGCCTGCAGGCGCTGCGCGTCGGCCTGGGGCAGTTCCTGGATGTGCGGGACGATGAAGCTGTCGACGATGCTGAGGATGCCGCGGTTCTGCTTGGCCACGGTCTTGGCGCTGATCTCCGACACGCGCGCCGGGTCCAGGTTGGCGCGCGCCTGCGCGAACAGCGCCGGGATCTTCTCCATGCGCGCGGTGGCCGACTTCAGCCGCTCCGGCAGCGGCGCGAACTCGCGCGCCATCAGCCCGTAGATCGCGCCGCCGGCCAGGCCGTTGTAGACCTGCGGATCGGTCGCCCAGCCCTGCGCCACCTCGCTGTTCCAGATGTCGGACTGCAACTGGTTGCGCAGGATCGCCGCGTCCACCTGGTTCTCGCGCGAGAGCTTGGCGACGTCGAGCTTGTCCAGTTCGGCCAGCAACTGCTTGCTCGCGTCCAGGCTCTTCTGCCGGCCCGCGGCGCTGAGGTCGTCCAGTTCGCTGTCGTAGCGGTGGTCGCCGGTCTGGGTGGCGCCGACCGGGGACAGCTGCATCCAGGTGTCGACGGCGCGCTTGGACAGTGCGGCGAAGCTGGCGTCGGCGGCCGCGTCGGCCGTGGCTGCGGCCTGGCCGGCGGCGGCGTTGCCGGCGGCGGGCGCGTCGGCGGGTTTCTGGCAGCCGGCGAGGGCGGCGAGCAGGGCGGCGGCGAGCAGGTGCTTGCGCATCGGGGTTCCTGGAATGGGTCGATCCGCCAGGGTAGCGCCGGTGCGGCTGCCGGCGCCCCTGCCATTGGATTACCCTGGACGCTTTCGCCGTTCAGGAGCACAGGAATGCAGGACAAGGGACGTTGCCATGACGGTCGTGTCGTGTGCGATCGCTCGTTCGATCCGGAGACCGCCGCGGCGGCTGGCGCGGTCGATGCCGCGCTGCCAGCCGCCACAGCAGCAGGGCGCGCCGCGCCCGCAGGCGCTCGCCCCGGTCTGCCGCCTGCGCGTCGTGACTGGCGTCGCTGGGGCGCCTCCCTGGCACTGATGATGTCGATCGCTGCCTGCAGCCGCGATGGCGAGAGCGCGCGATTGCCGGCCGCCGACCTCTACGCCGCCGATGCCGCCGGGAGTGCTGCCACGGCCGCCGAGGCCGCGGCGCAGGCGGCAGACGCGTCGTTTGCCGCAGCCGCGCCTGGCGAAGAGCATCGTGCCATGGCGACGCTGGCCTACGAGCACGAGGTCAGCGTGGCGCTGCCGGCAGCGCAGATTCCCGCCCGACTCAAGCAGTTGCAGGAAGGCTGCCTGAAATCCAGTTTCGGCGCCTGCACGGTATTGCAGGTCGAACAGCGCGGTGGCGAGCGGCCGCACGGCGAACTGAGCGTGCGGATCGCGCCGGCCGGGGTCGAGCCGTTGATCGCGCAGGCGGGCAAGGATGGCCAGATCGAGAGCCGCACCACCCATGCCGAGGATCTGGCGCAGGCGGTGCAGGACAACGACGCGCAGCGCCAGCGCCTGCAGGCCGAGCAGCGGCGCCTGCAGGAGTTCCAGCAACGCCGCGATCTCAGCGTGGCCGACATGATCGCGCTGTCGGAGAAGCTGGCTGCCGTGGAAACGCAGTTGCTCACCACCAGCCAGGAGGCCGCGCAGCAGCGCCGGCGCCTGGATACGCAGCGGGTGACGTTGACGTTCTCGGCGCCGACCGCCGAGCGTAGCCGCAGCGACATCGGCGATGCGCTGCGCGACAGCGGCGAAATCTTCGCCGGATCGATCGCCTGGGCGATTCGCGCGGTAGTGGGGTTGGCACCGTTCGTGCTGCTCGGCTATGCGCTGTGGCGGCTGATCGCCTGGCGCCGACGTCGGCGTCGTTCCGCCTAGCGGAGGAAGCTGTTCCCGTCCGACGGGATCGGGCGGGAACGGTTGGAGGGGATGCGCGAGCAGCAGTGCTGCCATGTGTTGCCGACGAATGGTGGCACGTCGCCCAGCGGCAGCGGACGATGATGGGTTGCCGGTCGCGGCTGAAGCCGCTCCTACCGTTCTTCTCGTCTGACACCCACGCTTGAGCGACAGCAAAACGACTCCTGCTGGGGCTCGCGATACATTGACTGGGTGCACTGTGGAGGGACTTCAGTCCAGACGCCTTGAAGTCGGTTACCCGGGGCACGGCTGGCGCCGCTGGAAAGCAAGGATGCTGGCCATGGGCATGCCAGGGCGCTGCGTCAGACGGCGCAACGTCCCGCACGCAGGCCTCAGCCTTCGTCCTGTTCGAACTCCACGACCACGTCCAGCTCGAACGCCAGCGCTTCCACCGCCTCGCGCACCTTCTGCGCGGTGGCGGCATTGCCGGCCTCCACCTCCACTTCGTGGGTGCCGGGTCCCTGGTCGTCGGGCAGGCCGGCGGAGCTGGAATCGTCGTCGTCCATGTGCGGCATCAGGTCGTCGATCTCCTCGACGTGTTCGATGCCGTCCAGGCTCGACAGCAGGTTGATGATGGCGCGGGCGTCGTCCTCGCTGCCGGTGATGCGGATGCGGACCTGGGGCATGTGCCTTCCTCTTAGGGGGAAGGCGCAGGCTAGGCAGGCAGCGGCTAAGGCGGGGTGATGACGTGCTCAGCGCAGCGGCACGACCGCGTCCGGCCCGGCGTGCTCGGCCACCGGCAGCAGCAGTGCCTCGGCGGCCGTGCGCAGCAGCGTCGGGGCGATGTAGCGGCGGTGCGCGGCAGCGATCAGTGCCATGTACAGGTGCCCGAAGCGGTTGCGGCACGTCACCCGCGTCTCCAGGCTCAGCTCGGCACTGCCATCGTCGCGCAGCGCCACGCCGACGCAACTGCGGAACAGCAGGTGGCGATCGTCGGCGCCGAGCAGCACCTGCACGCGCTGCGCCTGCGCGGTGGAGGCCTGCGCCAGCACCGGAAAGCGGCCGGCGAACACCTGATCGCGCTGCGGCGACAGCAGCGAGGACACCGGGCAGCCCAGCGGCGAGGTGCGCAGCCGCAACGGCGCGACCAGCAGGTTGCGCAGGCGCATCAGCCAGGTCACCCCACGCGGCGGGTGCTGCAGGAAGCCATCCAGCAACGCTGCCATCAGCGCGTGCGCGCCCAGCGGCCGCAGCGCCTGCGCCGGCACCGTCAGCCGCACGCTGTCCTGGTGGTGATGCACGGGCAGCTGCGGTTCGAGCAGCGAGCCGGGCAGCAACTGTGGCGTCACCCGCGCCCGCGGCAGGCGCGGCGCCAGTGCCGCGAAGCCGGCCGGATGCCGCCAGGCACCCAGCCGCTGCCGCACACGTCCGCTGAGCGCACGCAGGCCCGCGCACCAAGCCAGGCGCCGGCTGCCCGGCGAGGCGGCCAGCGACAGCTGCACCGTCGGCACGGAGAGCGCCTGCGCCTGCGGCGAGGCCAGCAGCGAGGTGACTGCGGGCGGCAGCAGTTCGGTGAGGGTGGCGATGTCGGCGGTGCCGGCCAGCACCTGCGCGCGCACGTCCTCGGCCAGCGTGCCGCCGGCTTCGTCGCTGTGGCAGGACAGGGCGAAGAACGCCGGGTGCCCGGACTGCGCGCGCAGCGGCGCGAACTGGTGCCAGGTGCCGCCGCCGAAGCGCACGCTGAACAGGCAATCGGCGGGCAGTTCGACGTGCCGCAGCGCGGCGAGGAAATGCTGCGGATCCTGCGCCAGTTGCGCCGGCGAGGCGGTGCTGAAACGCAGCAGCGCGCCGCCGCTGCCGGTGATCGCGGTGAACATGCGATGCCCGGCATGGCAATGGAAGGGATGGCCGCCGCTGCCGACCGCGAACGAATACAGCGCGGTGGACTCGCCATTGCCGAAATCGGTGCCGGCCAGGCGCGCCGACGGTTCGTCCAGCGCGTCGCGGAACTGCGGATGCGCGCGCTGGCGCAGGCACGCCTGGGCGATCAGCGGATCGCCGGCACCCACGCCGAGCTGGGCGATCAGAATGACCTCCACCGGCAGGCCGCCGCTGTAGGAGGGCAGGCGCACCGAGGGGAACCCGGTTTGCGCGGCGGCGTGTTCGCTGAGCGGTGCGGCGGTCATCGGCGGACTCCTGTTGCCGGGGCGGAAGGGTCAGGCGGTGCGCTTGGCCTGCCTGCGCGATTCGCGTTTGAGCGGGCCGGCGCTGGGGCAGATCTCGAAGGCGAAACCGCTGAGGGTGTTGACCAGGTTGTCGGGCGTGAGCCGGTACACCACGAACTGGCCGCGGCGCTCGCTCGCCACCAGCCCGGCCGCTTCCAGCACGGACAGGTGCCGCGAGATCGCCGGCGCGCTCATCGCGAAGCGCTGCGCGATCGCGCCGGCGGTGAGTTCCTGCGCCGACAGGTAGGCCAGGATCTCGCGGCGCGGGCGCGAGGCGAGGGCTTCGAAGATGCGATCGATGGACATCGGGGCTTAGCTAATTAACGAATTAGTTAATTAATGACGTGTCGCCTAGTCCATGTCAAGTGTCGAATCGACGCGCTGACGCGGTTTCCCCCATGACGTTCTCCGTCCATGAGGAGAGTCGCTGTCGCAAAAGACGTGACCGGCGAGGTGCGCGCGTTTCAACTTTCCTTGCGTGTGGTGACCAGGCGCAGGAAGGCTTCATGCTGGTAGCGGCTCATGCGCAGTTGCTGCCCCGTCTCCATCGTGACCACGTGGTGGCCGTTGAACCAAGGATGGATCGCCCTGACCCGACGCAGGTTGACGATCGCCGATCGATGCACGCGGGCGAAGTGGCGCGGGTCCAGCCGCGCGGCCAGCGTGGCCATGGTCTCGCGCAGTTCATGGGTGCGGTCGGCCAAGTGGATCAGCACCGTGTTGCGACTGGCCTTGATCCAGACGATGTCCTCGACCGCGACCAGCACCACTGCTTCGTCGACGCGCACCGGAATCCGTTGCAGATAGTCGTCGCGCTGGCGCAGCGCATCCAGGGTCTGCAGAATGCGCGCCTCGGCGAAGGATCCCATGCCGTTGCCGGCGGACAGGCGCCGCTTTGCGCGCTGCAGTGTCTCGGCGAAGCGTTCGCGGTTGAAGGGCTTGACCAGGTAGTCCACTGCATTGGCCTCGAACGCACGCACCGCGTACTGCTCGTAGGCGGTGACGAAGATCGTTGCCGGCATGTTGGCCGCACCGATCGTGGCCACGACGTCCATGCCGGTCAGTGCCGGCATCTGGATGTCCAGGAACACCAGGTCGGGCGAATGGCTGCGGATCGCGATCACCGCAGAGGCGCCATCGCCGCATTCGCCCATCAGTTCGATCTCCGGATCGGCGCGCAACAGCCGCACGATGGCGTGGCGCGCGATCGGCTCGTCGTCGATGACCAGCGCCGTGATACTCATACGGCGACGTGCTCCGGGGCTTCCTCGGCATCCAGTTCGCGGAAGGGCAGCCGGATGCGGCAGGAAACGCCTAGCGGATAGAGCATGTCGAGCCGGATGTCGGCCTTGTCGCCGTAGAGTTCCTTCAGCCGCAGGCGAGTATTGGAGAAACCGATGCCGTGTCCGCTCGCACTTCCGTCTTCCTCCAGCGTACTGTTGCCGTTGCGCACTTCGATGGACAGCGTTTCGCCTTCGCGCCGGCTCTCGATCTCGATGCGGTCGCTGCCGACACGCTGGCCGATGCCGTGGCGGATCGCATTCTCCACCAGCGGTTGCAGCAGCAGGCTGGGCACTGCGCAGTGCAGGGTGCCGGGCGCGACATAGATCTTCGCGCTCAGGCGGTCGCCATAGCGCTTGCGCTGGATGCCGAGATACAGGTCGAGCAGGGCCAGTTCGCGTTCCAGGGTGATTTCCTGGCCGTCGTAGTCTTCCAGAAACGCGCGCAGCAGCTCGCTCAACCGCAGCAGCATGTCCTCGGCGGCGAGTGTGTCTTCGTCCAGCAGGGTGACGATTGCATGCAGCGTGTTGAACAGGAAATGCGGTTGCAGTTGGCTCTTCAGCGCTTGCAGACGCGACTGCGCGAGTTCGGCGGCCAGGCGGCTGGCTTCCACTTCGCGCCGTGCCTTCTCGGCGTGGAAGTGCAACGCTTGCTGGATCGCGAACAAGGTCCAGTAGGTCAACAGCCCGATCGCGAAGTGCTGCTCCAGGAAATACCCCAGTTGTTCGGCGAAACCGCTGGGTTCGAACAGGGGGGAGACCAGTGCGCCGATGACCATCGCGGCAAACGTCACGCACAGGCTCGCGACTGCCTGCGCGCCAAGTCCATGGAAGCGCTGGGCGCCGCGGACAGGGAAGCGTTCGGCGAGCCGGAAGACGGTGGGCGCCAGGAGGGCCCAGCTGTACCACTGGATCAGCGACCACCGGATGAGCACCTCCAGAGGCCACCTGCCGGCAGACGCACCGTTGTTGATGATGTTCTGGAGCATGAACACCATGGCCACCAGCGTCCACAGCGCGATATAGCGCCCCAGGCGGATTTCGGTAGTGCCGAGTCGGACGTTCATCCAGAGGCGGTCGAGGGGGGACGGGCGCATCCTAGGCGCAGCGACACGCCGTGGAAAGCGCCGGTGCGTGCGCACTACGATTGGGAGCGCGAGAGCGACGATTCGTCCCGAATCGATTTGCAGCCGCACGATCACGCGGCCCGATGGGGCGCCGGTACAGGGGAATCTACCCCGTGTGGCTGGCGAATCCTTCCCATCGGAGATCCCGTCATGCCCTCGATCCGTCTCTTTGCCTTCACCGTCTCCCTGTCCGTCGCGACCGCACCTGCGGCCGCCGCCGAACCGGTCCGCTATCTGGAACTCAGCAACCGTGCCTATGACGCGCTGACGTCGCTGGCGGTCGCTGCGCCGGGCAGTGGAGCGTTCCGTGAGGTCGCACTCCACGCGCCGTTGCTGGGCGGTGGCGACGCAGCGACCTTCCCGCTCGCAGGCGCTGCCTGCCGCTACGATCTTCGCTTCACCTTTCGCAACGGACGTTCGATGCTGTATCCGGATGTGGACGTCTGTGCGCACCGGGTGCGCATCCGGCCGCTGCCGCATTCGCAGTCCGGCGGGCATGCGCCGCAGGTCGCTGAGACGGCTGGAACCTCACCTTGAGCTGCGCTTCCGATCGGAGAGCGGCGACGGCGCTTCCTTCTCCCATCGGGACCATGGCCTCCTTTTCGGGGGAAGGCGCCCCGCAGCGGCGGATGAGGGAACGGGCGCAGCCTCGTACATCCAGGCTCCCCGAGTCGCCTTTGCGCAGGACCCTCACCCAACCCCTCTCCCGATCGGAGAGGGGCTTCCGCCCTCTGTGGGAGAGACTTCAGTCCCGACGCGACCCGCCGTGAGACTTAAGGTCTCTGTCGCGCCACCACCTCACTGCGCATTCGCTGCGCACGCACGGCGAAACGAACTAACCCGCCGTCGGCGGCAAGCCGAGCAATTCCGCCGGCAATGCCGGCAGCGGCGTGCGTTCGTCCAGCGCCTCGCGCTTGAGCCAGTCGATGAAGTGGCTGGCGGCCGGGCTGAGCAGGCGGTGGGTCGGATGCACGATGTAGTAGGAATAGCGCGCGGTCAGTGCCGGGCCGGGCAGGCGCACCAGCTCGTAGCGCTGCAGGTAGGGCTGTGCGATGTGCTTGCGCGCCAGCACCGCGCCCACGCCGTACACCGCCGCGCGCATCGCATCGGTGCTGTCGTTGAAGGTGTGCATCGGCGGCAGCGCCACGCCGCGCACGCCGGCGGCGCGGAACCAGTCGCGCCAGCCCTGCGGCGACATGTCGGTGAGCAAGGGCAACTGCGCGATCTGCTCGGGCCGGCGCAGCGTCGCCAGTTGCGGCAAGGCCGGCGAGGCCACCGGGAACAGTGCGTCGTCCATCAGGTGGTGCGAGGTCAGCCCCGGCCAGTCGCCCTGGCCGTAGCGGATGCCGAGCTCGGGGCCGCCCTCTTCGAAGCGCGAGAAGGCGGAGTCGGTCTGGATCTCCAGGCGCACGTGCGGGTAGGCCTGGCAGAAGCGCGGCAGGCGCGGCAGCAGCCAGCAGTATGAGAGCGAGCGCAGCGTGGTCAGGCGCAGCGGCGCGGTGTCGGCCTGCGGATGCAGGTTGCCGGCCACCGCGGCGATATCGGCCAGCGCCGCGCTGGCGGCATCGGCCAGTTGCCGGCCTTCGGCGGTCAGCTTGACCCCGCGCGCGTGGCGCTGGAACAGCGTGGCGCCGAGCAGCGCTTCCAGGCGCCGTACATGGTGGCTGACCGCACTGGCGGTGAGATGCAGTTCCTCCGCGGCATGGGCGAAGTTCTGGTGGCGTGCCGCGGCGGCGAACACGCCAAGCGCGGGCAGCAGGGACGGGCGCAGTTGCACGGTCAGACACGCGGCAGATTTGTGGCTCGCGACGATACTACGCGCTTGTCCGCCGTGTGGCGCAGGACGATGCTGGCAGCCGAACACGACATGCGCGGCGGGCAGCAGCGATCTGGGCGGTGCGGGGGCGCCACCCGGCATCCGCAGCCGGCGGCGGATGCGTGGCGTCGCAGGATCGCTGCGGCGCGTTCCCGGTCGACCGCGAGCCTCCTCCATGCCTACTTCCGACACCTCCCTGCAACCTGGCATCGTCTCCGCCCCTCCCGCGCCCGTAGCCGACGGCGCTGCGTCGCGCGACTGGCGCACGCCGCTGGAATTGGGCTTCCTCGGCGTCGTCTGGGGCTGCTCGTTCCTGTTCATGCGCGTGGCGGCGCCGCAGTTCGGCGCCTACGCACTGGTGGAACTGCGCCTGGCGCTGGGCGCAGCGGTGCTGCTGCCGTTCCTGTGGCTGGCGCGGGCGCGTTTCCCGCTGCGGCGCTGGCCGACCCTGGCGGCGATCGGCGTGCTCAATTCCGCGCTGCCGTTCCTGCTGTTCGCGTGGGGCGCGCAGCATGCGCCGGCGGCGATCGGCGCGATCTGCAACGCGATGACGGTGCTGTTCACTGCGTTGATCGCCTTCCTGTTCTTCGGCGAGCGCATCGGCACCCGCCGCGCGCTGGCCTTGCTGGTCGGCTTCATCGGCGTGCTGGTCTTGGCCACCGGCAAGTCGGCCGGGCTCAGCGTCGGTCCGTCCGCCTTCGCCGGCGCCACCGCCTCGCTGCTGTACGGCATCGGCTACAACCTGGTGAAGCGGCACATGGGCGACCTGCCGCCGGCTGCGTCGGCGGCGGCCACGCTTGGCTGCAGCGCGCTGCTGCTGGCGCCGCTGGCGTGGACGCATTGGCCAACCGCGCCGGTATCGGCGCTGGCCTGGGCCTGTGCGGGCGGCCTGGGCGTGGTCTGCACCGGCCTGGCCTACCTGATGTACTACCGGCTGATCCAGCGCATCGGCCCGGCCCGCGCTTCGACCGTGACCTACCTGATCCCGGTGTTCGGCGCGCTGCTGGCCTGGTGGTTCCTGGGCGAGCCGTTGACCTGGACCATGCTGCTGGCCGGTGCGCTGATCCTGGGCAGCGTCGCCTTCAGCCAGCGCGCGCGGTAGGGCCTGGCATCCAGTCCCTGGCCACATCGCCGGTTGGCTTGGGCCTGCCAGGTGCCGCATGGCGGCGTCGTAACGCGAGCGCAGGTCCGCGGACGCGATGGCCGATCCGCAGAGAGCAGGCGTGGGTGAGATGCAGGATACTGGCGCGGACGCGTGGTGCCGCCGCAAACGCCGCGTGGCACGACCACCTGGCCTGGAGGACGACGCAATGACCGATTCCCTGCTCGCATCGCAGTTCGCTTTCAAGGCGTGGGCCAACGCCGAGATGCTGCAGGCGCTGGCGCAGATCGATGCGGCCGCGTATCCGGCGCAGCGTCAGCGTGCGATCCGGCTGTTGAACCACACCTACGTGGTGGACCGGATCTTCGCCGCACACCTGGAGGGCGGCACCCATGCATTCACCGCGAGCAACACGCCGCAGACGCCGGAACTGGAGGCGCTGGGCGCGGCCGTGATCGAATCGGACCGGTGGTATGCCGACTATGTCGCCCGGCTCGACGCGCCCGCCTTGCAGCAGACGCTGGCGTTCCGTTTCACCGATGGCGACACCGGCCGCATGAGCCGCCAGGAAATGCTGTTCCACGTGCTCGCGCATGGCGCCTTCCACCGCGGCAACATCGCCATGCTGCTGACTGAGTGCGCCGTGGAGCAGCCGCGCGAACTGTTCACCCGCTTCCTACACGCGCAGCAGCCGCAGCGGCGCGGCGTCGGCGGCGCCTGAGCGCGCGCCGTCCGGCGCGCGCATGACGCGTCACTTCGGCGGCGCGCGCACCGGCAGCGGCACGTTGCACAGGTCGATGTGCCCGGCCGGGCGCTTGTAGAACGCGTCGCGGCGATTGCGCCGCGCCTCGGCCACCTCGCGGAAGGTGCGGGTATCGGTACGCAGCAGTTGCAGCGGGGTGCGCTCTGCTTCCGGCACGTCGCTGGCCAGGCGGATTGCGCGGATCGGCGTGCGCTGCTCGGGTTTTTCGTAGAAGCCCATCGGGTCCGGCCCGCGCGGGATCACGCTGAGCAACTCCATGCCCTTGACCACGCGGCCGACCACGGTGATGTTGCGGTCCAGTTGCCGCGGCGACTGCCCGGTGACCACGTACAGTTCGGCGCCGATGCTGCTGTCTTCGTCGTTGTTGCGGCCGGCACCCACGGTGCCGTAGCAATGCGCCAGCCAGGCGGTGCCGGCCTTGGGATCGCGCGCCACCGGAAAGCCGTCGACGAAGCCCACCTGCGGCGCCCAGCCGTCGCGGTCGGGCAGGGGCTGGAACGCGAGGCCGGCGGCGGGTCGCTGGAACTCGGCGGGCAGATGGGTCTTGGCGCTGCCCAGCGACTTGGCCTTGCCCGGCTCCTCGCCATCGGGGTCGCCGAACTGCACCACGAAATTGTCCTGCGAGCGGTAGATGCTCAGGCCGTCCCAGAAGTGCTCGTGGGCCAGGGTACGGATGTTGCCGACGTGCTGCGGCGCGAACGCCGGCGCCAGCTCGATGATCACCCGGCCGGTGTCCAGCTCCAGGTACAGCGTGTTGGCCGGATCCAGCGTGCGCCAGTCGCTGGGCTTTGAGGCGTCCAGGATCTGTTGCGGGCTGCGGTACGGCACGGCCGGCGGTGGTGCTCCCGCCCATGCGGCGGAGGCGGACAGCGACAACGCGAGGGCGAGCAGAGAAGTGCGCAGCGGCATGAGGGCGGCCCGGTCGGTGAGCGCTCGATTCTCACCGAAGCGGTGGCCGCTGCCAATGCGCCGGCGGCGCGGCGCGATCGCCGTGCCACCGGCAGCGCCTACGACAGCGCGCGCCTCTGCGGTTCCTGCATGTCCGGCATCGGAGCCTGATTCGGCGTCGGCGGCAGCGCGGCCAGTTGCCTGGCGCTTTCCGCGGCCGGGATGGTTGCCGCCTGCGCAGCGTCCACGTAGGCCACGCGCTTGTCGGCGGACATCGGGTCGCCCTGTACCGCGAACACGCGGCCGTTGTCGTTGCGCAGCACGTGATCGACCTGGGTCAGGCCATCGCGCCGCGCCGCCAGCAGCAAGCCGCTCGCGACGTTGGCGTCGTAGGGCGTGAGCTTGCGCGCGATCGCCTGTTGCATCGCCTCTTGCTGCGGATCGGCGGCGGCACGCGCAGCGGGCATGGCGCCGGTACTCGGGGCGGCGCGCGTGGGCGCTGACGGTGATGGCGGGTCGGCGCGGTCGACCTGCGCGTCGATGCGCACCAGGTCGCCGCCCGGCGTGCCGCCGGCGCTGCTGGCCACGCGGAACAGGCGCTCGCTCAGGCCGTACTGGGAATTGCCGAGGTTGCGCGCCAGGCCGATCGCGAAATCCTGCGGACTCTGCTTCTCATACTGTGCGGCCTCATGCGCGGTCATCGGACTGGCCTGGGCGGCGCGCTGGTACTGCTGGCGCAGCGCGTCCATCTGCTGCTCGGAGAAGCGCAGCGTGGCGTTCTGGCCGGCCGCGATCGGCGTATCGGCCGGGGCGGTGTCCTTGCCGGCGAGCGCGGCGTTGAGCAGTTGCGCCTGGTTGTGGTCGACCTTGTCGAAGGTGAACTGGTAGCTGCGTTCGTCCACGCGCTCCTTGCCCGCCGGGTCGAACTGGCGGGTCAGCGTCATCGGCACGTTGCCGGCGTACTGCACCTTGCCGACCACGCTGGAGCTGCCGTCGGCATAGGTGGTGCGCACGTTCTCGCCAGTGTTGCGCTGGCCGCCCAATTCGGCCTTGAACGGGCCCAGGCCGAGCTGGGCGCGGGTCTCCGAACTCATGGTCAGGCTTTCGACCTTCTGCACGTCGCCGACGCCGGGCGCGTTGGCGGCGAGCTTGCCGCTGGCCAGGAACGCGCGGTACGCGGCCTGGGCCTGCGGATCGCGCAGGTCGAAGGTGGCGGTGTTCATGGTCGCCTGGCCGAGCGCATCCTGCCGGCCCAGCATGGCCTGGGCGATGTCGGTCTTCAGCCCCACCGCCTCCAGCCGCTCCACCGCCTGGGTCGGACCGACCGCGACGCGGACGCGATCGGCGTCCAGGCGCTCCACCGCATAGCTCATGCCGGCCGCGTCGGTGCGCTCGCTGGACGTGGCGAAGCCGCGGAACGCCGCTTCCATCGAGGTCTTGGCGAACACCTGGCCATCGAGCTTGACGCGGCCGCCTTCCGGGATGGTCGTGGGGTCGAAGGGATTCACCCGCGCAGCGGCGTCGGCCGTGGCGTCGCCGCGCAGCCGGACTTCGTAGCGGCCGCGCTCGCCGGTGGCCTGGGTCAGGCTGCCGTCGGCGGCCAGGCGACCGGCTTTGAAGTCGCCCTGGATGCGATGGCCCTGGGTGAACTCCATCTCGACGTTGAACACCGTGTCGCCATTTTCCTGCTTGCGCCCGGCGCCGACCTTGCCGGTGTGCACCGCCGCGTATTCCAGCGGGCCGTACTTGGCCTGCGCAGCCGTGCGGCTGTACTCGACCGAGGCCGAACCGGCATCTGGATCGCGCTTGAACGCGCCGGTCGAGAACTGGTTGCCGGAACTGGCGAAGCTGGCCTCGGTGGCCTGCCCGGGCTCTGGGGTGGCGGGCGTCGAACTCATGCGTGACCTCCTGGATGGCATGCACAAAGGAAGGCCACGCAGTGTAGTCAGCGCGGTGTTGCCGAAACGTTTGTCGCCTGGAACGCCGGCTGGGGCGGCGCATATGACCAACGGCACGGGGACTATGTCGAACTCTGCACTAGTATCCACTTCAACCTAGTGAGGGGCGCCATGGTCGAGCCGGATGCGCAGCTGAAGAAATTCCAGAAGGAGCTGAGCGCCGGCACCGTGTCGCTGGCCTTGCTGGCGGTGCTGGCCGCCGCCGAGGCGCCGCTGTACGGCTATCTCATCGCCAAGCGCATGGAGCAGGTGGGCGAGGGCGTGCTCAGCGGCAAGCAGAGCGCGCTGTACCCGGTGCTGCGCAACCTGGAGGCGGCGGGGCTGCTGTCCAGCCATGTCGAACCGTCGGTGGCCGGGCCGCCACGGCGTTACTACCGCATCACCGCGGCGGGCCTGGCCACGCTGCGGCAATGGGCCGCGGCGTGGCGCGCCACCCGCGATTCCGTCGATTCCGTGCTGAAGGGGATTCCAGAATGAGCAGCGCACACACCGCACCGCGGCCCTTGCCGACCACCATTCCCGACTACCTGGCGCAACTGCGCGCGGCGCTAACCGGCGCCGACCCGGCGCTGGTCCAGGACGCGCTGTACGACGCGGAGGAATACCTGCGTTCGGAGCTGGCCGAGCAGCCGGGCAAGAGCGAGGCCGAGGTCATTGCCGGTGTCGCCGGCAGCTACGGCGCGCCCGATGAAGTGGCCGAGATCTACCGCGATACCGAGGTGACGGTGAACCGCGCGCTGAAGCCGCCGGCGCCGCCCAAGCGCAAATCGTTGCTCGGTCGCTTCTTTGGTGTGGCCGCCGACCCGCGCGCCTACGGCAGTCTGTTCTACATGTTGTTGTCGCTGGTCACCGGCATCTTCTACTTCACCTGGGTGGTGACCGGGGTCAGCGTGTCGGCGGGCATGCTGATCCTGATCGTCGGCGTGCCGCTGCTGGTGCTGTTCTTCGGTTCGGTGCGGCTGCTGTCGCTGGTGGAAGGCCGCGTGGTGGAAGTGCTGCTGGGCGAGCGCATGCCGCGGCGGCCGCTGTACAGCGAGCGCACACAACCCTGGCTGCGGCGCATCGGGCAGATGTTCACCGACGCGCGCACCTGGACCACGATGCTGTATTTCCTGCTGATGCTGCCGCTGGGGATCTTCTACTTCACGGTATTCGCGGCCTTGCTGAGTACGTCGCTGCTGATGCTGCTGGCGCCTGCCGCGCTGTTTGCCCCGGATGTCGCGGATCTGACCGTTCATGTCGGTCCGCTGCATTGGATCGGCAGCGAGGCGTGGCTGCCGTTGCTGCTGGTCAGCGTGCTGGGCGCAGCGCTGTTCTTCGTCACCCTGCACCTGTCGCGCGGCTTCGGCAAGGCGCATGGCCTGCTGGCCAAGCACCTGCTGGTGCGCAGCGAGGCGCCCTGATGTCCTGATGCACGATCGCCCGCGGCGGGGTCGCAGCGGGGGAGATGCCGCTCAGCCCGCCTTGCGGCTGCCGCGACGCTTGAGCGGGGTGACGTTGCCGGCCGCCGGCGCGCGGCTGGCGCCGGCGTTGGCGGCGATGAAGCTGCGCACCTGCGGATACACGATGTCGCGCCAGCGGCGGCCGCTGAAGATGCCGTAATGGCCGGCGCCTTGCACTTCCAGGTGCTGGCGGCGCGCGGCGGGGATGCCGGTGCACAGGTCCTGCGCGGCGGCGGTCTGGCCCAGGCCGGAGATGTCGTCCAGTTCGCCCTCGATGCTGAGCAGCGCGGTGTCGCGGATCGCGGCCGGGTCGACGCGTTCTCCGTCGATCACCCATTCGCCGCGCGGCAGCAGGAACTCCTGGAACACCACGCGGATGGTGTCCAGGTAGTAGGTGGCCGGCATGTCCAGCACCGCGTTGTACTCGTCGTAGAAACGGCGGTGCGCCTCGGCGTCCTGCAGGTCGCCCTTGACCAGGTTGGCGTAGAAATCCCAGTGCGACATGAAGTGCCGGCTCGGGTTCATCGCCAGGAAGCCGATGTGCTGCAGGAAGCCCGGGTAGACCTCGCGGCCGTGGCCGGGGTAGGCCGGCGGCACGGTGTGGATGACGTTGTGCTCGAACCAGGACAGCGGATTGCGCGTGGCCAGGTTGTTGACCTCGGTAGGGCTGCGCCGCGCGTCGATCGGGCCGCCCATCATCACCAGCGAACGCGGCGTGGTCTCGCCGCGCCCGGCCATCAGCGACACCGCGGCCAGCACCGGCACGGTCGGCTGGCACACGCTCATCACGTGCAGCGACTCGGCGCCGATGTGGCGGATGAAGTCCTGCACGTAGCGCACGTAGTCGTCCAGGCCGAAGTCGCCGTCGGCCTGCGGCACCATGCGCGCGTCGATCCAGTCGGTGACGTAGACCTTGTGGTCGCGCAGCAGGGTGCGCACGGTGTCGCGCAGCAGCGTGGCGTGGTGGCCGGACAGCGGCGCCACCACCAGCACGGCCGGCTGCTTCTTGAGTCCGTCCACGACCTTGGCGTCGTCGCTGAAGCGCTTGAAGCGCAGCAGGCGGCAGAACGGCTTGCGCAGCACTTCCTGTTCGACGATCGGCAGCGCGTGGCCGTCGACCTCGACATGGTCAAGCGCCCAGGCCGGCTTCTCGTAGTCCTTGCCCAGGCGGTGCATCAACTCGTTGCTCGCGGCCAGGCGCTCGGCGCCGGGCAGCGTCGACCACAGGCTGTTGGGGTCGGAGAAGATCTTGGCGTTGGCTTCGGCCTGGTGCACCCAGGGGGCGAGCAGGTTACGGGTCAGTTCGTGCCACTGGTAGAGCATGCCGGCGTTTCCATCCTGAGCGTATGCTGCCGTGCAGCATAACCCATCCCGGGCATTTGCACCTTAATGGGGCACCAGACCAATCGTCTCCAGCGCCGCCGCATCGCCCGCCAGCGCTGGCGCCAGCCAGCAATGACTGCCCACCGGGCGCAGGCCGAGCGCACCGAACTGGCGCCGGTACCAGCGTGCCGCGCGTGGCTGGAAGCCGGCGTGGTCGCCGTCGAAGTCGTCCTCGGCGGCGAAGGTCTCCAGGAACGCCACCCCGCCGCACAGCTCCACCAGGCCAGGCAGGCCCTGGCGCAGTTCGCGGCTGGGCACGTAGTGCAGCACGTCCGAGCACACCAGCAGGTCCACCGGCGCGCATGGCCGCAGCCAAGCGAAATCGCCGAAGCGCGCCGGGTGCAGGTTGCGGTGGCGGCCGTAGCGGGCGACGGCGTAGTCGCTGCTGTCGAAGCCGAGGTAGCGCAGCTTGGGCCGCAGCTTCAGCAGCGGCGCGCGCCAGGCGCCTTCGCCGCAGCCGATGTCGAGCACGCTGCGGATCGGCCGTTCCAGGTAGTACTCGGCCTGGGCCACGGCGAGTGCGACCTTGCGCGCCAGGCGCGCGGCGTCGCCGATGCCGTCGCGGCGATACCAGCGCTGGAAGTAGTCGGCGTCGTACTGTTTGTCCATGCGGGCGTGTGGTCCGTGCGGGCGCCGGATGAATCGGCGAAAATGGCCGCACATCCTACGCCAGCGACACGGAGCCAGCGCATGCAACTCTACCTGTGGATCAAGTCCCTGCATCTGCTGTTCGTGATCGCGTGGATGGCGGCGGTGTTCTACCTGCCGCGGATCCTGGTCAACATCGCCGAGAGCGCGGGCCAGCCGCAGGTGCAGGAGCGCCTGGCGCTGATGGGGCGGCGCCTGTACCGCTTCGGCCACAGCATGTTCGGCCTGGCGCTGCTGCTGGGGCTCACCCTGTGGCTGGGCTACAAGGTGCTGCCGGACTTCCCGACCATGGTCGCGCCCGGCCACAGCGGCTGGCTGCACGCCAAGCTCGGCCTGGTGGCGCTGATGCTGGCCTACTACATCTTCACCGGCCGCTGGCTCAAGCGCGTGGGGCAGGCGCAGCCACTGCCGTCCTCGCGTGCGCTGCGCCTGTTCAACGAACTGCCGGTGCTGGGACTGCTGGTGGTGATCTGGCTGGTGCTGGCGAAGCCGTTTTGAGTGGGGCTGGGAATGGGGAATGGAGAGACGGGAATGGGTGAAGCGGCGCGACGCTAGCTGTTAGAGCGCGAGCTGGATTCGTCTCGCATGCCACAGCGTCGAGGCGGCCAGCTTGTCCCATTCCCCATTCTCGATTCCCGTTTCCCCCCCGCAGCGGCAACGCCGCTGCGATCACGCCGTCTCGTACGCGCCGTAGCTGCGCAGGCGGGCGTAGCGCTTCTCCAGCAACTGCTCGATCGGCAGCTGTTCCAGTGCGTCCAGTTCGTTGAGCAGGACCGCCTTCAGGCGCTTGGCCATCTGCGTGGGGTTGCGGTGGGCGCCGCCGATCGGTTCGCGGATCACCTTGTCGACCAGGCCCAGCGCGGACAGGCGCTTGGCGGTCAGGCCGAGTTGTTCGGCGGCGTCCTTGGCCTTGGACGCGTCCTTCCACAGGATCGAGGCGCAGCCTTCCGGCGAGATCACCGAGTAGGTGCCGTATTCCAGCATCAGGGTGCGGTCGCCCACGCCGATCGCCAGTGCGCCGCCGGAGCCGCCTTCGCCGATCACGGTGCAGATCACCGGCACCTTCAGTTCGGCCATCTCCAGCAGGTTGCGCGCGATCGCCTCGCTCTGGCCGCGCTCCTCGGCGCCGATGCCGGGGTAGGCGCCGGGGGTGTCGATGAAGGTCAGCAGCGGCAGCTTGAAGCGCTCTGCCAGCTTCATCAGGCGCAGTGCCTTGCGATAGCCCTCCGGACGCGGCATGCCGAAATTGCGCGCGATCTTGCTCTTGGTGTCGCGGCCCTTCTGGTGGCCGATGATCACCACCGCGCGGCCGTCGATGCGGCCCAGGCCGCCGACGATGGCCTTATCGTCGGCGAACGCGCGGTCGCCGGCCAGTTCCTGGAACTCGTCGCAGAACACGTTGATGTAGTCCAGCGTGTACGGACGCTGCGGATGCCGTGCCAGCTGCGAGATCTGCCACGAGGACAGGTCGCGGAAGATCTGCGCGGTACGCACCCGCAGCTTGTCCTCCAGCGCCCCGACCTCGGCGTCGACGTTGACCGCCGGGCCGGTGCTGGCGTTGCGCAGTTCCTGGATCTTGGCTTCCAGATCGGCGATGGGTTGCTCGAAGTCGAGGTAGTTCGGGTTCATTGGAAGCCGTGGTGAACTAAAGGGGGAAGTGTAGCCGAAGCGATGCGGATGGCCCGTACGGGGGGGAACGGGGGGACGAGGCCGGGAATGGGGAATCGGGAATGGGGAATGGCAAGAGCGGGGCGGCTCCGCGCGATGTTCACGCCATCGAGAGGCCGGCTTCTACGATTCCCGACTCCCGATTCCCCATTCCCGGCTCACGCCCACGGCGGGCTGTACTTGACCTTCACCGCGCGCACCGCCGGGTCGCCGCGCAGGGCGTCCAGCAGCTGCGGGTCCACGCGCACCGAATGGCTGCCGTTGAGGTCGAGCATGCCGGCGATGCCGCCCTGCGCCGACTGCAGCAGCAGGTCCAGGCGCAGTGGCGTCTTGCCCGGACGGTGGCGGGCGAGCAAGCCGTCGATGCGCGGCCAGGCGCTGCGCTGGCGCAGGTCCAGGCGCAGCGACAGGCGCTGCGCGTGGTGCGTGCAGATCTGCTCGTAGTCCCAGCACTGGCGGATGCGCATGGCGTAGCCGCCGTTGAATTCGTCCTCGCGCACGCCGCCCTTGACGATGAGGATGCGGTCGCGGGTCAGCAGGTGGCCGAACTCGGCGATGGCGTCGGAGAACGCGCTGCACTCGATGCGGCCGCGGCCGTCCTCCAGTTGCACGAACACCTGGCTGTCGCCCTTGCGGCGCACGCCGACCACCTGGCCGGCGAGGATCGCGCTGACCTCCGGGCGCCACGCGCGCTTCTCGCCGTCGCCGCCGCCACCGCGGCCGCCGCCGGATTGCGCGCAGATCTTTTCCAGCGCGCTCAGGTCGCAGCCGACCAGTTCGCGCACTTCGTCGCGGTACGGATCGAACGGATGGCCGCTGAGGTAGAAGCCCAGCGTCTCGCGCTCGCCGGCCAGCAACTGGCCCAGCGGCCATTCCTTGCTCTCCGGCAGGTCCAGGCGCAGCGCCGGGGCGCTGGTGTCGGCGCCACCGAACAGCGAGTTCTGCCCGGAGGCGCGCTCGCGCGCCATCTGCTCGGTGGCCTTCATCACCTCCGGCAACTGCAGCATCAGCGTGGCGCGGTTGCTGCCCAGCCCGTCCATCGCGCCGGCGTTGATCATCGCCTCAAGGGTGCGCTTGTTGAGCTTGGCCGACTCCACGCGGGTGCAGAAATCCAGCAGCGAGGCGTATTCGCCGCCGCGCTCGCGCTCGGCCACGATCGCCTCGCAGGCGCCGCGGCCCACGCCCTTGATCGCGCCCAGACCGTACTGGATGGTGTCCGGCGTGGCCGCCTCGAACATGTAGGCCGAGGCGTTGATGCGCGGCGGCAGCACGGTCAGGCCGAGGTTGCGCACCTCGTCGAGGAAGCCGACCACCTTGTCGGTGTTGTCCATGTCCGAGGACAGCGTGGCCGCCATGAACTCGGCCGGGTAGTGGCGTTTCAGCCACGCGGTCTGGTAACTGACCAGGGCGTAGGCGGCGGCGTGCGACTTGTTGAAGCCGTAGCCGGCGAACTTCTCCATCAGGTCGAAGATTTCGTCGGCCTTGGCCTCGCCGACGCCGCCCTTGGCCGCACCCTCGCGGAAGATCTCGCGGTGCTTGGCCATTTCCGCCGGCACCTTCTTGCCCATCGCGCGGCGCAGCAGGTCGGCGCCGCCCAGCGAGTAGCCGCCGACGATCTGCGCCATCTGCATCACCTGCTCCTGGTACACCATGATGCCGTAGGTGTCCTTCAGGATCGCTTCGGTGCGCGGATCGGGATAGACGATCTCTTCCTGGCCGTGCTTGCGCGCGTTGAACGAGGGAATCAGGTCCATCGGGCCGGGGCGGTACAGCGAGACCAGCGCGATGAGATCTTCGAAGCGGTCGGGGCGGGCGTCCTTCAGCAGCCGGCGCATGCCCGAGGATTCGAACTGGAACACCGCGCCGGTATTGCCCGAGGCGAAGATGCCCTTGTAGGTCGGTGCGTCGTCGAGCGGGATCGCGGCGATCTCCACCGGCGGAATGCCGGCGCGCGCGTGGCGCACGTTGATCGCCTTCACCGCCCAATCGATGATGGTCAGGGTGCGCAGGCCGAGGAAGTCGAACTTGACCAGGCCGACCTGTTCGACGTCGTCCTTGTCGAACTGGGTGACCGGGTTCTTGCCGAAGTTGTCGACGTCGTGTTCGGCGAACAGCGGGCAGAAGTCGGACAGCGGCGTCGGCGCGATCACCACGCCGCCGGCGTGCTTGCCGGCGTTGCGGGTCAGGTCCTCGAGCTGCCGCGCCAGGTCCATCAGGTCGCGGACGTCGTCCTCGGCCTGGTAGCGCTGGATCAGCTCCGGCGAGGCCATCTCGCTGTCCTTGCCTTCGCCCATCGCATCCTTCAGCGTGATGCCGAGGATGTTGGGGATCAGCTTGGCGACGCCGTCGACCAGGCCGTACGGGAAGCCGAGCACGCGGCCGCAGTCGCGCACCACCGCCTTGGCGGCCATGGTGCCGTAGGTGATGATCTGGCTGACCCGGTCGCGGCCGTACTTGCGCGCCACGTAGTCGATCACCTCGTCGCGGCGATCCATGCAGAAGTCGATGTCGAAGTCGGGCATCGACACGCGTTCCGGGTTGAGGAAGCGCTCGAACAGCAGGTTGTACGGCAGCGGGTCCAGGTCGGTGATCTGCAACGCCCACGCCACCAGCGAGCCGGCACCGGAGCCGCGGCCCGGGCCGATCGGGATGCCCTGATTCTTGCCCCACTGGATGAAGTCGGCCACGATCAGGAAGTAGCCGGGGAAGCCCATCTTGATGATGGTGTCCAGCTCGAACTCGAGCCGGTCCACGTAGTCCTGGCGGGTCTTGCCGGGCGCCAGCGGGTTCTTTTCCAGGCGTGCGGCCAGGCCGTCGCGCGACTGGCTGCGGATCCAGCTGTCCAGCGTCTCGTCGTCGGGCACCGGGTAGGCGGGCAGGAAGTAGGTGCCCAGCTGCATCTCGATGTTGCAGCGTTGCGCCAGCGCCAGCGTATTGTCGATCGCGTCGGGGATGTCGGCGAACAGCGCGACCATTTCCTCGGCCGACTTCAGGTACTGCTGGTCGCTGTAGTCGCGCGGACGCTTGGGATCGTCGAGCACGCGGCCGGAGGAGATGCACACGCGCGCCTCGTGCGCGGCGAAGTCGCTGGCGTACAGGAAGCGCACGTCGTTGCTGGCGATCACCGGCAGGCCGCGGGTGCCGGCGGCGTGCAGGGCGAACTGGTTGAACGCCTCCTCGCCGTCGCGGCCGGTGCGGGTCAGTTCCAGGTGCAGGCCGTCGCCGAAGATGCGCTGCCAGTCGGCCAGTTGCTGCTCGGCCAGGTCGTGGCGGCCTTCGCTGGCCAGGCGCCCGGCCAGGCTCTCGCGGCCGGCCAGCGCGAACAGGTTGTCGCTGCCGGTCTGCAGCCATTCCGGGCGCAGCGCCACGCCGCCTTCGCTGCGGTGGCCTTCCAGCCAGGCGCGGGTCAGCAGTCGCGACAGGCTGAGGTAGCCGTCGCGGTTGCGGCACAGCACGGTCAGCCGCCACGGCGCCTGGGTGCCGTCGGCGATCAGCAGGTCGGCGCCGGCGATCGGCTTGATGCCCACGCCCTCGGCGGCCTTGTAGAACTTGACCAGCGCGAACAGGTTGTTGAGGTCGGTGACCGCCAGCGCAGGCAGTTCCAGCTCCACTGCGCGGCTGAGCAGGTTGGCCTGCTTGGCTTTCTTCGGGTCAGCCTGATCCGGTTTCTCGGGCACACGGATGGTCGAATCCGCCAGCGAGAACTCGGTGTGGATGTGCAGATGGGCGAAGCGGGAAGTGGACATGCGGAACCAGAGCGATGCCCGGGCAGGGTAGCGGCGGGGGGCGAGCCGGGCAAGGCTTGACAGGTGGGCGCGGGGATTCGGGAGTGGGGATTGGGGATTGGTGGCGGTCTCAGTGGGCGGTGAGGGCGCGTGATTGCCCGCCTATCCCAACTGAACTCCTACGCGAGCTGCAGCGACTCCAGCGAATCCCCAATCTCCACTGCCGAATCCTGGCCCGCCAGGGCCATCCTGACCGGCGCGAAGCTGCGCCGGTGGTGGAT
Organism: Xanthomonas indica; assembly: GCF_040529045.1. Classification (NCBI taxonomy): domain Bacteria; kingdom Pseudomonadati; phylum Pseudomonadota; class Gammaproteobacteria; order Lysobacterales; family Lysobacteraceae; genus Xanthomonas; species Xanthomonas indica. Next base: position 3,768,797 of record NZ_CP131914.1, on the reverse strand, counting down.
GCAGGGGCCGTGCGCGGCCAGTGCCGCCAGGTGCGCCGGGGTGGCGTAGCCCTTGTGCAGGTCGAAGCCGTAGTGCGGGTGCTCGTCGTGCAGGCGCTGCATGATCCGGTCGCGGGTGACCTTGGCGACGATCGAGGCGGCCATGATCGCGCGGTCGCGGGCATCGCCGCCGACCAACGCCTCGGCGGCGCAGGGCAGGCCCTTGGGCACGCGGTTGCCGTCGATGCGGGCGAAGCCGGCGACGTGGGCCACGCCTTCGACCGCGCGGCGCATGCCCAGCATGGTCGCCTGGTAGATGTTCAGGCGGTCGATCTCCTCGGCCTCGATCAGCACCACCTGCCAGGCCAGCGCGCGCTCGACGATGCGCGCGTACAGCGTCTCGCGCCGCGCCGCAGTCAGTTGCTTGGAATCGTCCAGCCCGTTGATGCGGGTGCGCGCCGGATCGAACACCACCGCCGCCACCGCCACCGGCCCGGCCAGCGGACCACGGCCGGCCTCGTCGACGCCGGCGTAAAGCCGGGAATCGGGAGTGGGGAATGGGGAATGGGACAAAAGCGACTGCTGCGGCGACGGCGGGGAAAGGAGGCGCTTCATGCCGTTGCTCCTGACGATTCCCGATTCCCGATTTCCGAATCCCGGCCCTCCAGCAATTCGAGCACCGCATCCGCCGCGCGGGCCGAGGCGTCCTGGCGCAGCAGCAGGTGCAGGCGCTCGTACTCGGGCTGCAGCGCCGCCACCGCCTGCGGGTTGCGCAGCCAGTGTAGCAGGGCGGCGGCCAGCGCATCGGGCGTACAGGCGTCCTGCATCAGTTCCGGCGCCAGATCGTGGCCGGCCAGGATGTTGGGCAGCGCGTAACGATCCACCTTCAGCAAGCCCAGCGCCTTGACGATGCGGTAGGTGAGCGGGGCGACCTTGTAGCCGACCACCATCGGCCGCTTCACCAGCATGGCTTCCAGGGTCGCGGTGCCGGAGGCCAGCAGCACCGCGTCGGCGGCGAGCAGCGCGGTGCGCGCGTTGCCGTCCAGCACCTGGGTGGCGGCAGGCGGCAAGGCCGAGCGCGCGAGTTGCTCGGCGATCAGCGCCTTGCACGCGGCATTGGCGGCCGGCACCAGCACGCGCGCGTTCGGCAGCTGCTGCAGCACCTGCGCGGCGGCGGCGAAGAAGGTGTCGCCGAGCTTGCCGATCTCGCCCAGGCGGCTGCCCGGCAGCACCGCCAGCACCGGCACGTCGGCGGCCACGCCGAGGGCGGCGCGCGCGGCGTCGTGGTCGGCGTGCAGCGCGATCGCGTCGGCCATGGGATGGCCGACGAAGCGCGCATCCACGCCGTGCCTGGCGTAGATCGGCGGCTCCATCGGGAACAGGCACAGCACCCGGTCGGCGCTGGCGCCGATCTTGGCCGCGCGCTGCTCGCGCCAGGCCCACACCGACGGGCTGACGTAATGCACGGTGCGCAGCCCGCGCTGCTTCAGCCAGCGCTCCACGCCAAGATTGAAGTCGGGGGCGTCGATGCCGACGAACACGTCCGGCTGCCAGGCCAGCACCCGCTCGCGCAGCGCGCGGCGCAGCTTGAGCAGGCGCGGCAGGTGCCGCAGCACTTCCAGCAGGCCCATCACCGCCAACTCGCTGGCGTCGAACCAGGTCGCGCAACCGGCCTGGCGCATCGCCTCGCCACCGACCCCGGCGAACTCGGCGTTGGGGTAGCGCGCGCGCAGCGCCTCGATCAGCCCCGCGCCCAGCAGATCGCCGGAGGCCTCGCCGGCGACGAGGGCGATGCGCAGCGGTGCTGCGCCGGGAATGGGGAATGGGGAACGGGGAATGGTTGAAGCAACAGCGGAGCCGGGGCCGGGCGGGCGACCGCTCTTCCCATTCCCCATTCCCGATTCCCCATTCCCGGCCGTCATCGCAACAACGGCCGCTCGCTGGATTCGATGAATTCCAGCATCGCACGCACGTCCTCGCTGCCTTCGGCCAGCACCGCCAACTGGTGCTTGGCCTCGGCCAGCGGCAGGCCGGCCACGTACAGCGCACGGTAGGCGCGCTTGATCGCGGCCACGCGTTCGGGATCGAAGCCGCGGCGCTTCAGGCCTTCGCTGTTGATGCCGCGCGGGCGCCCCAGCGAATTGCCGCCGACCATGGTGAACGGCGGGACGTCGCCGTTGATCAGCGCGCCCATGCCGAGGAAGGCGTGATCGCCGATGCGGCAGAACTGGTGCGCGCCGGCGAAGCCGCTGATGATGACGTGGTCGCCCACTTCCACATGCCCGGCCAGGGTGGTGTTGTTGGAGAACACGCAATGGTTGCCGACGATGCAGTCGTGGGCGACGTGGGTGTAGGCGAGGAACCAGTTGTCGCTGCCGACCCGGGTGATGCCGCCGCCGCTGCCGGTGCCGCGGCTGACGGTGACGAACTCGCGGATCACGTTGCGGTCGCCGATCACCAGTTCGGTGCGTTCGCCGGCGAACTTCTTGTCCTGCGGGTCGCCGCCGAGCGCGACGTGGCCGACCAGGCGGTTGTCGCGGCCCAGCCGGGTCGGGCCGACGATGCTGCAATGCGAGCCGATCTCGCAGCCTTCGCCGATCTCCACCTCGGCGCCGATCACGGTGAAGGCGCCGACGCGCACGTCGGCGGCGAGTGTCGCGCCGGGGTCGATGATCGCGGAGGGGTGAATCAGGGGAGCGTTGGCGCTCATTGCAGGTCTCCTGCCAGGGTCATTCGCGGGTGCCGGCGCACAGCACTTCGGCGCAGGCCACGACCTTGCCGTTGACCTTGGCCTCGCCGTAGTACACCGCCATGTTGCGGATCACCCGCTTGATCTCCACGTGCAGCTCCAGCACGTCGCCGGGCACCACCTGGCTGTTGAAGCGGGCGTTGTCGACCTTGACCATGTAGAACAGCTTGGACTGCGCGTCGCGGCCCATCGCCAACTGGGTCAGGATGCCACCGGCCTGCGCCAGCGCCTCGATGATCAGCACGCCGGGCATGATCGGCTGGCCGGGGAAATGGCCCTGGAAATACGGCTCGTTGATGCTCACGTTCTTGTGCGCAACGATCCGGCGGTTCTCGAAATCCAGCGAGACCACCTTGTCCACCAGCAGGAACGGGTAGCGGTGCGGGAGCAGTGCGCGGATCTGGGCGATGTCCGGCAGGGGCTGATCGTGGCTCATTCCTTCTCCTTGCTGACAGACAGGATGCGACGGGCCAGGGCATCGAGCTGTTTGAAGCGCGCGGCGTTCTTGCGCCACGTGCGGTTGTCGGTCAATGGGGTGCCGGACGAGTACTCGCCCGGCTCGTGGATGGAGTTGCGCACGACCGACTTGCCGGTGACCACGACCTTGTCGCAGATCTCCAGGTGGCCGACCACGCCGACCGCGCCGCCGAGCATCACGTAGCGGCCGATCTTGGCGCTGCCGGCGATGCCGGTGCAGCCGGCGATGGCGCTGTGCGCGCCGATGTGCACGTTGTGCGCGACCTGCACCAGGTTGTCCAGGCGCACGTCTTCTTCGAGGGTGGTGTCTTCCAGCGCACCGCGGTCCACGCAGGTGTTGGCGCCGATCTCGCAATCGTCGCCGATGCTGACGCCGCCCAGTTGCGGCACCTTGATCCAGCGGCCGGCGTCCATCGCCAGGCCGAAGCCATCGGCACCGAGCACCGCGCCGGGATGCACGCGCACGCGCTGGCCCAGGCGCACCCGGGTGACCAGGGTGACGCGGGCGATCAGTTCGCTGCCGGCGCCGACCTGGCAGTCCTCGCCGATCACGCAGCCGGGGCCGATCACGCACCCGTCGCCGACCACGCTGCGCGCGCCGATGCTGACGAAGGCGCCGATGTGCGCGTTGGCCGCGACCTGCGCGCTGGGATCGATGCTGGCGCTGGGATGGATGCCGGGCGGCCGCAGCGGGGCCACGTCGAACAGCGCGGCGATCTTGGCGAAGGCGACATACGGATCGCGCGCGATCAGCGCGGTGCCCGGTGCCGCCTCGGCGTCGTCGGCGCGCAGCACCACGACGGCCGCGGTGCTGTCAGCCAGTTGCGCACGGTAGCGGGGATTGGCCAGGAAGCTGAGCTGCCCCGGGCCGGCCTGCGCCAGCGTGGCCACGCCGCGCACCGCGACGCTGCCGTCGCCATGCACCTGCAGGCCGAAACGCTCGGCGATCTCGTCAGCGGTATAGGTCGAAGTATTCACTGGGAGATTCTACCGTGTGCCACCAGTACGGTCATACGTACGGCCGCGTAGGGCGCGACGGACCCTGCCCAAGCTTAGCTGCGAGCAGATAGCGATCAACGGGCTGGAGTAAAGCCCCCTTTTGTTAAAGGGGGCGCGCCGAAGGCGCGGGGATTAGGCAGGCCAAGCCCCAGCAGGTTTTCGCGCCGCGAAAACCTGGCTGCCAGGGCGCAGCCCTGGCAGCGGGTGGGCAGTTCTTTTAGAACTGCCCGCCAAAGGTGAACTGCAGACGCTCGATCTCGTCGTTGTCTTCCTTCTTCAGCGGAACCGCATAGCTGATCGAGATCGGGCCGACCGGCGCGCGCCACAGCAAGGCGATGCCGGTGGACGCGCGCAACTCGTTGGACTTGAAGTTGTCCACGCCGTTGAACACGTTGCCCACGTCCACGAACGCCGAAATGCGCGCCGACGGGCTGTCGAACAGCTTCGGGAAGTACATTTCCGCCGAGCCCACGGTCTTGAACGAGCCGCCCAGCGGCTGGCCGCGGCGGTACGAGGCGGTGGCTTCGGAGCGCGGGCCGAGGGTGTTGTCCTCGAAGCCGCGGACCGAGTTGGTGCCGCCAGCGTAGAAGTTCTCGTAGAACGGCAGGCCCGAGGCGGTGACGCGGCGGATCAGGTTGGAACCGTCGCAGGCCTGCGGGTTGTAGGTCGTGGTGCCTTGCGCATCGCTCACGTAGGTGCCGCAGATGTCGCGCGACACGTCGCTGCCGTAGCTGTCGCCATAGCCGAATTCGGCACGCGTATTCAGTACCAATGCCGGCGAGATCGGCCAGTACTTGGAGATCTGGTAGTTGAGCTTCCAGTACTCCACGGTCGAACCGGGCAGGGTGGCTTCCAGGCCCACGCGCTGGTACATGCCGCGGGTCGGCATGAAGTAATCGTTGCGGGTGTCGCGCGCCCAGCCCAGTTCGGTGCGCCAGGCGTGGAAGGTCTTGGTCCCCATCGCGTCGATGTAGTTGATGATCGCCTGCGGGGTGAAGCCGGGATAGGTGGTGATCTGGTTGCTGTCCACGCCGAACATCAGCGAGACGCTGTCGGTCTCGGTGATCGGCACGCCGAAGATCACCTGCGCCGCGCCGTTGGTGCTGTTGTACTGCGCGGTGCCGAAGTCGGAGTAGTCCAGCTTGCGCCACGACAGGTTGTAGCCCAGCGACACGCCGTCGTCGGTGAAGAACGGGTTGGTGTAGGAGAACGCGTAGCGCTCCTGGTAGCTGCTGCGCGAAGCGTCGACCGCGACGCGGTTGCCGCCGCCGAGGAAGTTGTTCTGCGACAGCTGCACCGAGGTGGTGACGCCGTAGGTCTGCGAGTAGCCCAGGCCGAAGGTGAAGCTGCCCGAGGTGGTCTCCTTGACGTTGTAGACCACGTCGACCTTGTCGTTGCTGCCCGGCACCGGTGGCGTTTCCACGTCCACCGTCTCGAAGTAGCCCAGGCGCTGCAGGCGGATCTTGGAGCGGTCGATCGCCGCCTGCGAGTACCAGGTGTCCTCGAACTGGCGCATTTCGCGGCGCAGCACTTCGTCGGAGGTGCGGGTGTTGCCGCGGAACACGATGCGCCGCACCGACACGCGCGGGCCCGGCGTGACCTGCAGGTTCACCGCCACCGTGCGCTTCTCGCGGTCGGTGGTCGGGATCGGGGTGACCTTGGCGAAGGCGTAGCCGATGTTGCTCAGGGTGTTGGTGATGGCGTCGGAGCTGTATTCCAGCAGTGCGCGCGAGAAGGTGTCGCCCGGCTTGGGGATCACCAGCTTCTCGATCTCTTCCTGCGGCAGGATGGTGTCGCCGGTGACCTTGATGTCGGAGATCTTGTACTGCTCGCCTTCGGTGATGCCGGCGGTCAGGTACATGTCGCGCTTGTCGGGGCTGATCGCCACCTGGGTGGAATCGACGCTGAAGTCGACGTAGCCGCGGTCCAGGTACCAGGAGTTGAGCTTCTCCAGGTCGCCGGACAGCTTTTCCTTGGAGTACTGGTCGTCGCGACGGTACCAGGACAGCCAGTTGTGCTCGCGCGACTCCCAGTTTTCCAGGATGTCCTTGTTGAGGAACTTCTCGGTGCCGATCAGGTTGACGTGGCGGATCTTGGCCGCCTTGCCTTCCTTGATCGCGATGGCCACGTCGACGCGGTTGCGGTCCAGCGGACTCACCGTCGGGGTGATCTCGACGTTGTACTTGCCGCGGTTGTTGTACTGGCGGGTCAGCTCCTGGGTCACCCGGTCCAGGCTCAGCCGGTCGAAGGTGCCGCCTTCGCTGAGGCCGATGTCGGACAGGCCCTTGAGCAGTTCCTCGCTCTTGATGTCCTTGTTGCCGGTGACGGTCAGCTTGTTGATCGCCGGGCGCTCCTTGACCGTGACCACCAGGATGTTGCCCTGGCGATCGACGCGCACGTCCTCGAAGAAGCCGGTGCGGTACAGCGCACGGATCGCCTCGGCGACCTTGGCCTCGTCCACGGTGTCGCCGCGCTCTACCGGCAGGTAGGTGAACACGGTGCCGGACGAAATGCGTTGCAGCCCGTCGACGCGGATGTCGCTGGCGGTGAAGGGCTCCGCTACCTGGGCCAGGGCCGGCAGGCTGAGGCTGGCGGCGAGGGCGAGGGCAAGCAGGCGGCGAGTGGGAAATCTCGTCATGTCACGTCCGGTAGAGGTCGATATCGTTGTTGCATGGGCGCCGGCGCAAGACGACAGCGGGTCGAGTGAATCGGCGCGGGTCATCGCAGTGCCTGGCCGAAGAGGTCGTTGTAGAACGCCAACCCCATCAGCCCTGCCAGCAACGTCAGGCCCACGAATTGTCCCGCCGCCATGGCGCGCTCGCTCAGCGGGCTGCCCTTGACCAACTCGATAAGGTAATACAGCAAGTGCCCGCCGTCCAAGATCGGGATCGGCAGCAGGTTCATGATCGCCAGGCTCAGCGACAGCAGGGCCAGGAAATTCAGGAACCAGTCCGGGCCTTGCTTGGCCGAGACATTGGCGACCTTGGCGATGGTGATCGGGCCGGAGACGTTCTTCAGCGAGGCCTCGCCGGTCAGCATGCGGCGCAGAATGCCGAGAGTGTCGCCGGCCATCCGGCCGGTCTCGCGGAAGGCGACCGGGATCGCCGCCAGCGGGCCGTAGCGCAGGGTGGCATCGTAGGCGGGGCGGCGCTGCTCGCCGATGCCGACGCCCAGCTTCCAGGTCGGCGCGCCGGCGCCGGCGGCCTGCTTGAGATGGACCTCCAAGGCCAGCCGCTCGCCGTTGCGCTCGACCTCGATCAGGCCGTTGCCGCCGTCGCGGCCCAGGGCCTGCACCCGCGGCGCCACCTGGTCGGCGCTGGTGATCGGGCTGCCATCCACCGCCAGCACGCGGTCGCCGGGGCGCAGCACGCCGTCGGCGGCCGAGCCGGGGGTGACGTTGGCGATCACCGCCGGCTTCAGGGTGAAGCGCCAGGTCAGGCCGGCCAGGGCCGGCACCTGCTGCTCGTCGAAGCCGACCGGCAGTTGCGACAGGCGCAGGGTGTGGGTGCGGCTGGTACCGTCCTGCGCGTCCTCGGTCAGCACCGGCACGTCTTCGCGATCCATGGCGGCCACGGTCAGCTGCATGGCGGCCTCGCTCCAGGTGGCGACGTCGCGGTCGCCGACGCGGACGATGCGCTCGCCGGGCTGGAACCCGGCCTGCTGCGCCAGGCCTTCGGCGCGGCCGACGATGGGCGCGTAGTCCTGCTTGCCGATCACGAACATCGCCCAGAGGAACGCCACGCACAGGATCAGGTTGGCGATGGGGCCGGCGGCGACGATGGCGATGCGCTGCCACACGCTCTTGTTGTTGAAGGCTTGCGCACGTTCGGCCGGGGCCACCTCGCCCTCGCGCTCGTCGAGCATCTTCACGTAGCCGCCGAGCGGGATCGCGGCGATCGCGAACTCGGTGCCGTGGCGGTCGTAGCGCGACCACAGCGGCTTGCCGAAGCCCACCGAGAAGCGCAGGACCTTGACCCCGCAGCGGCGCGCAACCCAGAAATGGCCGAACTCGTGGAAGGTCACCAGGATGCCCAGGCTGACCAGCATCCACCAGATGGAGCCGACGACATTACCCATGCGCGTGGCTCATGGCGGCGTGGGAATCAAGCATGGGCGAAGTGGCGGGCAATGGCGAGTTCGGTGATCTTGCGCGAGTGCGCATCCGCCGCCAGCAATGCGTCCAGGGAATCGGCCGCGACCGCAGGCAGCTCGGTCAGGGCGTTCTCGACCAGCGCAGGAATCGATAGGAAACCGATCCGGCCCTGAAGAAAGGCTGAAACGGCCACTTCGTTGGCCGCATTCAGGATCGCAGGAGCGCTGCCGCCGGCCTGCATCGCGCGCCAGGCCAGGGCCAGGCAGGGGAAAGCGCCCAGGTCCGGCGCCTCGAAGTCCAGCCGGCCCTGCGCCAGCAGGTCCAGCCCGGCGACCCCGGAAGCGATGCGCTCCGGCCAGCCCAGGCCCACCGCCAGGGTGGTGCGCATGTCCGGCAGGCCCATCTGCGCCAGGGTCGAACCGTCGATGAACTCGACCAGCGAGTGCACCAGGCTCTGCGGGTGCACCAGCACCTCGATGCGCTCGGGTGCCAGCGCGAACAGGTGGTGGGCCTCGATGACTTCCAGGCCCTTGTTCATCAACGTCGCCGAGTCGACGGAGATCTTCGGCCCCATCGACCACTTCGGGTGCGCCACGGCCTGCGCCGGGGTCACCGCCTGCAGGCGCGCGCGGTCCCAGCCGCGGAACGGGCCGCCGGAGGCGGTCAGCAGCACCCGCCGCACCTCGGCGCCGGTCTGGCGCGAGCGCAGGCACTGGAAGATGGCGTTGTGTTCGCTGTCGATCGGGATGATCTCGGCGCCGGCCGCGGCGGCCGCGGCGGTGACCAGCTCGCCGGCCAGCACCAGCGCCTCCTTGTTGGCCAGCAGCAGGCGCTTGCCGGCACGCGCGGCGGCCAGGGTCGAGGCCAGGCCGGCGGCGCCGACGATCGCGGCGACCACGCTGTCGCAGGCGTCGCTGGCCACCAGTTGGTCCAGGGCGACGTCGCCGGCATGCGCCTGGGTCGACAGCCCGGCCGCGCGCAGGCCGTCACGCAAGGCCGGGTAGAGGGCCGGATCGGCGATCACCGCATGCGCGGGGCGGTGCGTGGCGCACAGCGCCAGCAGTGCGTCGACATTGCGCCCGGCCGCCAGCACGCTGGCGCGCAGGCGCTGCGGATGGCGCGCGATCACATCCAGCGCCGAGGCGCCGATCGAGCCGGTGGCGCCGAGCACGGCGATGGTGCGGACCGCCGGGTCCTTGCTGTGTCGCGTGTTCACTGGCCTCAGAACCCGAAGATGTCCTTGCCCAGCGCGAAGATCGGCAGCGCCGCCAGCACGCCGTCGATCCGGTCCAGCACGCCGCCGTGGCCGGGGATCACGTTGCCCGAGTCCTTGGCGCCGACGTGGCGCTTGAGCAGGCTCTCGAACAGGTCGCCGACCACCGAGGCCAGCACGCTGACCGCGGCCACGATCAGCAGCCCGGGCAGGTGCGGCAGGGTCACCCCGGCCAGCCAGCCGAAGCCGGCGGCCACGATCAGGCCGGCCAGCAGCCCGCCGACCAGGCCTTCCACGGTCTTGTTGGGGCTGATCCGCGGCGCCAGCTTGTGCTTGCCGAACTGGCGGCCGGCGAAATAGGCGCCGGAATCGGCGGCCCACACCGTGGCCAGGGCGGTCAGCAGCCAGCGGTGGCCGTTGGGCTCGCTGGCGTGGATCAGGCCCAGCGCGGCCCAGGCGGGCACGATCGCCAGGGTGCCGGCCGCCAGCTTGAACACCCGCGCGTAGGTGGCGTGGTCGGAGCCGAAGCGGTAGAAGCCCAGCCACAGCAAGGCCACGCACCACCAGCCGGCGCCGATCAGGGTGGTCAGCTGGAACAGCACCAGCGAGCCGGCCGAGGCCCACACCAGCAGCACCATCAGCAGCAGGTTGAGCATCAGCAGGATGGTGCGCGGCAGGGTGTCGTCGACCTCGGCCAGCTTCAGCCATTCCCACAGGCCGATCAGGAAGATCAAGGCGGCCAGCGCGACCAGCCACTGGGTCGGCAGCAGCAGGATGGCGCAGATGGCCAGCGGGGCCATGATCAGCGCGGCGATGACGCGGGTACGGGTCATGCGGAAACGTTCTCCGTCGCCGCTTCGGCGACCTGCGCGCTGGTGAGGCCGAAACGCCGCTCGCGGCGGGCGTAGTCGTCCAGGGCTTGTTGCAGCACCTCGGGGCCGAACTCGGGCCAGAGGGTCTCGGTGAACCACAGTTCGGTGTAGGCCAGCTGCCACAGCAGGAAGTTGCTGATGCGCAGGTCGCCGCCGGTGCGGATGAACAGGTCCGGCGGCGGCAGGTCGGCCAGCGCCATGCGCGCCGACAGCGCGTCCTCGTCGATCTGCTCCGGGCGCAGGCGCCCGGCAGCGACGTCCTCGGCCAGCGCGCGCGCGGCCAGGGCGATGTCCTGGCGGCCGCCGTAGCTGGCGGCGATCGACAGGTGCAGGGCCTGGTTGTCGCGGGTGCGCGCCTCGGCCTGGGCCATGCGCTCGCACAGCGACGGCGCAAAGCGCGAGCGGTCGCCGATGAAGCGCACGCGCACGCCGCGCCGCTGCAGTTCCTCGACCTCGCGGTCGAGCGCGTGCAGGAACAGCTTCATCAGCGCGTCCACTTCCTCCTGCGGGCGTCCCCAGTTCTCGCTGGAGAACGCGAACAGGGTCAGCGCGGCGATGCCACGCTCCAGGCAGAAGTCGATGGTGCGGTTGACCGCGCGGGCGCCGGCACGGTGGCCGATCACGCGCGGCCGACGGCGGCGCTGCGCCCAGCGGCCGTTGCCATCCATGATGATGGCCAGGTGGCGGGGCAGGGACATGGGGACGGGGTCGGAAGGCATGGCCGGCAGGCGCAGGCTCAGACCGCCATCAGTTCCTGTTCCTTGCCCTTGACCACTTCGTCCACGTCCTTGATCGCCTTGTCGGTCAGCTTCTGGATGTCGTCCTCGCTGGCGCGGGCCTCGTCCTCGGTGACCTTCTTGTCCTTCAGCAGGTCCTTGACCTGCTGGTTGGCGTCGCGGCGGATGTTGCGGATCGCGACCTTGGTGTCCTCGCCTTCGCCATGCACGACCTTGGACAGCTCGCGGCGGCGCTCCTCGGTCAGCGCCGGCAGGTTGAGGCGGATGGTGGTGCCGGCGGTGTTCGGGGTCAGGCCCAGGTCCGAGGCCAGGATCGCCTTCTCGACCGCGCCGACCATCTGCTTTTCCCACGGGGTGATGGTCAGCGAGCGGGCATCGGCGACGGCCACGCTGGCGACCTGGCTCAGCGGCATGTCAGAGCCGTAGTAGTTGACCTTCAGGTGCTCGACCAGGGCGGTCGACGCGCGCCCGGTCCGCACCTTGATGAGCGCATGACGCAGCGCGTCGATGCTCTTGGCCATGCGGGTCTGTGCGTCTTGCTTGATTTCGTTGAGCATCGCCGGTGTCCGTGCTGAATCTGAATCGGACGATTATAGCCTGCTGGGAGTGGGGAATCGGGAATGGGGAATGGCAAGGCGGATTCCGGCTCGCCTAAACAACGCCAATGTTGCGAGAATCGGGGCCAGCGCCAATGTTGCAGCGCGCAACGCTGTGGCGATTCCCCAATCCCGATTCCCCATTCCCGGCGTTTCAGCCCCGACCCTTCACCAACGTCCCGATCTCGGCGCCGCGCAGGATCTTCAGCAGTTCGCCGGGCTGGCCCATGTTGAAGATGCGCAGCGGCAGGTCGCTGTCGCGGGCCAGGGCGAAGGCGGCGGTGTCCATCACCTCGAGGTTGCGGGCGATGACCTCGTCGTAGGTCAGGCTGTCGAAGCGCACCGCGTCGGGGTGCTTCTTCGGGTCCTTGTCGTACACGCCGTCGACCTTGGTCGCCTTCAGCAGCAGGTCGGCGCCGATCTCGATCGCGCGCAGCGCCGCGCCGGAGTCGGTGGTGAAGAAGGGGTTGCCGGTGCCGGCGGCGAAGATCGCGATGCGGCCCTTTTCCAGATGGCGGATCGCGCGGCGGCGGATGAAGTCCTCGCACACGTCGTTGATCTTGATCGCGCTCATCACCCGCACCTTGGCGCCGAGCTTCTCCAGCGCGTCCTGCATCGCCAGCGCGTTGATGACGGTGGCGAGCATGCCCATGTGGTCGCCGGTGACCCGGTCCATGCCGCCGGCGGCCAGGCCGGCGCCGCGGAAGATGTTGCCGCCGCCGATCACCAGCGCCACTTCCGCGCCGGCCTGCTGGGCCTCGATCACCTCATGGGCGAGGCGGTTGATGATCTTGGGGTCGATGCCGTAGTCCCCATCCCCCATCAGCGCTTCGCCGGAAAGTTTCAACAGGATGCGGCGATAGGCGAGCTGGGACATGGCGACCTCGTTGGGGGATGACGGGCAAACCACACGATTTTAGCCGATGCGCGCCAGCGCGTCTGCGGCGCCGGGCAGGCTTCAGCGTTGCGCTTCGCCGCACGAACGCGCGGTGACGCGGTTGCGGCCGCCGTGCTTGGCGCTGTACAGCATGTCGTCGGCCGCCTGCAGCAGTTCCTGCGCGCTGTTGAAGCGCTCGCGGCCGCCCTGGGTGGCCACGCCCGCGGAGAAGCTGATGTGCAGCGGGCCCTGCCTGGTCTGGGCCATCTGCCGCTGCGCGATCTCGGACAGGATGCGCCGCATCACCCCGAGCGCGGCTTCCTCGCCGGTGTTGGGCAACAGCACCAGGAATTCCTCGCCGCCGAAGCGCGCCACGATGTCGCTGCTGCGCAGCAGCGGCTGCAGGGTCTGGGCGAACGCGCGCAGCACCTGGTCGCCGACCAGGTGGCCGTGGGCGTCGTTGATCTTCTTGAAGTCGTCCAGGTCGATGAAGGCCACCGACAGCGGCCAGTCGTGACGGTTGGCCAGTTCGAACTGCTGCTGCAGCAGGGTGTCCAGCTGGTGCCGGTTGAACACGCCGGTGAGGGCGTCGCGGCTGGCCTGCTCGGCCAGGCGCCGGGCGTGCTGCTCGTATTCGTCGGCGCGCTGGCGCACGCGATTGGCCTCCTGCACGTCGCGCAGGTTGCGCAGCACCATCAGCTCGCGGGCGTGGCTGATGATCGCGTCGACCCGCTCCGGCTGCGCGATGCGCACGTCGAAGATCGGGCTGACCGACGGCAGCGCCTCGGCGATATGGCCGATCACTTCGTCGAAGCGGCGGCTGTCCAGTTGCAGGTCGCGATAGGCGCGCTGCATGGCGTGGCTGCGTGCGGCTTCGGTGTCCTCGTTGAGCCAGATGTCGGCGATCGACCCGGACAGGCGCACGCAGATGTCGAAGGGTTCGCTCGCCTCGGCGTCGCCGCCGTTGCCGATGCTGCGCTGCAGGTAGCCGGGCAGCTTCCATTTCTTCGCCAGCCAGGCGCCGACCTCGGCGCGGTCGGCGCCCAGGTGCTCGCGCTCCAGGGCGCTCAGCCGCTGCGGATCGCCTTCGGCCTCCTGCAGCAGTGCCGCGTACCGGTCGTGGCAGACGTGCAGCAGGGCCAGCGCGCCCATGTCCTGCAGCAGGCCGGCCAGCATCAGTTCCTCGTGCTTGCGCAGGCCGGCGGCCTGGCCGAGCAGGCGGCTGGCCAGGGCGGCCAGCACGCTGCGCCGCCACAGCCGTTCCTGCGGCGCGCTGGCGTCGCCACGCAGGCTCTGCACCATCGAAAAGCCCAGCGCCAGGCTCAGCGCGGCGTTCAGGCCGAGCATGGTCAGCGCCTGGCCGAGGTTGTCGATGCGCCGGCGGCTGGCGTACAGCGGGGAATTGGCGATGCGCAGCATCCGCGCGCTCAGCGCCATGTCCATGGCGATGGCGTCGGCGGTGGCAGCCAGATCCACGTCCGCGTCCTGCGCCAGCTCGATGATGCGCAAGGCAATGCCGGGAGGCGAGGGCAGGTCGCGGGAGTGGCTCAGGATCGCTTCGAGTTCAGGATGCATGCACTTCCGATACGGCATGGAATAAGAGATGGGGCAGCGGCCTGTCCCAGCCCGCGCAGCGTACACCCGCAAAAAAAAAGCCGCGACAGTGCGCGGCTCTTTTCTTCCCGGACGCGGGATCAGGCCAGGCCGGCCTGCTTCATCACTTCGGCGGCGTAGTCTTCCACCACCTTCTCGATGCCTTCGCCCACCGCCAGGCGCTGGAAGCCGACCACGTCGGCGCCGGCGGCCTTCACCGCCTGCTCCACGGTCTGGTCGGTGTTCAACACGTAGGGCTGGCCGTACAGGGTGACCTCGTTGACGATCTTGGCGATCTTGCCGCTGATGATCTTTTCCAGGATGTCGGCCGGCTTGGCCTTGTCCTTCTCGGACATCTTGGCCAGCTCGATTTCCTTTTCCTTGGCCACGAACTCGGCCGGGACGTCGGACGCCTTGACGTGCGGCGGGTTCATCGCCGCGATGTGCATGGCGATGCCGCGGGCCAGGTCGGCGTCGCCGCCCTTGACCTCGACCAGCACGCCGATGCGGCCGCCGTGCACGTAGGCGGCGACGTTGTTGGCGCTGTCGATGCGCACCAGGCGGCGCACCTGCACGTTCTCGCCGACCTTGGCGATGACCGCGGCGCGGGCTTCCTCGACGGTCTCGCCGCTGGGCAGCTTGGCGCTCTTCAGCGCTTCGACGTCGGCGGCGCCGGAGGCAAGGGCGGCCTGGACCACGGCATCGGTGAAGGCCAGGAAGTTGTTGTCCTTGGCGACGAAGTCGGTCTCGGAGTTGATTTCGACCAGGACCGCCTTGCCGCCGTCCTGGGCCATCGCGATGCGGCCTTCGGCGGCGACGCGGTCGGCCTTCTTGTCGGCCTTGGCCAGGCCCGACTTGCGCAGCCACTCGGCGGCGTTGTCGATGTTGCCGGCGTTCTCGGTGAGTGCCTTCTTGCACTCCATCATGCCGGCGCCGGTGCGCTCGCGCAGTTCCTTGACCAGGGAAGCAGTGATTTCCACGGGATGTCCTCACGAAAGGTGGGAAAAGGCCGGCTTGCGGCCGGCCGGTAGATCTGGGAAGCGGGCGCCGCAGGCGGCGCTCGCGAAGCCGGGCGCGCCGAACGCGCCGGGCAGCGGCTGCGCATGATCGCGCAGCCGCATGGCGCGCCGGTTACTCGGCGGCGGGAGCGGTTTCTTCGGCCTTCTTGCCGTTCTTGCGCGGGCCGCGGCCCTTGTCGTCGCCGCCCTCGGCGAACTCTTCCTCGCGCACGCTGGCGGCGTTCGGCGCAGCGGCCTTGCCTTCCAGCACGGCGTCGGCGGCGGCACGGGCGTACAGCTGCACGGCGCGGATGGCGTCGTCGTTGCCCGGGATGGCGTAGTCCACTAGGTCCGGGTTGTAGTTGGTGTCGACCACCGCGATCACCGGGATGCCGAGCTTCTTGGCTTCCTTGATGGCGATGTCTTCATGGCCGATGTCGATGACGAACAGGGCGTCGGGCAGGCGGTTCATTTCCTTGATGCCGCCCAGCGAGGCTTCCAGCTTGTCGCGCTCGCGGCGCAGGGTCAGCACTTCGTGCTTGACCAGCTTATCGAAGGTGCCGTCGGTTTCGGCCGCTTCCAGCTCCTTCAGGCGCGCCACCGACTGCTTGACGGTGCGGAAGTTGGTCAGCGTGCCGCCCAGCCAGCGCTGGGTCATGAACGGCTGGCCGCAACGCTCGGCTTCTTCCTTCACCGCGTCGCGGGCGCTGCGCTTGGTGCCCAGGAACAGGATGGTGCCGCGCTTCTGCGCGACGCTGGAGATGAAGTTCATCGCGTCGTTGAACAGCGGAACCGTCTTCTCGAGGTTGATGATGTGGATCTTGCCGCGCGCGCCGAAGATGTACGGCGCCATCTTGGGGTTCCAGTAGCGGGTCTGGTGGCCGAAGTGGACGCCGGCTTCCAGCATCTGACGCATGGTGACCTGGGGCATTGCAGTGACTCCTGATGGGGAACCGGCCGTGCGCGGGCAGGGATGGGTGAAGCGCGCGCATGACGGTGCGGCCTTGTGGGTCCGCACGACGATTCCGGGGTTGGGCCTCCCTGCTGTCTCCGTGACCGAACTCCTTGCGGAGCACCCCGGCACGGGCGATGGCAGCAGGTGTGAATTCGCCGGTGCGTCCGGCGTGGACGGTTCATCGGGCCATGACAGGCACGACGAAGCCGCGCACTATACCTGGCGGGGGGCGGTGGCGCAATGCGCCGGCCGGCTCACTCGGCCGGCAGCGGCTGCAGCGGTGCCTGCTCGTCGAGCCGCGCCGCGAAGCGGCCGCCGGGGGCGGCGGCGGCGGCCGGCAGCGGCCAGCGCTTGTAGGCGCCGGCCAGGATGTAGCCGGCGAGGCTGGGGAACAGGGTCTGGGTGCGGCCGTCGGCGCCGATGAAGCTCAGGTCGCTGAGCCGGGCATGGGCGCTGCCGCGGTTGTGCACCACCAGCTCCGGCCCCTGCGCGCCGGCGATCAGGTGGGCGCTGAGGCGCGGCGCGGCCGCCGGGTCCGCTGGGCGCAGGAACACCGGCGTGGAATAGCGCAGCAGCAGCGGCGCGCCTGCCGTGGCGGGTGCGGGCGCTGCGGCGTCGGGTGGCGCGGCGCGTTCCTCCAGCACCAGCCGGTAGGCGCGCTCGGTGGCGGCGCCGGGGCCGGTGCGCACCAGTCGCAGCAGTTGCCGCCCCTGCGCCGGGATGTCGATCGATTGCGGGCTAGTACGCACCTCGTCGGTGCTGTCCAATGCGTCCATCCCGTCGCGCTGCTGCCAGCGGTACACCTGGACCTGCGCCCGCCAGGGGCGGCCCTGGGTGTTGTTCAGCCAGATCTCGGTGCTGGTCTCCTCCGGCGCCAGTTGCACCAGGGTCGGGCTGATCCGCACCCCGGCCGCATCGGCGCTACCGGCCAGCGCCAGCAGCAGCGCTGGCAGCAGGCCTGTGCGCATTCGGCGGCGGGCACCGCCCACTAGAACGCGACCGTGGCGTAGCGCGCCGCGTCGCGCGGCGCGGCGCCGGTCGTGGACAGGCTCAAGGCCAGCGCGGTGCCGGCGCTGGGCACGGGCGTGCCGTCGATGCTGACCTGGTAGGCCAGCGGGCGGTTGCAGGCGATCGTCGGCAGCGCCCCGGGCTGGGCGCCGCCGGCGGTGCCGATCTCGCAACTGCGCTCGATGCGGATGCCGATCCGCAACGTGGCGCTGCCGCTGCCGAGCGTGGGCTGCGCCGCCGCATCGACGCCGGCCACGCACAGGCTCGCCAACAGCAGCGGTCGCAGGAACGGCAGGCGCATCGATCGGGGCTCCGAAGTAGACACAATCGATAACGGCTCCCATCCCGGCAACTTGACCCGCGCCGCGGCCCCGTTCAGGCCTCAGTAGGTGACGGTGACCTTGACCACGTCGCTGTAGCTCCCCGGGGCCGGGGTCTGCTGGGCCGGCACCTGGCCGTACAGGGTCAGCGACTGCGCGCTGCCGGTCCCGGTGCCGGTCTGGGTGTCGGTGTTCAGGGTGCTGCCCCAGCGCTGGGTCCGCGCGGCGTCGCGGTACAGCTCGTAGGTCAGGTACTGGCCGCCGGCGCTGCGCATGCGCCGCACGGTGCCGCTGGCGTTCTGGCCGTTGTCCAGGCTGACCTGCCAGGCGGTGCGGGCGCGGCAGGTCATGCTGAGCGCGGTGGTGTAGTTCAGCGGGGTGTCGATCAGGCCCGACTGGGTGCCGAAATCCAGGTCGGCGATGCTGGCGATGGTGCAGGTCGGCGTGGCGGTGGCGCTGGCCACGAACGGGAACTGCACCGAGGTGCCGCCGCCCTTGCCGCCGGTGGTGCAGGAGGTGGGGATCACCGCGGGGTTGCCGATCAGCGGTTCGTCGTAGCGGTACTGCAGGTTGGTGTACACCCCGCTGAAACTGTTCTGGTACAGCCCGGTGGCGATGCCGCTTTGCAGCGGCACCCGCGCGTAGAGGGTGTAGGTGGCGGTGCCGCTGCCGCCGGTCGCCAGCGACGAGTAGGTCAGGTCCACCTGCAGCGGCGTGGAGCCGCTCAGCGTGCTGCCCCAGATCAGGCTGCGGGCGCTGTCGCGATAGAGCTGGAAGCCGAGGCTGTCGTTGAGCGGGTTGAGCATGCGCCGCGGGGTGATGCCGAGACCGCCGCCTTGCGCGCCTTCGTCGATGTTCAGGCACATGCGCACGTAGATGGTGCCCAGCACGCTGATCGCGCCGGTCTGGCAGGTGACCACGATCTGCGCGGTGGCGTCGGTGGCGGCGCTATCGGAAAGCGTGCCGAAGCTCAGTGCCGTGGCCTGTGCGGTACAGGTGGTGGTGGCCGCGGCGCGCGACGGCAGCAAGGCCGCGGCCGCCAGCAGCAGCGCCGGCGGCAGCAGGCGCCAGGCGCGCGCGCTCACGGGGCGGTCTCCGGCAGGCAGCGCAGCGGGCTCAGCCCGGTGGGCGGGGCCTGCGTCGTGCGCTCGATGCGGAACCGGCAACGGCTGCCGTGCATGTCCACCTCCAGGTCGTTGCGGCCGGCGCCGAGTCCTTCCACATAGGCTTGGCCATCGTAGCCGACCACCGTGTCGACCCCGGGGCCATGCACCCGGCTGCCGACCGGCAGCGGCACGCCGTCGGCATCGTGCAGTTGCACCAGCACGCCATCGCTGCGGTGGATCGGGAACGCCACCACCACCCCGGTGCGGTCGCGCGGCACCACGATCTGGTCGACCTGCTCGGGCCGCAGCTCCGCCGACAGGCGCATCGGATCGATCGACAGCCGGTTGTGCTGCCAGGCCAGCAGCGGCGTGACCAGCAGGAAGCCGCGCGCATCGGTGCGGCCGATCGGCCGGTTCTCCAGCAACACCGGCACGTCGGCGACGCCGCCGGTGGAGACCAGGGCGAAGGCCTGGTCGAGATCGCGGCCGGGGAACCAGCCGCCGCCGATCCAGGCCACGCCGCCGGAGGCCTCGGCGTAGCCGTAGGTCTGGCCGCCGGTGCTGGCGATGCCGCCGGCGTAGCGGGCGCTGGCGCCGCGCCAGCTGGCTTCGGCCAGGCCGCCGCCACCGTCCTGCCCGCCGCGCGCCTGCAGCCGCCAGCCGCTGCCGCCGTCGGCCGCCGCCGCCTGGCTGAGGTCGGCCGTGGCACTGGTGCGCGCGCCGATGCGCTGCATGGCGACGCCGGCCTGGCGGCGGCCGTCCAGGGCCACCGACCAGCCCAGGTACACGCTGCGGTCGCGGGCCTGGTCCAGGTTCTGGTTGATGCTCAGGTTCAACGACGATTGCCGCGGCAGGGCGCGGGTCCAGAACAGGCTGGCGTAGCGCTGGTCGTCGCTGTCCGGGTAGGCCAGGCGCACATAGCTCAGGGCGATGCTGCCCAGGCCGTTCCAACTGCTGCCGAACAGGGCGCGCTCGCTGACCCGCGGCGGCGCGGCGCCGTAGCGCGCGGCCACGTCGCGGTAGCCGGATTGGGCGCGCTGGGTATCCAGCGCCAGGTTGAAGCGGCCGTTGTTCCAGCGGTAACTGAGCGCGTATTGCAGGCCTTGCTGGCCGGCCCCGCCGCCGTGCGCCAGCGAGGCGCCGAACACGCCGGCGCGCGGCAGCAGCCACAGCCCGCCGACGCCGGCGTTGCGCACGCCGGCCCCGGCTTCGGCATGCGCCTCGGCGGTGAAGCGCGGCCCGACGCCGCGCCGCCAGCTGGCGCTGCCGACCGTGTCGCCGGCATAGGCGAAATCGGCGACGCCGTACTCCTCGCGCACCCGGCCCAGCGCCAGCGACCAGTCGGTCAGGCCGCTGGCCAGCAGATCCTGGGTCGCATAGAACGGAAAGGCCAGCGAGCGGGTGCGGCCATAGGCATCGGTGATCACCACCTGGGCATTGCCGGCACCGTCCACGCCCGGTGCCGCGGACAACTGGAACGGCCCGGCCGGCAACTGCGCGCCGTACTGGCGGATGCCGTTGACGTACAGGTCTACGCTGGAGGGCACCGCCACCTCGCCGAGGAATTCCGGCAACGGGGTGATCGCGCGGTACGGCTGCAGGCCGAAGTCGCTGCCGACCCGCACCCCGCCCAGGCGCAGGGTGCGGCTCCAACTGGTGCTGCTGCTGAAGGTGTCGCCCAGCACCACGCTGGTCATGCGCTCGGGCAGCGACCACTGCCACTGCGTGTCCAGGCGGATCGCCTGGGCGCGCCAGTCCTGCTGCGGTTCGCGGTACAGCCGGCCGACGAAGGACTGCCGCAGCAGGCCGTCGCCCAGGCCGAACACGCGCAGTTCGCCGCTGGCGGTGAGATTGCTGGTGCTGCCCTGGCGGCTGGCATAGAGGTCGTAGTCGAGCAGGGCGCCAGGCGAACTGGTCGCCGGCAGCGACGGCACGCCGCCGCGGGCGTCGATCCGGGTGGTGGCGACGTCGAGCAACGCCACCGGCGCATCGATGGTCACCTGCTGCAGGCTGGCGTCGTAGCGGAAGCGCACGCCGTCCAGGTCGCCCAGGGCGATCGCCGCGGTAGCGTCGCCGCCGTCCACGCGCAAGCCGAGCTGGCGCAGGGTCGCGGCACTGGCACGCAGTTGCTCGCCGTCGCGCTGGAACTGGAACAGGCCGGGCTGGCGGGTCTGGTTCAGGGTGACCTCCAGGTACAGGGTCTCCTGCGCCGGCGCAGCGGCCTGGGTTGGGGGGAGGGTCTGAGGCTGGGCGACGGCGAGCGCGGCGGTGCCGGCCCACAGGGCCAGCAACAGCTCAGGGCGCCGCGGCGTCCACGACCAGCGACTGCGCGCGCGGCTCGCCATTGATCCTGGCCTCGAACGTTCCCTGTGTCTGCGCCAGTGCCGCCGGCAGCGGCCAGCGCTTGCGCTGGCCCGGCAGTACGTAGCCGGCCAGGCCAGCGGCGATGGCGCTGCGTTGCCCATCGCCGGCGACGAACTGCAGGTCCACCAACTGTGCGTGGCCGTTGCCCTCATTGCGCACTTCCAGCGCCGCGCCCGCGCCCTCGCGGACCACCCGCGCGCGCAGTACCGGCGCGGTGGTCACGGCCGGCTTGAGGAACACCGGCACCGAGTAGCGCAGCACGAACTGCAGCCCGGCGCTGGCGGTGCCGCCGGCGTCCTGGCTGGGCAACTCGTCGACCAGGATGCGGTAGGCGTCCTCGCCGGCAACGGGCGCGGGATCCAGGCGGATCACCCGGACCAGTTGCCGCGAGTGCGGCGCCAGTTCCAGCATCGGCGGGCTGAGCGCGATGCGGTCGCTGGGGTCGAGCACGTCCTCGCCGTCGCGCTGCTGCCAATGGAACACGCGGACCTGCGCGCGCAGCGGCACGTCGCCGCTGTTGCTCAGCCACACGCCTTGCGCGGTTTCCTCGGCGCGCAGCGACACCGACGTCGGCGCCACCTGCAGGCTTGCCGCCACCGCCGCGCCGGCCGCCATCAGCCACAGCGCGGCAAGCGCCGGCAGGCGCAGGAAGGAATGCGGTCGCAAAGGCATGCAGGCGGCTCCGGTTACCAACTGACCGTCGCGGTGACGATGTCGCTGTATGAGCCAGCAGGGTAGTTGGTGTTGGCGACCTGCCCGTAGACGGTGATTGGCTGCACCGCACCATTGCCGGTGCCGGCCTGGGTGTCGGTGCCGATGGTCGAGCCCCAGTTCTGCGTGCGCGCGGCATTGCGGTACAGCGCATAAGGCACGCGCGTGGTATTGCCGGCGACGGCGCTGCCCATGGTGCGGGTGGTGACCGTGGCGCCGGAGCCGGAACCGGCGTTGAGCGCGATGTTGTACGGCGTGCCGGAGGTGCAACGCACGTTCAAGGTGCCGGTGCTGTTGATCGCGGTCTGGTTCGAATTGACGCTGCCGAAATCCACGTCGGTCGGGGCGGTCTGGATGTCGCAGACGCTGGTGATCTGGATCTTGACGTTGAAGGTGCGCGAGTCGGACTGGGCCCAGGCCAGGCCGGTCCCGGCGGCGAACAGCACGAGGAAGGCAAGCACGCGATGGAAGAGGTACATGGCAGGGTTCTTCGATGATGGCGGTGAAACGCCGGTGTCGCCTTGCTTGCAAACTGCAGGCCAGTTCACACTTTTATGGATCGCGATCCAGTTTTCACATGAGATGGCGACCACGGGGGGCCGCGTTCAGTGCGATGAAGGCGGCGGGAGGCGAACCGCGACGCCGGAAAACCGCCGACACGCCCGGCGCGTTCAGCCAGCGCAGGGATGAGCGATAATGACGACCATGACCGTCAATCTGAAAACTCCGCAGGACATCGAGAAGATGCGCGTGGCCGGCCGCCTGGCCGCCGAGGTACTGGACCTGATCGGCCCGTACGTGAAGCCCGGCGTCACCACCGCCGAGCTGGACCGCATCTGCCACGACCATATCGTCAAGGTGCAGGGGGCGGTGCCGGCCAACGTCGGCTACCGCGGCTTCCCGAAGACCGTGTGCACGTCGGTGAACAACGTGATCTGCCACGGCATCCCCAGTGAGAGCAAGGTCCTGAAGGACGGCGACATCGTCAATATCGACGTCACCGTGATCAAGGACGGCTGGCACGGCGACACCAGTCGCATGTACTGCGCGGGCACCCCCTCGGTGATGGCGCGGCGCCTGATCGAGGCCACCTACGAGGCGATGTGGCGCGGCATCCGCGCGGTGAAGCCGGGCGCCACGCTCGGCGACATCGGCCATGCCATCCAGCAGTACGCCGAGAGCGAGCGCTTCAGCGTGGTGCGCGAGTACTGCGGCCACGGCATCGGCAAGGTCTACCACGACGAACCGCAGGTGCTGCACTACGGCCGGCCGGGCGATGGCCTGGTGCTGAAGCCGGGCATGACCTTCACCATCGAGCCGATGATCAACGAGGGCACGCGCTACACCCGCGTGCTGCCGGACGGCTGGACCGTGGTCACCAAGGACCGCAAGCTCTCGGCGCAATGGGAGCACATGGTCGCCGTCACCGAGGATGGGGTGGAGGTGCTGACCCTGTCGCCGGGCGGCCTCGGCGAACCGTGAGTCTGCTGCCGGCCGGTGCCGATGCCGGCATGCCCGACGCCGGCGCCGATGACGCCGGCTGGGCGGCCGCGGTCCGGCAACTGCTGGCGCAGACCGATGCGCGGCTGAGCAAGCGCTTCGACCAGGGCGACGACATCGATCGCCTGCTGGCGTTGCGCGCGCGCGCGCTGGACCAGTTGATCCGCCATGCCTGGAGCCGCTGCGTGCCGCGCGAGGCCGGGCTGGCGCTGTTCGCGGTGGGCGGCTACGGCCGCGGCGAACTGTTCCCGCGCTCGGACATCGACCTGCTGGTGTTCGGCGAGCTCGACCCGGCGTACGAACCGGCGCTGGCGCGGCTGTTCCCGCTGCTGTGGGACGCGGGCGTGCCGGTGAGCCATGCGGTGCGCTCGGCCGCGCAGTGCACCGCGGCCTGCGCCGACCAGACCGTCCTGACCGCGCTGATCGAGGCGCGCCCGCTGCAGACCGACGCCGCGGCCAAGGCGGCGCTGGCGGCGGCCATCGCGCCGCCGCGGGTGTGGCCGCCGCGCGAATTCTTCATCGCCAAGCGCGAGGAACTGCAGGCCCGCCACCAGCGCTTCGGCGACACCGCCGACAACCTGGAGCCGGACATCAAGGACGGCCCTGGCGGCCTGCGCGACCTGCACACGCTGGGCTGGATGGCGCTGCGTGCGTTCGGCGTGCGCGACCTGGAGCCGTTGATCGGGCTGGGCCACGTCGGCGGCGACGAAGCCGCCGCGCTGCGCCGCGAGCGCCGCGAACTGGCGCGCTTGCGCTACGGGCTGCACCTGGTCGCCAATCGCCCGGAAGAGCGCCTGCGCTTCGATTACCAGAAGACCCTGGCGCAGCGCCTGGGCTTCTCCGACGACCCCGAGAGCCTGGGCGTGGAGAAGATGATGCAGCGCTTCTATCGCAGCGCGGCGATCGTGCGCCGGCTCAGCGACCGCTTGCTGCAACGCTTCGAGGAACAGTTTGACGGCGAGGCGCAGCCGCAGCCGCTGGACGGCGGCTTCTCGCTGCGCCGCGGCTACCTGGCCGCCGACGACGAACGCTGGCCGCAGGCCGATCCGGTGCAGGTGTTCGCGCTGTTCGCCACCTGGGCGGCGCACGGCGAGATCCGCGGCCTGCATTCGCTGACCGCGCGCGCGCTGGCCGAGGCGCTGCCGCATCTGCCGGCCTACGCCGACGCCAGCCCGAGCGCGCGCGAGCGCTTCCTGGCGCTGTTGCGCGGCCCGCGCGCGGTGCAGACGCTGACCCGGATGGCGCGGCTGGGCGTGCTCGGACAGTGGATCCCGGCGTTCGCGCAGGTCTCCGGGCGCATGCAGTTCGACCTGTTCCATGTGTACACGGTCGACCAGCACACGCTGATGGTGCTGAAGAACATGGCGGTGTTCGCCAATGCGCGCGCCGACGAACGCTTCTCGATCGCGCATGAAGTCTGGCCGCGGCTGCGCAAGCCGGAACTGCTGCTGCTGGCCGGCCTGTTCCACGACATCGCCAAGGGCCGCGGCGGCGACCATTCGGAACTGGGCGCGGTGGACGCGCGCGCGTTCTGCGCCGCGCATGCGCTCAGTGCCGCCGATACCGACCTGGTCGCCTGGCTGGTCGAGCAGCACCTGCGCATGTCGGTGACCGCGCAGAAGCAGGACATCGCCGATCCGGAGGTGATCCATCGCTTCGCCAGCCTGGTCGGCGACCGCGAGCGGCTGGACTATCTGTATCTGCTGACCTGCGCCGACATCGCCGGCACCAGCCCCAAGCTGTGGAACGCGTGGAAGGACCGGCTGCTGGCCGATCTGTACTTCGCTACGCGCCGCGCCCTGCGCGAGGGCCTGGAGCATCCATTGCCGATCGCCGAGCGCCTGCAGGAGGCGCGCGAAGCCACGCGCGCGCTGATGCACCTGCAGGGCCACGACGACGTCACCATCGATCGCCAGTTCGCCGGCATGCCCGACGAGAGTTTCCTGCGCTTCCGCCCCGAGCAACTGGCCTGGCAGGCCACCTCGCTGATGGAGGTGGAACTGGGCGGCACCCTGGTCAAGGTGCGTCCGGTCACCCCCGACGACGCGGCGCTGGAGGTGTTCGTGTACTCGCCGGATCGCGACGGCCTGTTCGCCGCGATCGTGATGACCCTGGACCGGCTCGGCTACGGCATCCACCGCGCGCGTGTGCTCGATGCCCCGCACGAGGCGATCTTCGATACCTTCGAGGTGATGCCGGCCGATGCCTTCGCCAGCGGTGACCTGGTGCAACTGCAGGCCGCGCTGCGCGAGGCGCTGGCCGGCGACCTGGCGCGCCTGCGCCCGGCGCGGCGGGTGGTGCCGCGGCAACTGCGGCATTTCCGCTTCGCCCCGCGCATCGAATTCCGCGAGAGCGTGGACGGTCGGCGCACCCGCCTGAGCCTGGTCGCGCCGGATCGCCCCGGGCTGCTGTCGGACGTGGCCCAGGTCCTGCGCCGGCACCACCTGCGCGTGCACGACGCGCGCATCGCCACCTTCGGCGAGCGCGCCGAGGATCTGTTCCACATCACCGACGAGCACAACCTGCCGTTGCCCGACGCCTCCCGCCAGGCGCTGCAGGCCGCGCTGCAGGCCTGCCTGGACCCCGATACCCCGCCTGGAGACCCCCGCTGATGGCCACCAAGAAGCCTGCCGCCAAGACGCCCGCTGCCAAGACGGCGGCCAAGAAGAAGCCGGCCCCCAAGACGCCGGCCAAGCCGGCTGCCGCGAAGCCTGCGGTGCCGACCGCGGCGGCCAAGCCCGCCAAGTCCGCACCGAAGCCGCTGCGCGCCAAGCCGGCCGCCATGCCCAGCGCCGACGAGCTGAAGTTCACCATCGACAGCGCCTTCGAGCGCCGCGCCACGCTGACCCTGGACGAGATCGAGGGCTCGACCCGGCCGGTGGTCAACCGCGTCATCGATGGCCTGGAACGCGGGGAGTTCCGCGTCGCCGAGCCGGACGGGCACGGCGGCTGGAAGGTCAACGAGTGGCTGAAGAAGGCGGTGCTGCTGTACTTCCGGGTCAACGAGATGGCGGTGGTGGAAGCGCAGCCGGCGCCGTTCTGGGACAAGGTGGAAGCGCGCTTCGCCGGCTACCACGAAGCCGAGTTCCGCAAGGCCGGCGTGCGCGTGGTGCCGGGCGCGGTGGCGCGCCGCGGCAGCTATTTCGGCAAGGATGTGGTGCTGATGCCGAGCTTCACCAACATCGGCGCGCACGTGGGCGAGGGCACCATGGTCGACACCTGGGCCACGGTCGGTTCCTGCGCGCAGATCGGCAAGCATTGCCATCTGTCCGGCGGCGCCGGCATCGGCGGCGTGCTCGAGCCGCTGCAGGCCAGCCCGACCATCATCGAGGACCACTGCTTCATCGGTGCGCGCTCGGAGGTGGTGGAGGGCGTGGTGGTCGGCCACCACAGCGTGATCGGCATGGGCGTGTTCCTGGGCCAGAGCACGCGCATCTACAACCGCGCCACCGGCGAGATCTCCTACGGCTACGTGCCGCCGTACAGCGTGGTGGTGTCTGGGCAGTTGCCGTCCAAGGACGGGTCGCACTCGCTGTACTGCGCGGTGATCGTCAAGCAGGTCGATGCCAAGACCCGCAGCAAGACCAGCGTCAACGATCTGCTGCGCGGGCTGGCTGACTGAGGATGGCGAGACCGGGCCAGGCCCGGTCTCACGCTGGCATGCCGCTCCCCGTCGATGTCGTGGTCGGCCGGAGCGGCAAGCATGCGGCAGCTTCCGTCTGTCGCCGGCATGCCAAGCCGCTTGCGAATCCTGTACCACCGTCTTGTCTGCGGGCGGCCAGGACAGCACATGGTGGGCGCGCGCGGGCGCAAGGCGGTCGCCTGGTCCGTGCAGATTCGCAATCTCGTACCGAGGGCAGGGCGCATACCCGACGTACATCGGTGGCCGGATACGCTGCCACACACGGGTTCAGGCGCTGCCTCGGCGGCGCGTATCGGACCCGACGATGCCCGGCGCAGACCGTCGTCGGGTGCTGCCGCTGCGCCGACAGGAGACACCGATGCGAAAGATCAAATGGGCTTGCTGGATGACTGCAGCGTTGGCGCTGTCCGGATGCGGCCGTGAGGGTGCGCCGGCGCCGGCGGCGCCCAAGGATAGCGACACCCCGGCAGCGGCTACTGCGTCAAACCCCGTGTCGGCCGCGACAGCTGCACCTGCGCAACCGCCTGCGACGACGGTGCAAAGCGCCAGCGCCGCAGGTGAGCCGCTGTCCTGCGCCGCCGAGATCGGTGCCGATGCCGCGGCGGCGCGCGTGGCCACCTGCCGCGCGGTGTCGCCGGCCACGCATCCGCCCTGCAACGCCGCCAACAGCTGCGCCATGATCGACGACGAGATCGCCCGCAGTTGCGCGCTGCTCGGTCGCGACGGACCGACCACCACCGCCGGGTGCGGTGCGGCCGCCGACAGCCCGCAGGCAGCGGCCGACGTGGTGCGGCGCTACTACGCGGCGATCAACGCGCGCGACTACCCGGTGGCCTGGCAGCAATGGGGCGAGGACGGACGCCCGGGGCAGTCCTACGACGCGTTCAAGGCCGGCTTCGCCAGGACCCGTGCGGTGACAGTGACGATCGGCGCGCTCGGCGCCGGCGACGGTGCCGCCGGCTCGGTGTATCAGCCCGTGCCGGTCACCGTGGAGGCGACGCTGACCGACGGCACCCGGCAACGCTTCCGCGGCGACTACGTGCTGCGCCGGGTCAATGGGGTGGACGGGGCCTCGGCGGCGCAGCTGCGCTGGCGTATCGACTCGGCGAAGCTCCAGGAGCTGCCGGCGCAGTGAGGCGGGGTCTAGCGAGAGGTGGCTGTCCGATCGCTCCGTCTCACTGCAGCAACGGCACCGATGGCGTCCGCGGGCGGTGAGGCAACGCGGGCTGTCTGCATGTGCCATGGCAGCACGGCGCACCGACCCTCACCCCGACCCCTCTCCCGATGAGAGAGGGGCTTGGAGCGGCTAACGGATCTGCTGCGCAGCCGCCAGGCGAGCGGGGAGGGTGCTCGGAATCATGTACGCACTTGTACACTCCGGTTCCTGCGCGCGCCGTCCCGGCCATCTGTCGGCTGCTCGCAACGTGTTGTTAGCCACGCTTCCTCGCTTGAAGGGATGTTTCGATGACGACGTTGTACGGATTGAAGAACTGCGACACCTGCAAGAAAGCGACCAAGTGGCTGGACCGCTTCGGCGTGGCCTACACCTTCGTCGATTACCGCGAGCATAAGCCGACGCCGGACACCCTGCTGGACTGGGCCGGCCAGGCCGGCGGGTTCGACGCCTTGGTCAACAAATCCTCCACCACTTGGCGGCAACTGCCCGACAACAAGAAGACACCTGGCTCCGATGCCGAGTGGAAGTTGCTGCTGCGCGAGTATCCGCAGCTGATCCGGCGGCCGGTGGTGGTGACCGACGACGGCCGGCTCAGCCAGGGCTTCTCCGACAACGGCTTCAAGCAGCGATTCGGGGTGGCGTGAACATCCGCCCGTACCGGGCCGAGGACTGGGCGCGGCTGTGCGCCATCCACGATGCCGCGCGTCTGGAGGAATTGCAGGCGGCGGGCCTGGTGGAGGCGTTCCTGCCGCTGCCGATCGCAGCCGAGCGCGAGGCCCTGTTCGACTACCGCGTGCAGGTCGCCGAGTGGCAGGGCCAGGTGCTCGGTTTCGTCGCCGACGATGGCGAGGAACTGGCCTGGCTGTACGTGGATCCGGCCGCGCGCCGGCGCGGCGTCGGCCAGGCGCTGGTGGCCGCTGTGCAGGACGCCAGCCCGGCCGGCCTGACCCTGGAACTGCTGGAAGGCAATGCCGCGGCGCTCGCGTTCTACCGTGCCTGCGGTTTCGTCGAGACCGGCCTGCAGCGTGGGCGCATGCCCGGCAACGAGGCCTTCGCGGTGCGCGTGCAGTGCATGCGCTGGCCCGGCGCCGTCCCGTAGCGGCGGCCGGAATCGCGGCCACACCCCCGCCAGGCGATCCTGGCCGACGCTTCGAATCCGCCAGTCCCGCTCGTACACTGCGTTTCCGGCGCCGCCCGCCCGCGACGCTGCCGCCGGCGATCCTCATCGCGTCTCCCTGGTGCTTTCCAATGGTGTCCCTGCATGTCCGATGTCCTTGAACTCGCCTGCGACCTGATCGCCCGCCCGTCGGTCACCCCCGAGGATGCCGGGTGCCAGGACCTGATTGCGCAGCGGCTGCAGCGCGCCGGTTTCGTCATCGAGCGGTTGCGCTGCGGGCAGGTCGACAACCTGTGGGCGACCCACCGCGGCGGCGACGGTCCGGTGCTGGCGCTGCTCGGGCATACCGACGTGGTGCCGCCGGGACCGCGCGAGGCCTGGGCCAGCGATCCGTTCGTTCCGCAGATGCGCGACGGCGTGCTGTACGGACGCGGCGCCGCCGACATGAAGGGCAGCGTGGCCGCGTTCGTGGTCGCCGCCGAGCGATTCGTGGCCGCGCAGCCGCAGCACCCGGGCACGCTGGCGCTGCTGCTGACCAGTGACGAGGAAGGCGATGCGATCGACGGCGTGCGCCACGTGGCGCGCGTGTTCGCCGAGCGCGGCGAACGCATCGACTGGTGCATCACCGGCGAACCCTCGTCCACCGAACGGCTCGGCGACCTGCTGCGGGTCGGCCGCCGTGGCAGCCTCTCCGGCGCGCTGCGCGTGCGCGGCGTGCAGGGGCACGTGGCCTATCCGCACAAGGCGCGCAACCCGATCCACCTGGCCGCGCCGGCGCTGGCCGACCTGGTCGCGCGGCACTGGGACGACGGCTACGAAAGCTTCCCGCCGACCAGTCTGCAGATTTCCAACGTGCACGCCGGCACCGGCGCCAACAACGTGATCCCCGGCGAGCTGCAGGTCGCCTTCAACCTGCGCTACACCCCGCACTGGGACGCGCCGCGGCTGGAGGCGGAGATCGCCGCCCTGTTCGATCGCCATGGACTGGACTACGACCTGCGCTGGCACCGCAGCGGCGAGCCGTTCTACACGCCGGAAGGCACGCTGCGCCGGGTGGCGCGCGAGGTGCTGGGGGAGGTTGCCGGCGCGCCGCCGGAGGAGAGCACCGGCGGCGGCACCTCCGATGCACGCTTCATCGCGCCGCTTGGCGCGCAGTGCATCGAGGTCGGCCCGGTCAACGCCAGCATCCACCAGGTCGACGAGCACGTGCGCGTGGCCGACCTGCAGGCGCTGCCGGATCTGTACCTGCGCCTGATCGAACGGTTGCTGCGGTAACAGTTGCACCGGCCCGCGCGGCGGGTTACGGTCGCTGCATGACCTCGCTGCCCGCCCTCCGCTCGAGCAACGCCAACGGCCGCAATCATGCGCTGGCGAATAATTGTGCGCGGCCGATGCGGGTCTGCGACTAGGCGCTACCAGAAACACCACGCCCAGCCACCAGAAAACCCGCATCGGCCGATGCGGGTTTTTTTGTGCCTGGAGTGTGCATCCCTCGCGACCACCACCCCACGATCAGGAGCTTTCCCATGTGTTCGATCTTCGGCATCTTCGGCCTGCAACCGGGCGACGACCTGCAGGCCCTGCGGCGGCAGGCGCTGGACTGCTCGCAGCGGCAGCGCCACCGCGGTCCGGACTGGAGCGGCGTGTATGTCGACGACGGCGCGATCCTGGTCCACGAGCGCCTGGCCATCGTCGATCCGGCCGGCGGTTCGCAGCCGCTGCTCTCCGACGACGGGCAACTGGCGCTGGCGGTCAACGGCGAGATCTACAACCATCGCGAACTGAAGAAGCAACTGGCCCAGCCCTACGCCTTCCAGACCGGCTCGGACTGCGAGGTGATCAACGCGCTGTACCGCGAGACCACGCCGGACGCGCTGCTGAACCGCCTCAACGGCATCTTCGCCTTCGCGCTGTGGGACAAGGCCGCCGGCCGCGTGCTGGTCGCGCGCGATCCGATGGGCGTGTGCCCGCTGTACTGGGGCCATGACGCGCAAGGCCGGCTGCGCGTGGCGTCGGAGATGAAGTCGCTGGCCGACAGCTGTGCCGACGTCGCCCAGTTCCCGCCGGGCCACTACTACGACAGCGCCAGCGGCGAACTCGTGCAGTACTACCGCAAGCCGTGGCGCGACTACGCCGCAGTGCAGGGCGTGGAGGTCGGCAAGCAGGAACTGCGCGAGGCCTTCGAGCGCGCCGTGCACCGCCAACTGATGACCGACGTGCCGTATGGCGTGCTGCTCTCCGGTGGGCTGGATTCGTCGCTGGTGGCGGCGGTGGCCGCGCGCTTCGCGCGCAAGCGCATCGAGGAGAACGACGAGGCCGAGGCCTGGTGGCCGCGCCTGCACTCGTTCGCGATCGGCCTGAAGGGCTCGCCGGACCTGGCCGCCGCGGCGATCGCCGCCGAGGCCCTGGGTACCGTGCATCACGGCTTCGAGTACACCTTCGAGGAAGGCCTGGACGCGCTGCCGGAGGTGATCCGGCACATCGAGACCTACGACGTCACCACCATCCGCGCCTCCACGCCGATGTTCCTGCTGGCGCGGCGGATCAAGGCGATGGGCGTGAAGATGGTGCTGTCCGGCGAAGGCAGCGACGAGATCTTCGGCGGCTACCTGTACTTCCACAAGGCGCCGAACGCGCGCGAGTTCCACGAGGAACTGATCCGCAAGCTCGACGCGCTGTACAACTACGATTGCCTGCGCGCCAACAAGTCGATGATGGCCTGGGGCGTGGAGCCGCGCGTGCCGTTCCTGGACGTGGAGTTCCTGGACGTGGCCATGCGCATGGATGCCCAGTACAAGATGGCCGGCACCCGCGCCGACGGCAGCAAGCGCATCGAGAAGGCGGTGCTGCGCGAAGCCTTCGAGGGCTACTTGCCCGAGTCGATCCTGTGGCGGCAGAAGGAGCAGTTCAGCGACGGCGTCGGCTATGGCTGGATCGACGGGCTGAAGGCGCACGCCGAGGCCCAGGTCAGCGACCGCGAACTGGCCGCGGCCGACAAGCGCTTCCCGGTGAACCCGCCGCAGACCAAGGAAGCCTATTACTACCGCAGCCTGTTCGAGCGCGTGTTCCCGACCCCGGCCGCGGCCGAGACCGTGCCCGGCGGCAAGTCGATCGCCTGTTCCTCGCCGGCGGCGATCGCCTGGGATGCCAGCTTCGCGGCCATGGCCGATCCCTCCGGTCGTGCGGTGGCGGGGGTGCACGCGCAGGCACTGGGATGACCGCTGCCAGCCTGCTGGCGATCGCAGGCGTGCTGCTGCTGGGGGCGATCAGCCCCGGCGCAAGCTTCCTGCTGGTGGCGCGGCTGGCCGCCGGACGCTCGCGCGCGGCCGGGGTCGCCGCGGCGCTGGGCATGGGCGTGGGATGCGCCCTGTTCGCGCTGGCGGCGTTGTTCGGCCTGCAGGCGGTGCTGGAACGGGTGCCGGCGCTGCACCGTGCGCTGTCGGTTGCCGGTGCCGTCTATCTGCTGTGGCTGGCCTGGCGGGCGTGGCGAACGCCGGCCCCGCCCGTCGCGTTGGCACAGGAGGTGCCGGCCGTGCGTTCGGCCTTCGTCATGGGCTTGTTGACCCAACTCGGCAACCCGCAGACCGCGCTGGTGTTCGCCGGCCTGTTCGCCGCGCTGCTGCCAGCGCAGCGCGTGCTGGAAGACGATGTCGCGCTGCCGCTGCTGGCCTTCGCCACCGATGCGGCCTGGTTCGCGCTCGTGGCCGGGGCGTTGTCCGCGCCGGCGCCTCGGCGCTGGTGGATGCGTGCGCGGCGGCCGCTGGACCGGCTCAGTGCGGTGCTGATGAGCGGATTGGGCCTGCGCCTGCTATGGCGGGCCGTGTAGCGGCCCGCACGGGTCATACCGTGCTCGTCGAGGGCATCGTGGCATCGCCGACCGCAATCGCCGATGCCGCGGCGGGCGCAGGGGCGGGCGCCGTGTCGAGCCGGATCACGCCCTTGCCGCTGCCCTTGGCGGCATACAGCGCGCGGTCGGCGCGTGCGAGCAGGTCGGACACCTCGCCGCCTGGCGACAGCGACGCCAGGCCGGCACTGAACGCGAAGCGCACGCCGTCCACCTGCAGGCCGCGGACGCGTTGCAGCAGCCGCTGCAGCAGGTCGTTGGCCTTCGCCTGCGACAGACCTTCGAACAGCAGGCCGAACTCCTCGCCGCCGAGGCGGCCGACACGGCAGCGCGGGTCCAGCCGCAGCAGTTCCGTCGCCAGCGCCTGCAGCACCGCATCGCCGACATGATGGCCATGCTGGTCGTTGATCTGCTTGAAGTCGTCGATGTCCAGCATGGCGAACTGCAGCAGCTGCGGCGCGCTCGCCGCGGTCTGCAGGTCGGCCATCAGCGCACGCCGGTTGGGAATGCCGGTCAACGCGTCGGTCTCGGCAAGGCGCCGGTAGCCTTCCTTGAGCGCATGCGTGGTGCGCATCGCGGTGACGAAGGTGCGGTTGAGGGTGACGCCGATCAGGGTCACCGCCGCCACCAGGATGATCAACAGCGGCAGGTCGGCGGACGAGGTCACCAGCGTGTCCTGCCAGCCGAGCAGGATTGCCCAGGTGGCGACCATCGCCAGCAGATAGTCGCGGGAGTAAGAGAACAGGATGCTCTGTCCAAGGCACAGGGTCACCGCGACCGGCAGCATCCAGTCCACGCTGGCGGCGCCCATGTCGTGCAACTCGAGCCGGAGCGCGGCGCCGGCCGCGAGCACGGACAGGAAGCCGAACAGCCGCCACTGCCAGAATCGCTTGGTCAGGCACATGATCGCGCTGGTGCCGAGCAGCGCGGCGAAGGCCAGCGCGTAGCGCAGGTCCAAGGGCTGCTGCAGATACGGATTGCACAGCAGCGACACCGGCCAGGCAAGCAGGATCAGGCATTGCAGGGCCAGGATCGGCCGGCCAAGCACGCGGCGGATGTGGTTGGGGTAGGTCATCTGCGTTCCCTGAGGGGCGCTGCAGTGCTCCAGCGTCTGCGCGGCACGGCCGGTGCGGTGGTCCAGCGCGGTCCATCGGTCGCTGGGGCGTCGTCACCGGTTAGCGGCCGCTGCAGGCGGAGCTTTAGCATCTTCGCCGACTGCTTGCGCCGCCGGGGTCATGGCGGGCCGTCATGCGGTACCAGGGGGAGGGCCGCGGGCTGCCCGCGCCGGACGCGTGCCGCGCGTCAGCGCCGCGTCCGGCGCGACGACCGCGCCACGCGCCACGCCGCCCTGCCCGAGACAGGCGAGGCGGCAGGGGCGGCGAGGCGGCAGCGCGCGCTTACTCGAAGCGCACGCAGTGGCCGAAGCGTTCGGGCTGGATGTCGATGCCCGAGGCATCGGCCTGGTTGTTCTTGCGCCACAGGTTGGGGCGGAAGTCCTTGCCGGTGCAGTTGGCCGCGCTGTCCACGCCGATGGTGTAGGTGTAGGGATTGCCGCGAAAGGTGTTGTTCTCGAAGGTGTTGTCCTGGCTCATGCTGTTGTCCCAGCACAGGATCTGCGGCGTGCGCTGGCGGATCGAGCAGGTCAGGTAGAGCCCGGCGCCCTTGTTGTCGATGAACTGGTTGCCCGCGAACAGGTTGCGGCGTGCGTCGGCCAGGTACACGCCCTGGCTGCCGTTGCGCTCCAGGCGGTTGTCGCGGATCTCGCTGTCTTCCAGGTGCTCGGTGGTGATGCCGGCGGCGACGTTGTCGTGGATCACGTTGTCGATCAGCTTGACCTTGGCGGTGCGGTTGAACGACACCCCGTCCCAGATCGCCCCGGACACGTCGTTGTGCGCGATCAGCAGGTCGCGGCTGTCGAACTCGCTGAGCAGGCAGGCGCTGCGGCACTTGCTCACCCGCAGGTGGGTCAGCTGGATGTTCTGGCCGTTGCGCACCACCACCAGGCTGTTGCTCAGGTACGGGCGCTCGGGCATGAACTCCTTGTCGATGGTGCCGCCGATGATCTGCAACTGCTCCACGCGCACGTCGCGGATCGGCCGGATCGGGCGCTCGTTCTGATAGTCGCCGATGACGATGGTGGGTTGCTGCACGTGATCGCGCATGCGCAGCACGGTGCTGTCGCCCTGGCCGCGCAGGCGCAGGCCGTCGCGCTGGATCGACAGCAGCTTGCCGACCGGGAACTCGCCGGCGCTCAGGCACACCGTGGCGGGTTTGCCGTCGTTGGGGACGCGGTCGATGGCGGCCTGCAGATCGTCGCCGGGTTCGGCGTGCACGCTGCAGTCGGACGCGGCAGCCGGCGCGTCGGCGGCCGGCGTGGCACAGGCGGAGAACGACACGGCCGCGGCAAGTGGCAGCAACAGGGCGAGCAGGGGAGGGCGCTTCATCGGTAGGCAGACTCGGCAGTGGGGGGAGGGAAGACGGTAGGCCGGCGCATGAGACAGACGCGTGCGCGGAACCGAGATCGGGTCATTGTGGAGCGGGCGGCCTTAATGTCAGCGTGTGCCGGGTCGGGCCGGGCAGGAACTTTGTGGCGCGACCCTGCACCCAGTCGGCATGGCCGGCACCCCAGAACGGCGACAGCGGATGGCCGCTCTGGCCGCCCGGCATGTGCACGATGCCGTCGGCCTCGTGGCCCGGCGCCACCACCATGCGCTCGGAAGCGCCGAAGGCCGGGCGCTGCACGCGCGGCATGTCGTCGTCGCCGGGCAGCGGCGTGTCCGGCATGCACAGCCAGCGACGCAGCGGCGCCGGCAGGCCCTGCGCCAGCGGATGGCAGATCGCCGCGCGGTTCTCCAGGCCCCAGCGGCGCGTGTCCAGCGGGCCATCGGCCTGCAGCGTCGTGCGTACCTCGGCGGCGGCGTCTTCCAGCAGCGCCTGCCAACTGCCGTAGCGGCGCGGCAACAGGTGCAGCGGCTGTTGCTGCAGCAGTGGCCAGGCCACGCCTTCCAGCTGCGGCAGCGGCGGTGGCGCGGCAGCGCCGCCGGAGCCGGCACGGGCCGGCGCGATGAGGCCGTCGCGGATCCGCGTCAACACCGCCAGGCGCCACGCGCGGACCACGGTGTAGCTCACCGAGCCGGTGCTGGCGCGGCCCTCCCAGTGCTTGGCCGCCTGCGACACGGCATGCAGCGCCGGTGTGGCCGCGTCGGCGTCGCGTTGCTGCAGCAGCGCCCACCAGCGCTGCAGGAACAGCGCGCGGTCGTCGAGCTGGATCGCCAGCAACTGCTGTTCGTTGAGGTGCGGGTGCAGGCGCAGGTCGTCGCGGATCTGCTGCGCGCGCGCGCCCAGCGCGTAGCCGCCATCGCCGATCGGTGCCAGGTCGGCACCGCCGACCACGCGGGCATTGGCGGTCCACAGTTGCCCGTCGGCGGGGTCGATGCGCTGCGGCGACTGCGTGGTGGACAGCGGCCACGGCGCGCAGCGGGCGTCCGCGGGCACCGTCGCGCGCACGTCGTGCATCACCGCGTCGGCCACGCAGTGCGGGCCGCGCAGCGGCAGCGGGCCGAGCACGCGCCAGCCGATGTGGCCGTCGCGGTCGGCCAGCACCAGGTTCTGCGCCGGCGTGGCGATGCCTTGCGCGCGCGCGAAGGCGCTGCCCAGCGTATCGGTGCGGGCGAAGTCGGCCAGCCCCAGGTTCAGCGCGCCCGGCAATTGCGCCGCCCAGCGCAGCGCCAGTGCGCTGCCATCGGGCTCGTGCTGCAGGATCGGGCCGTAGGCGGTGTCCTCCACCTGCAGCGTGGTGGCGGGCGCGCCGGAGACGCGGATCTGCTCGCGGTGCACGGTGACCGGTGTGCAGCCGGGCTGCGCGACCGCCGCGCATGGGGTGAGCCGGTACCAGTCGGCGGTATCGGCATAGCTGTTGGTGAAGCCCCAGGCGATGTGGCCGTTGCTGCCGACGATCACCGCCGGCAGCCCCGGCAGCGAGAACCCCGACACGTCCACGCGGCCTCCCGGCGCCTGCGCATCGGCATAGCGCAGGCGTACCCGGAACCACAGGCTGGGCGCGCGCAGGCCCAGGTGCATGTCGTTGGCGACGATGGCGCGGCCGTCGGCGGTGCGGCTGCCGGCGATGGCCCAGTTGTTGCTGCCGGGCGCGCTGCTGGCCACGGCGCCGGTGGCGGCGGGCGCGTCCGCGAGGCGCCGCAGATCGACCTGATCGGCGGCGGGCAGCAGCGCATCGCCGCGTACGCTGCCATCCAGGGCGGCGTCCCAACTGCTGCCCTCGTGGCGCAGCAGGGCGTACAGCGGCGCCGGCAAGCGCTGCTGCAGGCGGTACAGGTCCAGCTTGCGCTCGAGCTGCTTGCCCTGCAGATCGAAGTACATCGCCTGGCCGGCCAGCGCCGAATCCACCGGCTGCCAGTCACGCGGCGCAGCGAATAGCACCAGGTACGGCCACGGCCGCACCCGCAGCGCGTGCAGGCCCTGGTTGACGCCGGCGCTGTAGGCCTGCAGCGCCGCTGCATGCGTGCCGGCGAACGCGGCCAGCTGCGCGCTGCTGCGGGCACGCAGGCGATGCGCGCGCCGCGCCTTGTCCACGTCCAGTGCGTGCGGGCCGACCAGCTCGGACAGTTCGCCGGCGGCGGCGCGGCGCAGCAGGTCCATCTCGAAGAAGCGTTCCTGGGCGTGCACGTAGCCGAGCGCGCGCATCGCATCGGCTTCGTCGGCGGCCTCGATGGTGACCACGCCCAGCGCGTCGCGTTGGATGCTCACCGGCGCCTGCAGGCCTTGCAGCGGGGCATCGCCGTCGAGCGTGGCCAGGCTGCCGCGCAGCAGCAGCCAGACGCACAGCACCAGGGCTGCCGCCAGCAGCAGCATGCCCAGCAGCAGGCGTTTCCATCGACCGCGCATCGTCTCTCTCCGGTGGCAAGTCTCCGATTCTAGACACGAGTGCGTGTCGTTCCCGCGTAGGCGCGGCACGCTGTGCGCGGGGTCACGCATCGTGGGTGGTGCGACTCGGGATGTGAATGATTCCGATTGGAACGCGGCGCGGCGGCATCGGGCACTATGGCGCCCTCAGTCGACCCCACGGAGCCCGCCCCATGAAGGGACACCCCGACGTTGTGCAATGCCTCAAGGAGCTGCTGCGCGGCGAGCTGGCCGCGCGCGACCAGTATTTCATCCACTCGCGGCGTTACGAGGACCAGGGCCTGCTGGCGCTGTACGAACGCATCAACCACGAGATGGAAGAGGAGACCGAGCACGCCGATGCGCTGCTGCGGCGCATCCTGTTCCTGGAGGGCGACCCGGACATGCGCCCGCATGCCTTCGAACCCGGACGCACGGTCGAGGAGATGCTGGAGAAGGACCTCAAGGTCGAGTACGAAGTGCGCGCCAATCTGGCCGCGGGCATGAAGCTGTGCGAGCAGCACGGCGACTACGTCAGCCGCGACGTGCTGCTGGCGCAGTTGCGCGACACCGAGGAAGACCATGCCTGGTGGCTGGAGCAGCAGCTCGGCCTGATCAAGCGCATCGGCATGGCGCTGTACCAGACCTCGAAGATCGACGGGCACGTGTCCGGCAAGGACGCCTGATCCGTCCGCGCGCCTCCCGCGTGCGGGAGGCGCCGATGCACTGAGCGCGGGGTTTTCCCGCCACTGCGGCCGCGCCATCACCGGCCGCTTGCGGCCGGTCGCGCGTACCGGTCGCCCTCTCTCTCTCTTGCTGGCCCGCAGCGGCACTGCCGCTCTTCACGGGTGACAGAGTGCATTGTCGATGTAGTGAAGGTTGCCGCTGCAGCCAGGTGGCAGCCCATGCCGACCGATCTCGCTGCATTGGCCGTTGTCTTTAGCCGTTGCGTGACGTTGCCGACCGCGTTCGGCGGCGCGCAGGTGCCTGCGTTCGTGGAGTGCACGCGACCGACGCATGCGTTCGGCGCGCGGCGGCTGACATGGCGCGAAATCGGGCCGATCCGCGTCGCCATCTTCGCCGGTGGCTGTTGCGGCGCCGCAAAAGTGGCCGGT
Source organism: Xanthomonas indica (assembly GCF_040529045.1). NCBI lineage: Bacteria > Pseudomonadati > Pseudomonadota > Gammaproteobacteria > Lysobacterales > Lysobacteraceae > Xanthomonas > Xanthomonas indica. The sequence continues at coordinate 3,729,852 of NZ_CP131914.1, read as the reverse complement.
GCATGCCTGGCGCTACGCAAAAAAACCCTTTGAATCCAATGGCCTGTGCACTTTGCTGCGTCCGCGGCCAGCAGGGTGCGTGCAACGCTTGCAAAACGGTAGTGATCGCTATACGGTAGTTTTCACTACTGAATTGCGCGATGGCGAGGGGGCGTTCGATGCAGGCGAGTCCGGGAATGAAGTGGTGCGGCGCGGTCGGTACGGCCGTCGCCGGATGGTTGCTGGCGAGCGCCACCGCGTGCGCCGCCCCGGCCACGGCGCAGGGGCTGTGGTTGACCGCGGCCAAGGACGCGGTGGTGGAGTTCGCGCCCTGCGCGGATGCGGCCGCCGCCTTGTGCGGGCGCATCGTCTGGGACAAGGACGCCGGCACCGCCACCGATACCTGCGGCGTGCAGATCGCGCGCCTCGGGCGCGAGGACGGCGATACCTGGCGCGATGGCTGGGCCTTCGACCCGCGCAGCGGCAAGCGCTACAAGGCCACGCTGCGCGCCAGCGGCAAGGCGCTGGACCTGCGGGCCTTTGTCGGCGTGGAAGTGCTTGGCGAGACCGAGCGCTTCACCCGCGTGCAGGCGCTGCCCAGCACGCCGGTCTGCGCCAAGTAGCCCACCCGCCGCGCGCAACGCGCCGGCGCCATCGACGTGCGGGCCGCCGCGCGTCCCACTTCCTCAGCGAACCAGGGGAGATTGAGATGACTGCAGTCCGCTTCATGGCGACCCTCGCGGGCGCACTGGCCCTGCACGGCGCGTGCTGCGTCCAGGCCCAGGCCCAGGCCCAGCAGGCCGACCCCGATGGCATGGTCAACTACGAGTTCCAGAACCAGATCAAGCTGATGAGCGAGCAGCGTACGCGCGGCGTGTCCGACTCGCTGATGCGCCCGTCGCTGAAGTGGACCACCCAGTTCGTGCACGCCAGCGGCTTCGTCGCGCTGCTGGAGGTAGCCAAGGTCAGCAAGAAGCAGTTCCTCGACGGCGACGGCCTGGGTATGACTGCGGCGGCCGGCTACCGCTTCGGCAACCCCGATGCCTGGCATGCCGGCGTCGGCCTGGCGACCGAGCGCTTCCCCGGTGCCAGCTTCCTGGCCCCGCACCGGATCGACTTGGAGACCGGAACGCCCGAGGACATCCGCCGCACCGACTACGACAGCAATTTCGGCGTGCTCGAACTCGGCTACGGCGCGGTCGAGGGCCGCCTGCTGTACGTGTTCTCCAAAACCTACCGCGGCGCCGACACCGGCGGCGTGTGCGCGCAGATCCTGCAGTTCGCCGCCGACCCGACCGTGGCGCTGCGCTGCTTCGCCCGCGGCGACCACGATTCGCGCGGCACCTTGCTGGGCGATCTCAATTACCAGACCCCCCTGTTGCCGTCGCTGTTGCCGTCCACCACGCTGCGCCTGCACGCCGGCTACCAGAAGCTGCGCAACTTCAGCGAGGGCAGCTTCGCCGACTACCAGATCGGCGTCACCCACAAGCGCTGGGGCCTGGACTGGAACCTGGATTGGGTCAGCACCCGGGTCAATGCGCACGAACTGTACTGGGTGCAGGACGGCGCGCGCATCCGCAAGACCGACGGCGACACCCTGGTGGCCTCGATCGGCTACACGTTCTGACCCATGCGCAGCGAACTGCTCGATGCCGACCGTGGCGGCGACCAGCCGCTGGTGCTGGCGGTGGACCTGGGGACCTCCGGCTGCAAGTGCGCGCTGGTCACCCTGGACGGCCAGGTGATCGCCTGGGCGTTCGAACCGGTGCCGCTGCACGTGCACGGGGTGTGCGCCGAGCAGGATCCGCGCGACTGGTGGAACGCGCTGCTGGTCACCGCCGCAGCGGTGCTGCAAGGGGGCGAGGCGCTGCGCCGGCGGGTGACCGCGGTATGTTGCTCCACCCAGGGCGAGTGCACCGTGTGCGTGGACCGCGACGGCCGTGCGCTGGGCAATGCCATGCTGTGGCTGGACATGCGCGGGCAGGCGGCGATCGCGCGGCGCCTGCGCGGGCGCTGGCTCAACGTGCGCGGCTACGCGCCGCTGAAGCTGCTGCGCTGGCTGCGCCTAAGCGGCGGGGCGCCGGCCGGCAGCGGCAAGGATTGCGCCGGCCACATCGCCTACCTGCGCGACCACGAACCGCAGCGCTACCAGCGCACGCACAAGTTCCTCAACGCGCTGGACTATCTCAACCTGCGCCTGACCGGGCGCTTCTGCGCCACCGCCGATTCGGTGCTCACCACCTGGGTCACCGACAACCGCGACCCGATGCGGATCCGCTACGACGACGGCCTGCTGCGCCTGCTCGGCATCGAGCGCGACAAGCTGCCGGACCTGGTGGCCTCCACCGAGGTGCTGGGACCGCTGCTGCCGGGCGTGGCCGCGCAGCTGGGCCTGTCGCCGCAGACCCGGGTGATCGCCGGCGCCATCGACAACTCGGCGGTGGCGGTGGCCGCGGCCGTCGAGGACTACGCCTCGCATCTGTACCTCGGCACCTCGTCGTGGCTGGGCGCGCACGTGCCGCGGATGAAGACCGACGTGTTCAGCAATATCGCCGCCGTGCCGTGTGCGGTGAGCGGGCGCTACCTGGCCACCGCGCTGCAGTCCACCGCCGGCGCCAACCTGTCGTTCCTGCGCGACCGCATCCTGTTCCATCCGGACGAACTGCTCCGCGACGAGGAGCGCCCGGACGTGTACGAAGTGCTCAACGTGATCGCCGCGCGGGTGCCGGCGGGCGCCAACGGCCTGGTGTACATGCCGTGGCTGTTCGGCGAGCGCACCCCGGTGGAGGACCACAGCCTGCGCGCCGGCCTGGTCAACCTGTCGCTGATGCACACCCGCGAGGACATCATCCGCGCCTTCATGGAAGGCGTGGCGTTGAACACGCGCTGGATGATGGAGCCGTTCGCGCGCCTGCTCGGCCGCGATCCCGGGGTGGTCGCCGCGGTCGGCGGCGGCGCGCAGTCGGACCTGTGGTGCCAGATCATCGCCGACGTCAGCGGCCAGCCGATCCGGCAACTGCACAACCCGATCCAGGCCAATGCGATCGGCGCCACCTTCATCGCCGGCGTGGGCCTGGGCCGGCTGCGCTTCGCCGACCTGCCGGCGCTGCAACGTGCGCGCCGGGTGTACGAACCGTCTGCGGCCACGCGCGCGCTGTACGACGACCGCTATGCGACGTTCCGCGAGTTGCAGCGCACCCTGGCGCCGATCTACCGGCGCATGAATCCCCTTCCCGAGTGCGTGCCGGAGGTGCCCCAGCATGTTTGCCCATGAACAACGCGCGCGCGTGGTCGCGCTGTGCGTGGAACTGTCGCGGCGCGGCTACCTGGCCGGGACCGGCGGCAACGTCGCCTTGCGCCTGGACGCCGAGCGCTTCGCGGTGACGCCGTCGGCCATCGATTACCTGGCGATGCGCGCCGAAGACATCTGCGTGGTGCGCCTGGCCGACCTGCGGCAACTGGATGGCGCCGCCACGCCGTCGGTGGAGACCGGGCTGCATGCGCAGGTGCTGCGCCGCCGGCCTGACGTGGCCTGCAGCATCCACACCCATCAGCCGGTGGCCAGCGCCTGCGCGCTGCTCGGTGCGGCGCTGCCGGTGGAGGACCCGGCGTTGCAGGTGGCGATCGGCCACAGCGTGCCGATGGTCGGTTACTTCCCGTCCGGCACCGGGCTGTTGGCCTGGCTGCTGGCGCGGCAACTGCGCCCATCGCGCAACGCCTATCTGATGCGCAACCACGGCGTGCTGTGCTGCGGCCGCAGCCTGGAGCAGGCGGTGGCGGCGGTCGATGCGCTGGAGCAGGTGGCGCGCGAACACCTGACACGCCGCATCCGACGCCGTGCCCTGCACGACACCGGACTGGCCGCGCCGTTGCGCGCCGTCCTCAACGCACTGGAGTCCTGACCCCATGCACGCTCTTTCCGTTTCCGCTCCCCCGAACCCGGCACCGACCATGAGCCAGACCCCCGCCATTTCGCAATGGCCCGATGTGGACCAGTTGTACGCGCGCTTCCATGCGCTGGTGAACCAGCCGATGCGGCCGATCGGCGCCGCCGGCATGGCCAAGGTGATGCGCTACTTCGACGAGCGTTGCCAGGGCTCCAGGCGCCTGGGCGAGGCGGCCAAGCAGGTGATCCCCGGCGGCGTGCAGCACAACCTGGCGTTCAACCATCCGTTCCCGCTGGCCATGCACAGCGCCGAGGGCGCGTACCTGACCGACGTCGACGGCAACCGCTACATCGACTTCCTGCAGGCCGGCGGCCCGACCCTGCTCGGGTCCAATCCGCCGGAACTGCGCGAACACGTGCAGGCGGTGCTGGACCAGTGCGGCCCGGTGACCGGCCTGCTGCACGAATACGAGGTCAAGCTGGCCGAACTGGTCTGCGCCAGCATGCCGGCGGTGGAGATGCTGCGCTTGCTCGGTTCCGGCACCGAGGCGGTGATGGGTGCGGTGCGCCTGGCCCGCACCCACACCCGCAAGAAATGGATCATCAAGATCGGCGGCGCCTACCACGGCTGGAGCGACCAGTTGGTGTACGGCATGCGCCTGCCGGGCACCGGGCGCATGGAAGCGATCGGCATCCCGCGTGGCGCCACCGCCTACACCCAGGAATGCCATCCCAACGATCTGGAGGCATTGCGCCGCAAGCTGCAGCTCAACCGCCTGCGCGGCGGCACCGCGGCGGTGCTGCTGGAACCGCTGGGGCCGGAGAGCGGCACGCGGCCAGTGCATCACGACTACAACCGGCAGGTGCGCACGCTCTGCGACGAGTTCGGCGCGCTGCTGATCTTCGACGAGGTGGTCACCGGCTTTCGGCTCGGCCCGGGCGGCGCGCAGGGCTACTTCGGGGTCCTGCCGGACATCACCGTGCTCGGCAAATGCCTGGCCGGCGGCTATCCGATGGCCGGGGCGATCGGTGGGCGCCGCGAGGTGATGATGAGCCTGGTCGGCGGCATCGGCACCACGGCGCGGCGGGCCTTCGTCGGCGGCACGCTGTCGGCCAATCCGCTGTCCTGCGTGGCCGGCTACCACGCCTTGCTGGAGGCGCAGCGCAGCGATGCCGCCGGCCAGGCCGGCCGCGCCGGCGATCGCCTGCGGCAGGGTCTGGAGGCGATCATCCGCCGTCTCGGCCTGCCGTACGTGGTCTACAACATGGGCTCGATCGTGCACCTGCAGACCTCCGGCGTGCTGCTGCTGGACACCGGCAACCTGTACAAGCTGTGGCGCGTGCGCAACGAAGCCAAGCAGCGCAAGCACATGATGGAGGAGATGGGCGCGGCGTACTCCGCGCACGGGCTGATCACCCTGGCCGGCAGCCGCATCTACACCAGCCGCGCCGATACCGATGCGGTGGTGGACGAAGCGCTGAACCGCTTCGACGACGTGTTCAAGCTGGTGTAGCGCATGCCCACCCTCTCGCACATCGAATCGCTGTGGCTGCACACCCGCGAGCGGCTCGTGGCCAAGCGCCTGCTCGGCGACGATGCGGCAGCGCTGGCGCTGCGCTGTCCGGGCAGCACGGCGATGTGCTGCGGCGCGCTCGATGCGGAGCGGCCGCAGTGGCTGGACTGGCGCGACCCGGCGCTGCCGGCGTCGGCGCAGGTGCACGCGCAGGTGTACCTGCGGCGTCCCGACGTCGGTGCCAGCGCCTGGTCGGCGGGCGCGTTCGGCCATCGCCTGGCCGATGTCGGCGGCGTGCTGCCGCAGGTGTTCGACGAGCAGGCCCGGCACATCGGGCCGATGCCGGCACCGCTGGCGGCTGCGGACCGGTTGACCAGCGGTCCGCCGCAGATCGGCAACGCCCTGCTGCTGGGCGGGCGCCCGCTGTGCCTGGGGACCAGTGCGCAGCGGCTGGCGCTGAACGTGGAACTGTTCGAAAAATGCGCCAAGGCCTATGTGCTTGCCGCGGCCACCGGCGGGCAGGTGCGGGAACTGCCATGGTGGGTGCGGCGCATCGCCAACGGGCGCTTGCGCAAGGACCAGAGGCGGGCCGCCGCGGCGTTTGCCGCGGGCGAACTGCCGGCCGAAAGTACCGGGTATTGAGGAATCGCTGCGATGACCGACAAGCCCTCCGCATCGTCCATCCCGCCATCGGCTGCGCAGGCGGCGCGTCCGCTCGCCGCGGCCTTGTCGATCGGCGCCATCGCCCTGCTGATCCTCGGCGTGCAGCCGATCGTGCTCGGCGCGCTGGTCGAGCAGCGCCTGATCACGCTGCCCGGGGTGGGCGTGGTGGCGATGGGCGAGATCATCGCGCTGGGCATCGGCGTGGCGCTGGGCGATGCGCTGCTGCCGGTGTCCTGGCAGCGCGCCACCGCGATCGTGGCGGCGCTATTGGCGGCGCTGCTGAATCTGGCCACGGTGCAGGCGCAGGGTGACGCGGCCTTCGTCGCGCTGCGCGCGGCCGCCGGCCTGGCCGAGGGCCTGCTGGTCTGGGTCGCCACGGTCAGCATCGTGCGTGCGGCGACGCCGGACCGGACCACCGCGGTGTTCATGGTGCTGCAGGCCTTGGCGCAGATCGCGCTGGCGGCGGCGCTGGCGCTGTGGGTGTTGCCGGCGGCCGGCTGGAAGGGCGGCTTCGTCGCCATGGCCGCGACCTGCCTGCTGGTGCTGCCGCTGGCGGCGGCACTGACCGCGCCAGCGTCCCTGGCGTCCGCAGCCATTGCGCCGTGCGCGACGACCGCCACCGCCAGGCTGCGCTGGTCGCCGGCGACGCTGGCGCCGCTGCTGGTGGCGTTCCTGCAGATGTCGGCGATCGGCGCGCTGTGGGCCTACCTGGAACCGCTGGCGCTGCGTGCGGGGCTGGACGCGCATGCGGCGCAACTGCAGACCTCGTGGGTGCTGGGCATGCAGATCGCCGGCGGACTGGCGGCGATCTACTGGGTGCGGCGGCTGTCGGTGACGGCGACCCTGACCCTGGGCAGCCTGGTGCTGTGCCTGGTGGCCGCGTCCATGTATCGGGTTCCCGGCAATCCGGCACTCGGGTTCGCGGCGGTGTGCGTGGCCTTCGGCTTCGCCTGGATGTTCCTGATGCCGTTCCATGTCGGCCTGGCGCTGCGCGCCGATGCGCAGGGGCGGGTGGCGGTGCTGGTACCGGCCGCGCAATTGATCGGCTCGGCCTGCGGGCCGTTGCTGGCCTCGCTGTTGCTGCACGCCGACGATCCGGCGCCGGTGCCGCTGGTCGGCCTGGGCTTCGCGCTGGCGGCGGCGCTGCTGGCGCTGTGGATCGGCCGGCGGCAACGCGGTCCGGTCGCCGTGCAGGCCGGTTCGCATGCGCGGTGATCGCGGCCGCGACGCATGCCCGTCGGGCACGCGTGGCGCGGGGCAGGGCGCTGCCCTGCGCAATGTGGCTGTCGACGTCCGGCAGGCAGGAGAACGGTGATGTCGCCTGAGCCCGTGCAGGACACCGCGCCGGAGACGATCGCGGCGCTGTTCGCCGCGCAGCAGGCCACCGCGCTGGCTTGGCGCGGCTCGTCGGCGAACGCGCGGCGCGCGCATCTGCGGGCGCTGCGCGATGCGTTGCTGGCGCGGCGGCAGGCCTTGATCGCCGCCTTCGCCGCCGATTTCGCCAAGCCTGCGCTGGAAGTGGAATTGACCGAGCTGCTGCCGGTGGTCGACGAGATCGCCACCGCCATCGCGCAGCTGCCGCGCTGGATGCGGCCGCGCAAGGTCGCGCCGACCCTGCTGGCCCTGGGCACGCGCGCGCGCATCGCCTACCAGCCCAAGGGCCGCTGCCTGATCATCGGGCCCTGGAACTATCCGGTGGCCACCGTGCTGGGGCCGCTGGTGTCGGCGCTGGCCGCCGGCAACACCGCGCTGATCAAGCCGTCCGAATTCACGCCGCAGGTCAACGCGGTGCTGCAGGCAGTGCTGGAGGAGGCGTTCGCGCCGGAGGAAGTGGCGCTGGTGCAGGGCGGTGCGGCGACCGCGCAGGCCTTGCTGGCGTGTCCGTTCGACCATGTGTTCTTCACCGGCTCGGCGTCGGTGGGCCGGCAGGTGATGGCCGCGGCGGCGCGGCAGTTGACCCCGGTGACGCTGGAGCTGGGCGGCAAGTCGCCGGTGATCGTCGACCGTAGCGCCGACCTGCGCCGCGCCGCCGAGGTGATCGTCTGGGCCAAGCTGGTCAACGCCGGACAGACCTGCATCGCACCGGATACCTTGTTCGTGCATCGCGATGTCGGCGCGCGCCTGCTCGACCACTGCCGCGCGCTGCTGGCGCAGCGCTACGGTACCGATGCGCAGGCGGTCGCCGCCAGCCCGCACCTGGCGCGCATGATCCACCCGGCGCATGCCGCGCGCGTGGCCGACCTGATCGACGAGGCGCGCGCCGGCGGCGCGCAGCTGCTGGCCGGTGGCGAGCACGACGCGGCACGGCGCTACGTGGCGCCGACGCTGCTGGCGCAGGTGCCGGCGCAGGCGCGGATCGCGCAGGAAGAGATCTTCGGTCCGGTGCTGCCGGTGGTGGAGTTCGCGCACCTCGACGAGGTGCTCGACCGGCTCGACGCTGCGCCCAAGCCGCTGGCGCTGTATCTGTGGAGCCGCGACCGCGCCGGCATCGCGCGGGTGCTGGCGCGCACCAGTTCCGGCAGCGCGGTGGTCAACCACTGCCTGCAGCAGTTCGTGCACAGCGGCCTGCCGTTCGGCGGGGTGGGCGCCTCGGGCTTCGGCAGCGGCCACGGCGTGCACGGCTTCCGCGCCTTCTCGCACGAGCGCGCGCTGCTGCAGGGCGGCCGCCTGCCGATCGTCAAAGCGTTCTTTCCTCCCTACACGTCCTTGCAGCAGCGCCTGGCGGCCGGCCTCAGCGCTTGGCTGGCGCGGCGCTGAGCAGCGCAGCCGGTGTGCCAGGGGCGGGCGCGGTAAGATGCGATGCCGGCGCGTGCAGCGATGCTGCGGCGCCGTCCGCGCATGCATTGCCGTGGCGATGCATGCCGCCAGATCGACGCAGCGCCGCCAGCGTGGCGTCTGCCGCTTCACCACCATCGAGATCCCATGCCCGCCGACACACCGCGTTCCCCCGCACCGCACCGCCCGCGCCTGACCGGGAACAAGGTGCCGGCCCAGCATCGCGCCACCGAGACCTACGAACAGATCCTCTCGGTCACCGCGCAACTGCTCGGCGATGTCGGCGTGGAGCGGCTGTCCACCAACCTGGTGTGCGCGCGTGCGGGGCTGACGCCGCCGGCGCTGTACCGCTATTTCCCCAACAAGTACGCGCTGCTGTCGGAACTGGGCCGGCGGCTGATGGAGCGGCAGAACCAGCTCATTCCCAAGTGGATCACCCAACAGGCGATGAGCGGCACACGCGAGGAACTGCAGCGTGCGCTGGCCGGGCTGGTGCTGGATACCTACCGCGTCACCAAGGCGACCGAGGGCGGGGTGTGGGTGCTGCGCGCGCTGCGCGCGGTGCCCGCGCTGCAGCAGGTGCGCCTGGATTCGCACGCGCAGGTGACCAAGGGCCAGGTGCGCTTCCTCAGCGAGGCCTTCCCCGATGCCGATCCGCGCCAGTTGCGGCTGGTCAGCCGCATCGTGGTCGATCTGATCTACGCGACCGTGGAACTGCTGTTCGACACCCGCCTGAGCGCCCGCGCGGTGGCCGATACCGTGGCGGCGATGATCGCCAGCCATATCGAGCAACTGCGCGACGGGGCCGCGGCTGGGTGAGGCGGGGCTGCGGCGTCGGTTCCGGATGTGCGGCACCTGCGTGGCCCACGCAACGCAATCGCAAGGCGCAGCGGCCGATGCCAGCGCGAACCGCGCGTCACCAAACGGCGGCTTGAGGCCAACTGCAAGCGAGGCGTCCGCAGACACGGCGCGACGCCCGCAAGGCGCTGCAGGTGCCGCCCCGGCGGGATCAGGGCGCGGCGGCGAACCTGCCTTCGTCCAGGTCCGCGATCAGCGTCGGGCCGGTCGGCGTCCAGCCGAGCCTGGCCTGGGTCAGTGCGCTCGAGGCCGGCATGTCGAGTTGCACGAACATCGCCATCCAGCCGAAATGCGCGGCCGCCTCGCCTGGCGCAATCGATACCACCGGCAGCGTCAGGCCGCGTCCGAGCGCCTCGGCGATCTCGCGGGTGCGCACGCCTTCCTCGCCGACTGCGTGATAGCGCGCGCCGGGCTGCGCCTTCTCGATCGCAAGACGATACAGCCTCACCGTGTCGGACAGATGCCCGGCCGGCCAGCGGTTGCTGCCGTCGCCGACATAGGCGACCACGCCCTTGTCGCGCGCGATCGCCACCAGCGGGGTGACCAGTCCTTGCCGCAACGGGGTGTGCACCTGTGGCAGCCGCATCACCGAGACATTGACGCCGGCCTCGCGCAACGCATTGCCGGCCTGCTCGGAGGCGATGCGCGGATTCGGATGCGCGGCGTTGAAGACGTCCTCGCTGGCCGGCTCGCCGTGTTCGCCGCTGCCCACGCCCGTGCCCGAGGTGATCAGCAGCGGGCGATCGGAGCCCTGCAGCGCCGCGCCCAGGGCCGCGATCGCGCGCCTGTCCTTCTCGCAATTGGCGGCGAAGTTGCTGAAATCATGGTCGAACGCCGCATGGATCACCGCATCGGCCTGCGCGGCACCACGACCCAGGCTGTCCGGATCCTCGATCGTGCCGTGGTGGACCTCGGCGCCGGCCGCGCGCAGCGCCTGCGCGCCAGCCTCCGATCGGGTCATGCCGAGTACGCGATGGCCGGCCTGGAGCAGTTCGGGAACCAGGGCCGAGCCGATGAAACCGGTCGCGCCCGTCAGAAAGATACGCATCGTGAACTCCCTTGGGTGAGTGCGAGCGACTCTCCGGCATCCGCTTATCCCGTTAAAGTAGTGACCTCATCGTAGTAAAGCGACTAACAGGCTCGCCATGACGTCCGATCCGGCCCGTTCCCTGGGCGAGTTTCTGCGCAGCCGGCGGACCCGGCTCGACCCCAGCAGCTTCGGCTTCTCCGGCCGTCGGCGCACGCCGGGACTGCGCCGCGAGGAAGTCGCGCAGCGCGCCAACATCAGCCCGACCTGGTACACCTGGCTGGAACAGGGGCGCGGCGGCGCGCCCTCGGCGCAGGTGCTGGAGCGGATCGCCGGCGCGCTGCTGCTGACCGACGCCGAACGCGAACATCTGTTCATGGTCGCACTGGGGCGACGGCCGGAAGTGCGCTATCGCGCGGTGGCGGGCGTCAACCCGCGGCTGCAGCGCGTGCTCGATGCGCTGGAAACGAGTCCGGCCATCGTCAAGACGCCGACCTGGGACGTGGTGGCCTGGAATCGCGCGGCCGCCGTGGTGCTGACCGATTACGGCCAACTGCCCGTCGGCGAGCGCAACATCCTGCGTTTCCTGTTCTGTCATCCCGCCACGCGTGCCAAGCAGCACGATTGGGACAGGGTGGCACGCTTCGTGGTGGGCGCGTTTCGTGCCGACGTGGTGCGTGCAGGACTCGCCTCGGAAGCGGGAGACCTGGTGACCGAGTTGTGCGCGCTCAGCGCCGAGTTCGAGGCCTTGTGGCACGACCACGAGGTGCTGAGCCACGGCGAGGGCGACGGCGAGAAGCGTCTCAAGCATCCGGTGCTCGGCGAGATCGCGCTCGAGTACTCGGCCTTCGCCGTCGACGGCAGGCCGGATCTGGGCATGATCGTCTACACCCCCGTCGACGCCGCCGTGGCCGCAGGCATTCGCGCACTGGCGACCACGCAGGGTGCGGTGCAGGCGGCGCGGACGGACGCGCCGCCGACATCGGTGTGAATCAGTGAAACGAAGCGGGAGAAGCGGCGCGCATCCGGTCGTCCCGTCTTCTCGGGCCGTCACGGCTTGCGCGGGCGCCGGGGATTGGCATGCAGATCATCAGCGGCAGGAGCGCTTGCTCAGCGAGGTCGTCCCCGACGCCGATCCACGTCAACTGCAACCGGTTCGCGGCCTCGTGGCCGACCTGATCTACGCCTCCGATCGCGAGGCAGCGAGCAAATGCGGGTAGGGCGTCGCGTACCCGTCGAGCGCTCGAGCACAACGGCGACGATTCGGGGGCTGCTTGACGTAGGAGCGGCTTCAGCCGCGACACGCTGCGCCGTCTCGGCTGAAGCCGCTCCTACGATAAAACGGGCCTACTGGCCGAAGCGGACAGTTGGCGATCCGCTCAAGGCCTCACCAGGAAGCGACGACGCTGCCCTTCTTGACCACTTCCACCTTGTCGCTCGTACTGTTGTAGCGCAGATACACGCTGCCGTACTTCTCGAGAATGATGCGTTGATTGGCATTCATTCTGAGGCTGTTGTCGCCGAGGTCGATGCCCATGTTGTAGTTGGACTGGTCGAAGTTGATGCCGATGTTGCCGAGCGCGCCGCTGTCGAAGTGGATGCCGTTCTGCCAGCCGCGCGTGCCCGGCTGGATCTGGATGGCGTGCGTGCCGGCGGTGCTGGAACCCGGGGTGTTGAGCAGGTTGAGGCCGATGGTCGAACCGCCGTTGGTGTAGGAGGTCAGTTCGCCGTTGAACAGGATGCTGGTGCCGTGCGTTGCGACGTTTTGCCCCGCGATCCCGTCGTAGCCGTGGAACAGTTCGCTGTGGAAACCCGCCAGCCACGGCGAACCGGTGCTGCGCTGGAACGCGCGGACCGTGGCGCCTACGCTCTGCGAACTGTCCTGGGTCGCGTTGGGATGTTTGGTCGCGTTGAGCTGGATGTACAGCGGCCAACTGAAGGAGTTCTGCTGGTCGGACTCGGAGATCAGCGACAGGATCTCGTTGGTGTAGCCCGGGCCGACATTGGACGCATCGCGCCGGCCCCAGCGCACCGAGGTGTCCAGCGCCGGCGAGGACACCGGCGTGCTGGAGAACTCCATGAACTGGCTCAGTTGTTCGCCGACGCTGGTGATGGCGCCGGCGCTGGCGACCACCAGGGCGGCGACGCCGAACAGCAGCACCCGGTTGACCGTCACGGCACGGCGCAGGCGTTGGTCCTTGGCCTGGAGTTGTTGCTCCAGCCTCTCCACCCTGGCCGTCAAGGAAGCGTCGTTGCCGGCGTTGATCACGTTCTCGTGCATGGTTGCGGTCCTTCGTTGGGATGACTGCGATGCCGGCGCTGGACGCTCGTCCAGCGAAGCTGGCTTATTCCACCGCCAGATCGTCGACCTTCTGCCAGCCGCGCGGCAGCAGCCCGCCGCGGCTGGCGCGGGCGCCGAGGTAGGCGTCCAGGTCCTTGAACGACAGCGACATGGTGCGCTGGCCGCTCTTCACCAGCAGCGTGTTGCCCGGTGCCACCGCGGCGATCGCCACCACCCGTTCGGTGCTGAGCTTGGCCTTGGGGATGTCGATGATCTTGTTGCCCTTGCCCTTGTCCAGCTCGGGCAGGTCGGCGACCGGGAAGGCCAGCAGGTGGCCGGCGCTGGTGACCGCGACGATGCGGTCGGTGCCGGCGCCGCTCACCGGGGCCGGCGGCAGCACCTTGGCGTTCGGGGTCAGGTTGAGCATGGCCTTGCCGGCCTTGTTGCGGCTGGTCAGGTTCTCGAAACGGGTGACGAAGCCGTAGCCGTGCGAGGACGCCAGCACCAGGCGCGCGTCGTTGTCGCCGCTGGCCAGGGCCTGGAAGGCGGCGCCGGCGGCGGGCGAGAAGCGCCCGGTCAGCGGCTCGCCGTTGCCACGTGCCGAGGGCAGGGTATGCACCAGGGTCGAGTAGGCGCGGCCTTCCGAATCCAGGAACGCCACCTGCTGCGTGCTGCGCGCGCGCACCGCCGCCAGCAGGCTGTCGCCGTCGCGGTAGGACAGTGCCGCCGGATCCACGTCGTGGCCCTTGGCCGCGCGGATCCAGCCCTTCTCCGACATCACCACGGTCATCGGCTCGCTCGGCACCAGTTCGGTCTCGTCGATGGCCTGGGCCGCGTCGCGCTGGACCAGCGGCGACCGCCGCGCATCGCCGAACTTCTTGGCATCGGCCATCAGCTCGTCCTTGATCAGCTTCTTCAGCTTGGTCTTGCTGGCCAGCACCGCCTGCAGCTGCTCGCGTTCCTTGGCCAGCGCATCCTGCTCGCCGCGGATCTTCATCTCCTCCAGCCGCGCCAGTTGGCGCAGGCGCGTTTCCAGGATGTAGTCGGCCTGTTCCTCGCTGAGCGCGAAGCGCGCGATCAGCGCCGGCTTCGGCTCGTCCTCGGTGCGGATGATGCGGATCACTTCATCCAGGTTGAGGAACGCGGTCAGCAGGCCTTCCAACAGGTGCAGGCGGCGCTCGACCTTGTCCAGGCGATGGTTGAGGCGGCGCACCACGGTGTCGCTGCGGAAGCGCAGCCATTCCTCCAGCAGGGTCTTGAGGTTCTTGACCTGCGGGCGGCCGTCCAGGCCGATCACGTTGAGGTTGACCCGGTAGCTGCGCTCCAGGTCGGTGGTGGCGAACAGGTGGCCCATCAGCTGCTCGGCATCGACCCGGTTGGAGCGCGGCACCAGCACCACCCGCACCGGGTTGGCGTGGTCGGACTCGTCGCGGATGTCTTCCAGCCACGGCAGCTTCTTGGCGCGCATCTGCTGCGCGATCTGCTCGATCACCTTGGACGGCGACACCTGGTAAGGCAGCGCCGTGACCACGATGTTGGCGTTTTCCTTCTGGTAGGTGGCGCGGGCGCGCACGCTACCGTGTCCGGTTTCGTAGAGGGTGCGCAGGTCGGCGGCCGGGGTGATGATCTCGGCGGTGCTCGGGTAGTCCGGGCCGCGCACGTGCTCGCACAGGTCGGCGACGCTGGCATCGGGGTCGTCGAGCAGGCGGATCAGCGCGCTGACGATCTCGTTGAGGTTGTGCGGCGGCACGTCGGTGGCCATGCCCACGGCGATGCCGGTAGTGCCGTTGAGCAGCAGGTGCGGCAGCCGCGCCGGCATCCAGGTCGGCTCGTCCAGGGTGCCGTCGAAGTTCGGCGACCAGTCCACCGTGCCCTGGCCCAGTTCGCCCAGCAGCACTTCGGCGATCGGGGTCAGCTTGGACTCGGTGTAGCGCATCGCCGCGAACGACTTCGGGTCGTCGGTGGAGCCGAAGTTGCCCTGGCCCTCGATCAGCGGGTAGCGGTAGGAGAACGGCTGCGCCATCAGCACCAGCGCTTCGTAGCAGGCGCTGTCGCCGTGCGGGTGGTACTTGCCGATCACGTCGCCGACGGTGCGCGCGGACTTCTTCGGCTTGGCCGCCGCGTTCAGGCCCAGCTCGCTCATCGCATAGATGATGCGCCGCTGCACCGGCTTGAGCCCGTCGCCGAGGAACGGCAGGGCGCGGTCCAGCACCACGTACATGGAGTAGTCGAGGTAGGCGCGTTCGGCGTATTCGCGCAGCGGCAGCTGTTCGAAGCCATGGAAGGCGGGGCGGGCGAGATCGGTCATGCGCAGGGAATACCTATAGGGGAACGCGGCGCCAGGCGCCGCAGGTCAGCCGGTCGATTATCCGGATGCGGCCGGCGATGCCAAGCCGCGCGTGCCGCCGGCGCTGGCCAGGTAGCGGGCCGGAGGATGGCCGAAGCGGCCGCGGAAGGCGGTGACGAAGGCGCTGGGGCTGCTGTAGCCCAGGCGAAAGGCGGTGTCGGCGACGCTGGCGCCGTCGCTGAGCCGGCGCAGCGCCTCGGCCAGCCGCGCCTGCTGGCGCCAGCCGGCGAAGCCGAAGCCGGTCTCGTCGCGGAAGTGCCGGCTCAGGCTGCGCGGCGATAGCCCGGCCCAGTGCGCCCACTGCGCCAGTGAGCGGTCGTCGGCAGGGGTTTCCAGCAACTGGGCGGCGATGCGCAGCAGGCGCCGGTCGCGCGGCATCGGCAGGTGCAGGTGCTCGATCGGCGCGTTGCGCACCTCGTCCAGCAGCACCGCGCACAGGCGCTGTTGATCGGCGTCCAGCGCCGTAGGCACGCCCCATTGGGTCATCCGCCGCAGCACCTCCCGGAACAGGCCGTTCATGCCGATCACGCAGGTCCGCGGCGGCAGGTCGGCGCAGACGTCGGGGCGGAGCAGCGCCAGGTAGCTGCGCACCCGCCCGGACACCTGCACGGTGTGCAGTTCCTGCGGCGGCATCCAGCCGGCGCAGCCCGGCGGCAGCGACCACTGGCCATGCGCGGTGGAGGTGCTCAGCACGCCCTCCTCGACATAGATCAGCTGGCCGCGCACGTGGCGGTGCCAGTCCACCTCGCGCCGCAGCGACACCGGCGAGTGCGCCATGAAGGCCAGCGCGGGCGGGCCGTCGGCGCGCTCGAACCAGTCGAGGGCGCGCGGGTCCAGGGCGCTGCCGGATGCGACGGCGGGGGAGGGAGGGGCGGACCCGATTGGCGCGATTTCGATATCCATTGTCCAGATTGTAATACCGGGCCACGCCTCGCCGCCGCTAGAGTGCGCACCGCTGCCAGTGTTCTTTCGCTGCAACGCAGCATCTACTTTCCGCGGGGATATTTTCTTGACATATATTTCTAAATGAAAATAATTGGCGCCCATGAACTGCGCTCCCTCCCTGTCCGGTCCGCCCTCGTTCGGCCTGCTGCTGCGCCAGGTGCGTGACGGCCTGATGCGGCGCCTGGACGAGGCCATGGCCGGGCTGGAACTCGACCTGTGCTTCAGCCACTACCTCGGCATGAAGGCCTTGGCCTACATGTCGCCGTGCACCGCCAACGAACTGGCCCAGGCGCTTGACCAGAACCCCAGCGCGGTGACCCGCCTGCTGGACAAGCTGGAAGACCTGGGGTGGGTACGCCGCGAAGCGCATGCGCAGGACCGCCGCGCGCTGCAGATCGTGCTCACCGACGACGGCCGCGCGCTGTGGCAGCAACTCAAGCAGCGCGGCGAAGACGCCATCGCCGATGCGTTGCGCGATCTGTCCGCCGAGGAGCGCGAGCACCTGTTTTCGCTGTTGGCCCGCGTCCGCGACTCCCTCAATTCGCCCTGAATCCGCTCACATGACCCTGTCTCCTTCGCTTTCCCGCCTGCGTCCGTTCGCGATCGCGGCCCTCACCCTGGCGCTGGCGGCCTGTGCCAGCAGCCGTGGCCTGGAACCGCAGGGGCGCCGGCTCGATGCCGACCGCCAGCTGCACATCGGCAAGACCCTGGCCGCCGACGCCCTGGCGCCGGCGCCCTGGCCGCAGCAGGACTGGTGGAAGGCGCTGGGCGACCCGCAGCTCGACGCGCTGATCGCCGAGGCCCTGCAGGGCACGCCCAGCCTGGAGGCCGCCGATGCGCGGCTGCGCCTGGCGCAGGCCCAGGCCGGTGCCGCCGATGCCGACCGCGACCCCAAGCTGTCGCTGTCGGCCGGCTACACCGGCCTGCAGCTGCCCAAGGGCTTGGCCGGCGACGAGATCGGCGGCAAGTACATCCACAACGAACAGGCGCTGCTGAACTTCAGCTACGGCTTCGACCTGTGGGGCGGCAAGCGCGCGTCCTGGGAAGCGGCGGTGGACCAGGCGCATGCGGCCGAGGTCGACGCGCAGGCCGCGCGCCTGGACCTGTCGGCCGGCGTCGCCCGCGCCTACGCGCAACTGGGCTATGCGTGGCATCTGTACGACCTGGCCGGCGCCGAACTGGCGCGTTCGGAGAATAGCCTGAAGCTGGTGCGGCAGCGCCGCGATGCCGGCATCGACAGCAACCTGCAACTGCGCCAGGCCGAGGCGCGGGTGCCGGCGGCACGCCAGCAGCAAGCCGCCGCGCAACAGCAGATCGACGAGGCGCGCACCGCGCTGGCGGCGCTGCTCGGCCGCGGCCCGGACCGCGGGCTGCAGATCGCGCGGCCGCGCCTGCTCGATCCGCAGGCTGCGCGGGTGCCGTCGGTGCTGCCCAGCGACCTGCTCGGCCGCCGGCCCGACGTGGTCGCCGCGCGCTGGCGGGTGGAAGCCGCCTCGCAGGGCATCCATGCGGCCAAGGCGCAGTTCTACCCCAGCATCAACCTGACCCTGCTGGGCGGCGTCGCCGCGACCAACCCGGGCGACCTGTTCAAGAGCTCGTCGGTGCTGGGCCTGCTCAGCCCGGGCGTGAGCCTGCCGCTGTTCGACAGCGGGCGGCTGCGCAGCCAGCTGGCCGAGCGCGACGCGCAGTACGACCTGGCGGTGGCCAACTACAACCAGACCCTGGTGGCGGCGCTGCGCGAAGTGGCCGACCAGGTCAACGCGGCGCGTTCGCTGGCCGAGCAGGCGCAGCAACAGGCGCAGGCGCTGGAGACCGCGCAGGCGGCCTTCGACCTGTCGCAGCAGCGCTACCGCGCCGGCATCGGCAACTACCTGGACGTGCTCAGCGCGCAGCAGCAGTTGCTGGACGCGCAGCAGCGCCTGGCGGCCCTGCAATCCAATCAGATCCTGGTCTCGGTGCGCCTGAATCAGGCGCTGGGCGGCGGCTACGACGCCACCTCCGCCGCCGACGCGCCGAGCTCTTCTTCCGCACCTTCGCATTCCTGAGATCGCTGCAATGAATCAGACAACGACCCCCGCTTCCCCCGCTCCCGCCGCCAGCCGGCGCGGCAAGCTGCTGCGCGGCCTGGCCGTGGTAGTGGTGCTGGTGCTGATCGCGCTGGCGATCTGGTACTTCCTGGTCGGCCGCTGGCACGAGGACACCGACGACGCCTACGTGCAGGGCAACCTGGTGCAGATCACCCCGATGGTGGCCGGCACCGTGGTGCGCATCGACGCCGACGACGGCATGCGCGTGGAGCGCGGCCAGCCGCTGGTCAAGCTCGACCCGGCCGACACCGAGGTCGCGCTGCAGCAGGCCGAGGCCAATCTGGCGCGCACCGTGCGCCAGGTGCGCGGTCTGTACCGCTCGGTCGAGGGGGCCCAGGCCGAACTGTCCGCGCAGCAGGTGACCCTGCAGCGCGCCCGCGCCGACGTCGCCCGCCGCGCCAGCCTGGTCGCCACCGGTGCGATCTCCGCCGAAGAGCTGGCGCATGCCCGCGACCAGCTGGCCGCC
This sequence comes from Xanthomonas indica, assembly GCF_040529045.1. Taxonomy (NCBI): domain Bacteria; kingdom Pseudomonadati; phylum Pseudomonadota; class Gammaproteobacteria; order Lysobacterales; family Lysobacteraceae; genus Xanthomonas; species Xanthomonas indica. The sequence continues at coordinate 3,711,024 of NZ_CP131914.1, read as the reverse complement.
GCCGAGGCCGCGGTCAGTGGCTCGCGCGAGACCCTGGCGCGCAACCGCGCCTTGATCGACGAGAACGGCGTGGCCGACCAGCCCGACGTGCAGGCGGCCGCCGCGCAGGTGCGCCAGGCCTTCCTCAACAACGCCCGCAGCGCCATCGTCGCGCCGGTGGCCGGCTACGTGGCGCGGCGCTCGGTGCAGGTCGGCCAGCGCGTGCAGCCCGGCACCGCGCTGATGGCGGTGGTGCCGCTGAATCAGGTGTGGGTGGACGCCAACTTCAAGGAAACCCAGCTCAAGCACATGCGCCTGGGCCAGCCGGTGGAACTGGAGTCGGATCTGTACGGCGGCGCGGTGACCTACCGCGGCACCGTGCAGAGCCTGGGCATCGGCACCGGCAGCGCGTTCTCGCTGCTGCCGGCGCAGAACGCCAGCGGCAACTGGATCAAGATCGTGCAGCGCGTGCCGGTGCGCATCGCCATCGACGCCAAGCAGCTGGAGCAGCACCCGCTGCGCATCGGCCTGTCGATGAAGGTCGACGTCAACCTGCATGACCAGAACGGCTCGGTGCTGCCGAGCAAGCCGGCCAGCGGCACGCTGCTGGATACCGATGTCTATGCGCAGCAACTGCAGCAGGCCGATGCGGCAGTGAAGCAGATCATCCACGCCAACCTGCCCGACGCCGCCAAGGCGAACTGAGCCCGGTCATGTCCAACCAAGCTGCCGCTCCCGCCGCGCCCGGGGTTCCGGGCGCACCGGCCGCCGGGTTCCGCCCGGCCAGTGTGGCGTTGTGCACGGTGGGCCTGGCGCTGGCCTCGTTCATGCAGGTGCTCGACACCACCATCGCCAACGTCTCGCTGCCCACCATCGCCGGCAACCTCGGCGCCAGTTCGCAGCAGGCCACCTGGGTCATCACCTCGTTCGCGGTCAGCAACGCCATCGCGCTGCCGCTGACCGGCTTCCTCAGCCGCCGCTTCGGCGAGACCAAGCTGTTCGTGTGGGCCACGCTGGCCTTCACCGCGGCCTCGCTGCTGTGCGGCCTGGCCCAGAGCATGGGCATGCTGGTGGTGTCGCGCGCGCTGCAGGGCTTCGTCTGCGGCCCGATGTACCCGATCACCCAGAGTCTGCTGGTGTCGATCTATCCGCGCGAGAAACGCGGCCAGGCGCTGGCCTTGCTGGCGATGATCACCGTGGTCGCGCCCATCGCCGGGCCGATCCTCGGCGGCTGGATCACCGACAACTACAGTTGGGAATGGATCTTCCTGATCAACGTGCCGCTGGGCATCATCGCCGCGACCGTGGTCGGCTCGCAGCTGCGGGACCGTCCCGAGCCGACCGAGCGCCCGCGCATGGACTACGTCGGCCTGATTACCCTGATCATCGGCGTCGGCTGCCTGCAGGTGGTGCTGGATCTGGGCAACGACGAGGACTGGTTCAATTCGACCAAGATCATCGTGCTGGCCGCGATCTCGGCGGTGGCGCTGGCGGTGTTCCTGATCTGGGAACTGACCGACAAGGATCCGATCGTCGACCTGCGCCTGTTCCGCCATCGCAACTTCCGCGCCGGCACCATGGCGCTGATCGTCGCGTATGCCGCGTTCTTCAGCGTGTCGCTGCTGATCCCGCAGTGGCTGCAGCGCGACATGGGCTACACCGCGATCTGGGCCGGCCTGGCTACCGCGCCGATCGGCATCCTGCCGGTGATCATGACCCCGTTCGTCGGCAAGTACGCCTCGCGCTTCGACCTGCGGCTGCTGGCCAGCATCGCCTTCATCTTCATGGCCGCCACCAGCTTCATGCGCTCGGACTTCAACCTGCAGGTGGATTTCCCGCACGTGGCCGGGGTGCAGTTGCTGATGGGCGTGGGCGTGGCGCTGTTCTTCATGCCGGTGCTGCAGATCCTGCTCTCTGACCTGGACGGGCGCGAGATCGCCGCCGGTTCCGGCCTGGCCACGTTCCTGCGCACGCTGGGCGGCAGCTTCGCCGCCTCGCTGACCACCTACCTGTGGGCCAAGCGCACGCAGCTGCACCATGCGCACCTGACCGAGCACATCTCCACCTACACGCCGGGCATGCAGGAACAGGTGCAGATGATGGGCAACGGTAGCCTGCAGAACGGCGCGGCCTTCCTCAACAACACCATCAACCACCAGGCCTCGCAGATGGGCTTCAACGACATCTTCTACCTGCTGGGCTGGACCTTCCTCGGGATCATCTTCTTCCTGTGGCTGGCCAAGCCGCCGTTCGGCGGCGGCGGTGGCGCGGCGGCTGCCGGCGGTCACTGAGGCCGGTGTTCGCACGGCGCGGACTGTAGACAGTCCGCGCCGGTGATGGGATAGCGTCGCGTGCGTTCCATTGCACGATGGCGTGCTGTCCGGCATGCCGTGCATCGCTGCCGGCACGGCACGCGTGCCCGGCGCCGCGCTCCGGCACGGCACTTGCCGCTGCCGCGGCCCGCGCACCAGAATGCGGCTCTTCGCAGGCTTCGGCAGCCCCGCACATGCAGCGCTTTCTCCGCGCCCTCGGCGCCCGCTTCGCCGCATCGCTCCCGCGTGCGACCGTCCTCGCACTGCTGTGCCTCGGTGCGCATCCAGGCGACGTCCAGGCCGCGCCGCCGCCTGCGTCCTCATCTGTTCCGGTGACCCCGGCCGATCGCCTGTACGAAGCCTGGTGGGCCGAGCGCCATCAGCAGGTGCTGGCGCAGGTGCGCGCGCAGCCGGAGGCGCCGCTGCTGTTGATCGGCGATTCGATCACCCAGAACTACGAGAAGGCGCAGGCGCCGGACCAGGACTTCCAGTCGACCTGGCAGACCTTCTACGGCAGCCGCGGCGCACTCAATCTCGGTTTCAGCGGCGACGCCACCGAACACGTGCTGTGGCGGCTGCAGCATGGCGAAGTCGACGGCCTGCGGCCCAAGGTCGCGATCCTGTTGATCGGCACCAACAACACCGGCCACGAAGGGCAGAGCGCGGCGGATACGGTGCGCGGCATCGATGCGGTGGTGGCCACGCTGGAGCAGCGCCTGCCGCGCACGCGCATCCTGTTGCTGGGCCTGCTGCCCAGCGCGCTGTCGGCGCAGAAGCGCGCGCGCGACGCCGAGGTCAACCGTGCGCTGGCGGTGCGCTACGGCGACAATCCGCGCGTGGCCTACCTGGACATCGGTACGGTGTTTCAGCGCCCCGACGGCACGCTGGAGCAAAGCCTGTTCTACGATCCGCGGGAGAAACCCGGCAGCGGCGCGCTGCACCCGGACACGCGTGGGCAGCGGCGCATGGCCGAGGCGATCGAGCCGACCCTGGCGCGGCTGCTCGAGGAAGCGCCGCGGGTGCCGCTGGACGCGATGACCGAGGTCGATACCGCGCGCATCGCGGTGCCCTGGCTGGAGCAGGATTCCTACGACTGGTACGGTCGCCACCATGCCGCGCTGGACGCCGCGCGGCAATTGCAGCCGCAGGTGGTGCTGCTCGGCGATTCGATCACCCACTTCTGGGCGGGGTCGCCGCAGGCGATCCGGGTGAACGGCGCGCAGGCCTGGCAGCGCACCTTCGGCGCCACGCGCGTGCTGAACCTGGGCTTCGGCTGGGACCGCACGCAGAACGTGCTGTGGCGGCTGCGCCAGGGCGAGGTCGATGGCCTGGCGCCACGCTGGGTGGTGATCAACCTCGGCACCAACAATCTTGCCGGCACCGAGCATGCGCGCACCAACACGCCGCAGGAGACCGCCGATGGCGTGGCGGCGGTGGTCGCCGAGATCCGGCGGCGCCTGCCGCGCAGCCGGATCGTGCTGATGGGCATCTTCCCGCGCGGCTTCGCCGCCGATGCGCCGCAGCGCGCGCCGATCCTGGAAACCAACCGCCTGCTGGCCGCGCGCTTCGGCCACGACCCGCAGGTCCGCTGGCTCGACATCGGCGCGCGCTTCCTGCAGCCGGACGGCACGCTGCCGGCGGCGCTGATGCCCGACGGCACCCATCCCAGCGAAGCTGGCTACGCGATCTGGGGCGAGGCCTTGCGCGAGATCGGCGTCGGCGGCTGAACCGCGGCGTCCAGCGATGCGCTTTGCCGCGGCTCCGGGCTCGGCAGCACACGCCATGGTCCTTTCATGGTCCTCGTAGGAGCGGCTTCAGCCGCGACCGAGCGCTACCGACAATCCCTCGTCGCGGCTGAAGCCGCTCCTACGATGGACGTTCGTCGTTCGCTACCGGCGCGGCCTCAGCCGTTGCTGGGCTTGAGCAGTTCCAGCACGGCGTCGCGGTGGCCCGGCGGCGCGTTGCGATAGCGCGCCAACAGCGCGCGCTCCTGGGCGTCCTGTGCCAGCAGCGGATAGTCGGAAGGCAGGTCCTGCACGCGCTTGCCCGGACCCACGCCGCACACCAGTTCGTCGAGCGAGCGGTTCAGCACATTGCGCAGGGTTGGCAGCAGGCGGAAGCTCGGCGTTTCGCGGTCGTTCTCCCAGGCCGACACCGACGACTTGGTCACGTCCAGCGCGAAGCCCAGCTGTTCCTGGGTCAGCCCGGCGGCTTTTCTGGCTTCGCGCAACCGGTCGCCGAAGCTATTCATCGCGGTGGGCCTTGGGGGACGGCGGGCCTACCAAGATATGGAGCATCCGCCGGCTTGTCGTACAGCCACGCTTGACTCCAATTGTTCGGAAATTCAATACTCGGGCGGTGCGGAATGCACGGACGCGCGAGGGTGCGCATGCAGGACATGGAGGTTGTTGACACGAGGGTGTCGGCGCCGCGGTGCGCCGCCGCCAGGCGCTGGCCGACAGCGGCACGACGCGGCGCCTGCCGGTGCGTGGGGGAGGGCGCATGGCCACCTACGAAGTGAGACTCCGGCGCGTCGCGCAACTGGAGCCGTCCTTGCAGGTGCTGGTGCATGCCGCCAATGCCTACCTGGCCGCGCGTGCGGCCGAGCGCCACAACCCAGGCTACCGTGCCTACAAGGTGGCGGTGTGGGTGAAGGGCGTGCGCGTGGACATCGGTCCGTTGCGTCCGCCGTAGCGCTGAGCGCCGCGGCCTGCACGCAGCCAACAAAAAACCCGCCGAAGCGGGTTTTGAGATTTTTCTCGACCTGTCGGTCGTGGTGCCCAGGAGAGGACTCGAACCTCCACGGTTTTACCCGCTAGTACCTGAAACTAGTGCGTCTACCAATTCCGCCACCTGGGCAACTCAGAACGAGAATTCTGCGCGCCGCGGTGTGTGCTGTCAAGCGTTTTACGACAGCGGCGTTGCACCGCTGTCGCGTGCGCATCGGTCGTGCCCTCAGTAGCCGACGTTGAAGCGCAGACCCTGGTTGATCGCACAGCGATAGCCGAGGGTGCTGCCGGTCTGCTGGTAGCTGGGCAGGGCGAACACGAACATGGTGAAGTCCACCGTGTTGTCCGGATGCACCTGGTAGCGCAGGAACTGCTGGATCGGCTTGCCGTCGCGGCCGACGGTCACGTGCTCGTCGGCGAAGGACAGGGTGCCGTCGGCGGTGACGCGGTAGGCGCCGATGCGCAGGCCGCCGCGGGTCTGGCTGGGCGTGGCGCCGCCGGAGGTGGGCGTGCACTGGCTCAGGTCGATCGCCACGGCGACCGAGGCGCCGCTGTCCAGGGCGCGTTGGATCTCGGTGAGCGAGCCGAGGGTGGCGTCGTCGGCGCCAGCCGTGGCGGCGGAGGCGCTGGTGGCGCTGGCGAACAGGGCAGCGGCGAGCAGGGAAGCGGACAGGCTGTGCATGGTGGATGCTCCGGAGCGTGGGGGAGGGCGACGGTTGCCGGATGCAAACTAACGGGGCGCCGAGTTGGGTCAACCGACAAAATCGCGAACTTCCGCGGCCGTCACGGCGCATCTTCGAAGCAGGTCCGCTTGTGACAGCGCGGTGTCGGAATCGGCATCGCGCCTGCGGTTTTCCAACGACTCCGCGCGCCGTCGAAGCGTGCGCGCGTGCGCAGCTGCGCGGCGGCCGGTGCACGTGGGGCACCGCTGGGTGCCGTGGTCGCAACCTGTCATCGACGCAGGCGATCGCGGCCGCACGCAAAATAGGCGTTGACAAGGTCGCGCGGGCACCGCAGAATTCGCGGCCTTCAGCGCCCAGGTGGCGGAATTGGTAGACGCACTAGTTTCAGGTACTAGCGGGTAAAACCGTGGAGGTTCGAGTCCTCTCCTGGGCACCACAGGCAACATCGCGAGAGCGCTGAACTCTCGCACCGACCGGCCCGCTGACGCGGGCTTCGTCGTTTCTGGGGCGCGCGTTCGCAGCGCTGGCACGGCCCGGTTCCGGTGGCGGCCACCTGCATGGGAGTACCATGCCCGGATGACAACTCGCAAAAGCAAGCCCGGCAAGCCCGGCAAGTCCGCGTCCAGCGACGCGCCCACCAGCAAGCGCCCCCCCGCCGCCGAGACGCCGAAGAAATCGCGTCTGCCCGCCTGGATGCCCAGTTTCCTGCGCCGCGGCCCCAAGCCGCCGCTGCAGCCCCTGCACCCGCCGTCGCCGCCTCCTTCCACGGCGCCCGCCGACGCGCCGGCGCCGATCCAAGACCCGTATGCCGCGCGCGAGGCCGAGCGCTATGCGCAGCCGATCGCCAGCCGTGAGGCGATCCTGCAGTTGCTCGAGCGTTGCGATGGCCCGCAGACCCTGGACGAACTGGCCGAACAGCTCGGCCTGACCGAGCCGACCCGCAAGGAAGCGTTGAGCAAGCGCCTGGGTGCGATGCTGCGCGAGGCGCAACTGGTGCAGAACCGCCGCGGCGGCTACGCGCCGCTGCAGCAGACCAACCTGATCCCCGGCGTGGTGATCGCCAATCCGGACGGCTTCGGCTTCCTGCGCCCGGACGAGGGCGGCGACGACCTGTTCCTGCCGCCGTACGAGATGCGCAAGGTGCTGCACGGCGACCGCGCGCTGGCCAACGTCACCGGCATCGACCGCCGCGGCCGCCGCGAAGGCAGCATCGCGCGCGTGCTCGAGCGCGGCCTGACCCGGATGATCGGCCGCTTCAGCATGGAAGCCGGCATCGCCTTCGTGGTGCCCGACGACAAGCGCATCCAGCGCAACGTGCAGATCCCCGCCGACGCCGTCGGCGAGGCCCGCGACGGGCAACTGGTGGTGTGCGAGCTCACCTCCGCGCCGGACGCGCGGCGCCCGCCGATCGGCAAGATCATCGCCGTGCTCGGCGACAAGCTGACCCCGTCGCTGCTGGTGGAAGCGGCGATCCACGGCCACGAACTGCCCTACGAATTCCCGCAGGCGGTGCTGGACGAAGCCGCGGCGGTGCCGCTGACGGTGGAGCCGGCGGCGATCAAGGGCCGCGTGGACCTGCGGCAGACGCCGCTGGTGACCATCGACGGCGCCGACGCCAAGGACTTCGACGACGCGGTGTTCTGCGAGTCCAATGCCGAGGGGTTCCGCCTGGTGGTGGCGATCGCCGACGTGTCGCACTACGTGCGTCCGGGCACGCCGCTGGATACCGAGGCGGTCAAGCGCGCGACCTCGGTGTACTTCCCCGGTTTCGTGGTGCCGATGCTGCCGGAAACGCTGTCCAACGGCATCTGCTCGCTCAACCCCAAGGTCGACCGCATGTGCTTCGTCTGCGACATGCAGATCGACCGCCAGGGCGAGGTGGCCGGCGCGCGCTTCTACGAGGCGGTGATGAACTCGCATGCGCGGCTCACCTATGAGCAGGTGTGGCAGGCGGTGGGCGAGAAGGACGAGCAGGTGCGCAAGGACGTGGCCGCGGTGCTGCCGCAGTTGGAGCGCCTGCACCAGCTCTACCACGTGCTGGCCAAGGCGCGCGCGCGCCGCGGCGCGATCGAGTTCGAGTCCTCGGAAGTGCGCTTCGTGCTGGACAACACCGGCGAGGTGACCCAGGCCGGCATGCTGGTGCGCAACGACGCGCACAAGCTGATCGAGGAGTGCATGATCGCCGCCAACGTGGCCGCGGCGCGCTACCTGCTGGAGACGCACATTCCGGCGCCGTTCCGCGTGCACGAGCGGCCGCCGGAATCCAAGTACGCCGACCTGCTGGAGTTCCTCAAGGAGTTCAAGCTGAGCCTGCCGGCGTGGAGCAAGGTGGTGCCGGGCGACTACACCAAGCTGCTGAAGAAGGTGCGCGAGCGCCCCGATGCGGCGTTGCTGGAATCGGTGCTGCTGCGCAGCCAGAGCATGGCGGTGTACTCGCCCGACAACGCCGGCCACTTCGGCCTGGCACTGGAGGCCTACGCGCACTTCACCTCGCCGATCCGCCGCTATCCGGATCTGCTGGTGCACCGCGCGATCAAGTACGCCCTGACCCGCGGCGCGCCCGACAAGTACCTGTATGCGCCGCGCGAGATGGCGGCGCTGGCGCTGCAGTGCTCCGAGCGCGAGCGCCGCGCCGACGAGGCCGAGCGCGAAGTCGACGAGCGCTACCGCGCCGCGTGGATGGAGAAGCACGTCGGCGGGCAGTTCGACGGCGTGGTCAGTGGCGTGACCAGCTTCGGCCTGTTCGTCGAGCTGGACCAGTCCAAGGTCAACGGCCTGATCCACGTGACCCAGTTGCCGCAGGACTATTACCAGTTCGACGCCACCCGCAAGACCCTGACCGGCGAGCGCCGCGGGCGCGAGTTCCGCCTGGGCGACCGTGTGCGCATCCTGGTGCTGAAGGCGAGCATGGAGGAGCGCAAGATCGACTTCCGGCTGGTCGAGGAAGGCGCACCGGCGCACGACGAGTTGCCGCCGCCGCCACCGCGCGGGCAGCCGGCCAAGCGCAAGAAAAAGAAGTACTGACGGCGCAGCGTCGCGGCGGACCGCCTGGCCGCCGCGATCGCGTCTCCCTTGCATCGTGCGGAAGGCGTCACCTGCGCGATGCGGTTCGCAGCGGAGAGCAGACATGGAGCAGGAACAGGAGTACAGCGGCGGTTGCCAATGCGGCGCGGTGCGCTTCCGGGTGCGCGGGCGGCTGCACGATGCCTCGATCTGCCATTGCCGGATGTGCCAGAAGGCGTTCGGCGCGTACTACGCGCCACTGGTCTCCACCCGCGGCGCAGAGCTGACCTGGACCCGCGGCACGCCCAGGCGCTTCGCCTCGTCCAACCTGGTGCAGCGCGGTTTCTGCGCCGATTGCGGCACGCCGCTGACCTACGAAGCGCCGGACGGCATCGCCATCGCGGCCGGCGCCTTCGATCATCCGGAGGCCTTGCCGCCGACCATCCAGTACGGCATCGAAGCGAAGCTGCCGTTCGTGGACGCGCTGCATCGCCTGCCGGCGACCCGCACCGAAGGCGACCTGGCCGCCGCGTCGTTCCTAGCCGATCTCGTCTCGCGCCAGCATCCGGACCACGACACCGCGCGCTGGCCGGCCTGAGCCGCTACGGCAGTGCCGACCTCGCGCGGCGCGTGGTTGGGACCAGTGACAACCTGGGGCAATCGGTCGCGCTAGGCAGGAGGCAGGGATTCTCCAGGTCACTGCAGTCGGGACTGAAGTCCCTCCCACAAAACCGCGTTGCGATCTGTCCGCCGTCCCTGCGCCGCTGGTCTTGCCGCCGCCGCACGCATGCCTCCGACATCGCGGGAAGCACGATGTCGCGGGCAAGCGGCTTTTGCCAATCCCGAATCCCCAATCCCCAATCCCGGCCCCCAGGCATGACGCCAGCGGCCACAACCCCTACCATGCCCGCTTTCCTTTCGCGTAGTCCCGTCTCATGAGCAAGCAGAACCAGTGGATCGTCGGCGTCAACGCCGTGGCCTCGTCGATCGAGAACGACGCGGACAACGTGCGCGAGGTGCTGGTGGAGGCGGGCAGCAAGAATCCGCGCCTGCAGGAGATCGAGGAGAACGCGCGGCGCAAGGGCATCGAGGTGCGGCGGGTGAACACCCAGGCGCTGGACGGCGTCGGCGGCTCGGTCCGGCACCAGGGCGTGGCCGCGCGCTACGCCGCGGCACGGACCTGGGCCGAGAGCGAACTGGAAGGCCTGGTCAGCGCCGCCGAGGGCCGCGCCCTGCTGCTGGTGCTCGATGGCGTGCAGGATCCGCACAACCTCGGCGCCTGCCTGCGCAGCGCCGCCGCGGCCGGGGTAACCGCGGTGGTGATTCCCAAGGACAAGTCGGCGCCGGTCAACGCCACCGTACGCAAGACCTCGGCCGGCGCCGCCGACCGCCTGCCGATCGTGGCGGTGACCAACCTGGCGCGCTGCCTGCGCGACCTGCAGAAGCAGGGCGTGTGGATCTATGGCCTGGCCGGCGAGGCCGAGACCTCGCTGTACGCGCAGGACCTGCGCGGCAACGTGGCGCTGGTGCTGGGCGGCGAGTCCGACGGCCTGCGCCGGCTGACCCGCGAACACTGCGACGGCCTGGTCCGCATCCCGATGCCGGGCGAGATCGAGAGCCTCAATGTTTCGGTCGCCGCCGGCGTGACCCTGTTCGAGGCGGTGCGGCAGCGCATGGGCTGAGCACGGCGGCGCATTGCTGCCGGCCTGCGAAGCCTGCAGCGCCTCCTCATGCCCGCAGCAAGCAAAGCCCCTCTCCCCCGGAGAGGGGTTGGGGTGAGGGTACGGGGGCGAAGGCCCTCGCAGCATCGACGGCAACCATGCCTGGCCGGTACCTTCCCAGCTCCTGCAATCGACTTTTCCCCAGGCTTCGCCCGTACCCTCATCCGCCCCTTCGGGGCACCTTCTCCCGGTGGGAGAAGGGGAGCGAGTGGCGCCTGGAAAGCCCCTCTCCCCCCGGGAGAGGGGTTGGGGTGAGGGTACGGGGGGCGAAGCCCCTCGCGTGATGGACGGCAACACCAGGCCTGGCCGGTACCATCCCAGCTCCTGCAATCGACTTTTCCCCACCAGGCTTCGCCCGGACCCTCATCCGCCCCTCGGGGCACCTTCTCCCGGTGGGAGAAGGGGGCGCGCGATCGAGCCTTGTCGGCGCTATCCCCGCGCAAGTCCCTTACCGGCTTAACCGCCTCGCAATCTTCACACGTCTTTTTCCGGTGACCTGCTAGGGCCTGCGCCCGCTGCGGCGCTTTTTTGCCCTACCATGGGCGCTCGTCCCGTGTTCCGCTCCGGTAATGAGTCTGCGTCGCCCCCGTCCCTTCGACTCTGGCCCCCCACGCCAGGGTCCTGTCGCGCCCCGCCTGCGTCGGATCGGGTCGGGACAGTGAACGTTGCCAGGGGGAGGGGGGGCGCGGTGCTCGCATGCGGCCGCGGGCGCGCGTGTCTGGTGCTGCTGGTCCTGCTGCTGGCGCTGGGCGCGGCCTGGCGCGCCGTTGCCGCCGACGCCGCTGCGAACGGGGTGCCGCCGCTGCGCGACTACGCGATCGATTCCTGGACCTCGCGCAACGGCCTGCCGCACAACTCCTTGCGCGATCTGGCGCAGACCCCGGACGGCCGCCTGTGGTTCGCCACCTGGGAAGGACTGGTGCGCTACAACGGCCTGGACTTCACCGTCATCGACCGCAGCACCCGCCCGGGCCTGCCCGACAATGGCGTCGGTTCGCTGTACGTGGATCGCGCCGGCGCGCTGTGGCTCAGCGATTCGCGTGGCAATCTCGGCCGCCACGATGCGGCCGGCCACTGGCGCTTCTGGCGGCAGCCGCCGGGCTGGCCGCATGCGCTGATCCACGCCATGACCCAGGACCGCGACGGCCGCATGTGGCTGCTGTTCGAGGGCAACGGCCTGGGTTGCCTGTGGCCCGACGGCCGTTTCGATTACCAGCCGGCACCGCGCGACCTGCCGTTGGCGGCGAGCTTCCCGCACCTGGCCGCCGACGACCAGGGGCGGATCTGGATCGGCAGTCTCGACGGCCTGCTGTATCGCGACGCGCAGGGGGTGCTGCGGCGCGCGCCGGCGGCGTTCGGCCTGCCGCCGGGGCTGGCCTGGCCGTACCGGGCGCCGGACGGCTCGCTGTGGCTGGTGGCCGGCGAAAACCTGTACCGGGTGCAGGGCGAGCGCGCGGTGCTGGTGCAGCACCTGCCGGGCTATGGCCATTTCACGTCGATGCTGCGCGACCGCGACGGCGCGATCTGGCTGGGGACCGAGAACCAGGGGCTGCTGCGGATCAGTGCGCACGGCATCGAGCGCATGCTGCCGGGCGACGTGCTGCCCAACGGGCGCATCGTCAGCCTGCTGCAGGATGCCGAAGGCAGCATCTGGATCGGCGCCAACGGCGGTCTGTTCCGCCTGCGCGAGACGCTGTTCGCCGGCTACACCCGCCGCGACGGGCTCAGCGGCGACTACGTGCGCGCGCTGCTGGAGACGCCCGACGGGGCGCTGTGGATCGGCAGCGCCGCCGGCCTGGACCGGATGGCGCCGGACGGACGGATCGCCCCGGTCGCGATGCGCGACGCGCCCTCGGTGCTGAGCCTGGCGCGGGGCCGCGACGGCGACCTGTGGATGGGCACCTATGCCGACGGCGTGTTCCGCCTGCGCAATGGCCGCGTCGTGCGCCACTACGGAACGCGCGAGGGATTGCCGAGTGGGCAGGTGCGTGCGCTCAGCGTCGATGCCGCCGGCACGGTCTGGATCGGCACGCGCAGCGGGGTGATGCGCATCGATGGCGAGCGGCTGTCGGTGCCGGACGTGCCCGGCCTGCCGCATGGCCTGATCACCGCCCTGGCCAGCGTCGACGGGGCGCTGTGGATCGGCTCGGTCGAAGGCGCGGCGGTGCTGCGCGATGGCCGGGTGCGGAAGCTGGCGCTGGAGCCGCTGGGCGGCGCACGCACCGTGTTCGGGTTCCAGGCACTGGGCCGCGACATGTGGATCTCCACCGACCGCGGCCTGCACCGCGACCGCGACGGCCACCTGGCGCGGGTCGGACTGGAGCAGGGCCTGCCGGTGGATGCGGTGTTCCAACTGGTCCGCGACCGCCTCGGCAATGTCTGGATCAGCAGCAACCGCGGCGTGCTGCGGACCACTGCGGCGGCACTGGACGCGGTCGCCGACGGCCGCCAGGCCCGGCTGCAGGTGAGCCGCTACGACGAGATCGACGGCATGTCGAATGCGCAGGGCAACGGCAGCTCCGGGCCGTCGATGATCCTGCGCCACGACGGCACGGTGTGGCTGGTCACCGCTGGCGGTGTCAGCACGGTCGATCCGCGCCGCCTGGCCCGTTTCCGCGATCGCCTGCCGCCGCCGGCAGCGATCGAGAGCGTGCTGCTGGACGGTCAGCCGTTCCCCTGGCGGAGCCAATCGCAGTTGCCCGGCGCCAAGCGCATCAGCGTGTCCTATGTCGGCCTGAGCTATTTGCTGCCCGAGCGCATCCGTTACCGCACCAAGCTCGACGGCCTGGACAGCGGATGGGTCGACCGCGGCAACCAGCGCAGCGTGGAGTTCATCGGCCTGCCGCCGGGCGACTACACCCTGCACGTGGCCGCAGCGCATCCGGATGGCGCCTGGAGCACCCGTGAGGCCGTGTGGCGCTTCAGCGTGGCGCCGCTGTGGTGGCAGCGGCACAGCGTGCATGCCGCGGCCGTGGCGCTGCTGGTGCTGGGACTGGTGCTGCTGTATCGCTACCTGATCGCGCGCTACAAGCGTCGCGCCCTGCGCCTGGAACGGCTGGTGGAGCGGCGCACCAGCGCGCTGCGCCTGCAGACCGAGCGCCTGTTGCAGGCCGATGCCGAAAAGAGCCAGTTGCTGGCGGAACTGCAGCGCCAGGCCACCGCCTTCGAACGCCTGGCGCACGAGGATGCGCTGACCGCGTTGCCGAACCGGCGCCACTTCGACGAGGTGCTGGTGCACAGCATGCAGCGCGCCCAGCGCAGCGGCGCGCCGCTGTGCCTGCTGGTGATGGACATCGACCGCTTCAAGCAGATCAACGACGGCTATTCGCATGCCACCGGCGATGCGGTGCTGCGCGAAGTCGGGCAGTTGTTGCTGGGTGCCTGCCGCGCCGCCGACCTGCCGGCGCGCCTGGGCGGCGAAGAGTTCGCGGTGCTGCTCGGCGACACGCCGCTGGCCGATGCCGAGCGCTTCGCCACGCGCCTGCGCGACCTGTTCCACGCGCGCCTGCAGTGGGCGCCGGATGCACCGGCGCTGCGCGTCACCTTCAGCGGCGGCCTGGTCGCGCTGCGCGCGGACGAAACCGCGAGCCAGTGGCTGGAGCGCGCCGACGGGGCGCTGTACCGCGCCAAGGGGCTGGGGCGCGATCGGGTGTGCGTGGGCTGAGTGCCCGCGTCAGGGCATGCGGATCGGGCGCTGCTGTTCTTGCCCGGTAGCGTGAAGCGCAAACGCTAGCGTTTCAGCGTGCGGTGCCGCCGTCCAGCATTTCCAATGCCATCTGTGCCGCCGCGCGGGTGTCCGGATGTTCCGACCGCAACGACAGGGCCAGGCCTTCGCGCAAGGTCGGGTCCGCAAAGGCGGCCGACACCTGCGTGACCCAGTAGCGGCTACCCTCGGGCAGCGTGGGATCTTCCAGGGCCTCCCGGATCGCGGCGACGGTGTCGCTGCGGTCGCAGGCATGGAACACGTCCTCGACCAACGGATAGACGCCCCAGCCGTCGCCGGTGCCGAAGGAGCGCAGGAACAGCGGGAGCGCGGCGCGATCGGGATCGGCGACAAACAGCCGTCTCGCCGCGTCATAGGCGTCGATCAGGCCCTGAGTGAGCTTGTCGTCGTTGGGCAGCGGTTGATGCGCGCGCAGCAAGGCCAGGGCGTTGGTTTTGTTCACCGGTGCGCGGTCGGTGTCATGGCGCGCCGTGATGCGCGTTCTCGTGCGCTGGCGCAGCGCCTGCTTCAGTCGTTAGGTCGGCGCCGCGGCGCAGCTGTTGCGCAAGGGCGAAGACGACCGCCAGTGCGAACAGATTCAGGCCGAAGAACGTCGCTGTCTCCGACGGAAACAGGAGGAACGTGTAGCGGCTGCCGAGCAGGAAGTTTGCGCCGAACTTGAACGGCGCGAACTGCACGCCAGCGGTGAGGTGAAAGCCGCAATTGAACACGTAGCTGACCAGGGGAGTGCCGAAGGTCGGCACCTGCGCCAGCCAGAACGCCAGATTGGCACGCACTGCGTTGTGGCGACCTTCCAGCAATCGCGTGCCGCAGTAGATACCCCAGCTATAGAGCGCGGCGAACGTGGCGCAGACGATCCAGTCGGCTGGCTGCCGCAGATTCGGCACCTGGCTGAGGATGGCGAGAATGCCGATGCCGGATCCGCCGATGTCGAGAATGCCGATGCTGCGGCGCCTCCATGCTTGCATGAGACGGTCGTCCTGGGACAGGCGCCTTAGTCGGCGCGGCGGCGAGCGTAGCACGCGTGTCGGCGGTCTCGGGATGGCGGTCGTGCGTGTGCGAATGCACGCCTCGGCGCGGCGGTCGAGGGCCGGTGTCAGCGCGCAGGCAGGTGCCGCGCTACCTTCGTGGTCAGCATCTGCACCAACGCCGGATCCATGTAGCCGTAGTCGTCGGGGATGTCCAGGCAGACGATGCGTGCGCGGCCGAGGTGGCGCTTGAACCGGCGCGACAGCTTGGCGCGATGCGCCGGTTCCATGACGAAGACGATGTCCGCCCACTCCAGCAATTCCGGGGTGACCGGGGTGTCCGCGTCGTGGTCGACGCCGGCCGAGGCGGTTTCCACGCCGGGCCAGGTGGCGAACACCTGTTCCGCGGTGGGGCTGCGCAGCCGGTTGCGGCTGCAGACGAATAGCAGGTGGCGGGTCACGCGAGCCGCTGCCGGCGAGTGCGCGGCGTTACCACGGGGCGTTCGGCCGCGATGCCGCCGGGCCAACCCGACGGCGGCGCGCGCGTGTCGTGCAATACATGCCGCGGCTATGGCGCCGCGCCGACCGGCGGCGCCGGCCAGGCGTTGGCGATCTTGCAGAACAGGCGCGCGGTCTGCTCGGTGTCGTACACAGCGCTGTGCGCGTCGGCGGCGTTCCAGTCGAAGCCCGCGGCCTGCACCGCGCGCGCCAGCACGGTCTGGCCGTAGGCGATGCCGGCCAGGGTGACGGTGTCGAACACGCTGAAGGGGTGGAACGGGTTGCGCTTGTGGCCGCAGCGGGCGACCGTGGCATTGAGGAAGTTGAGGTCGAAATGGGCGTTGTGGCCCACCAGGATAGCGCGCTGGCACCCGTACTTCTTCACTGCCGCGCGCACCGGCGCGAACACGTGGTCCAGCGCCTCGCGCTCGGGCTTGGCGAAGCGGAACGGGTGATCCAGGACGATGCCGGTGACCTCCAGCGACTTCGGATCGATCAGGGTGCCGGGCGCCGGCACCACGTGCGCGCTGGCCGTGACGCCCGGATACAGCTGACCGAAATCGTCCATCTCGATCGGCACCACCGCGATCTCCAGCAGCGCATGCTTGTTCCAGTCGAAACCGCCGGTCTCCACGTCCACCACCACCGGCAGGTAGCCGCGGAAACGCCGCGACATCGGGGTGATGACCAGGGGCTGCGAGGGGCTGTCGACCGAATCGTTCATTCGCCAAGGTTAGCAGAGCGCGGCCGTCGGCCACCGCGGCGTCACGCCGGCAGACGCGTGCCGAGCACGCTGCCCTGCGCGCGCAGCCGCTGCAGCAGGGCCGCACCCTCGTGCAGCAGGGCGTCCGGCGCAAGGCCGTGCGCGGCGGCCAGGTCCAGCAGCAGCTCTCGTCCGCTGCGCGCGCCGGGCTGCAGCGCCGCCAGCACGGCATAGGCCAGCGGCGCCAGTTCGGCGAAGCGCACCTGGCCGTCGGCCTCGCGTCGCGCCAACAGGCAGGTTGGCTGCGCCGGTGCCGTGTCCGGCTGCCAGGCCGGGCCGATGCGCTGCACCGGCCAGCGGTAGCGCAGCAGGCGCAGCCAGGGCGACAGCAGCGGGATGCCGTCGAGCAGGTCGCCGTGCGGATCGTGCGGCGGCAGCGCGGCGTCGTCGATCTGCACCTGCAGTTCCACGGTTTCGTAGTGCGCCAGGTCGGCCAGCCAGGGACGCTGCGGATCGGGCGCGCGCTGCTGCAGGAATGCCACCAGTTCCTCGCCCAGGCGCGGGAACAGCGGCGTGCGGGCGCGGTGCTCGGCGCAGAACGCGCGCAGCAGCGCCGCCCAGTCCGCGTCGCCGAGGGTGGCGCGCAGCACCGGGAACTGGCCGCCCAGCAACTGCGCCAGGTTGTCGAAGAACAGGGCGCGGTACACCGCCAGGCGCTGCGGCGGGATGCCGGCCGGCGGCGGGTACCGCCGCGGATCGCGCAGGTGCTGGGTGAGCGCGAACTGCTGCGCGCGCAGGGTTTCGTTCATGCGCCGCGCGACTGCGCCTGCGCGGCGCGGATGCGCTGCACTTCGTCCAGCAGCTCGCCCAGCGGCGGGAACTGGCCGTCGCGCTCGAGCACGGTGGGGCGCACGCCGTGCAGGCGGTAGGCGGCGCCGAGCAGCTCCCAGACCGGGTCGGCCACCGGCGCGGCGTGAGTGTCGATCTTCAGCCCGCTGGCGGCGTCGTCGCGGTGACCGGCGACGTGGTACGAGGCGATGCGCGCGCTGGGCATGGCGGCCAGGAAGGCCAGCGCGTCGTCGCCGTGGTTGCTGGCGTTGACGTGCACGTTGTTGACGTCCAGCAGCAGGTCGCAATCGGCCTCGTCCAGCACCGCGGCCACGAACGCGGCTTCGCTCATGGCCTGGCCGGGCACGGCATAGTAGGAGACGTTCTCCACCGCGATGCGTCGGCCCAGCACGTCCTGCACCCGGGCGATGCGTGCGCCGACATGGCGCACCGCCTCGTCGGTGAACGGCAGCGGCAGCAGTTCGTAGAGTTGGCCGTCGTCGGCGCTGTAGCTGAGGTGCTCGCTGTACAGCGCGACCCGGTGCCGGTCGAGGAAGTGCCGGGTCTGCTGCAGCAAGGTGGTGTCCAGCGCGGCCACGCCGCCGAGCGACAGCGACAGGCCGTGGCAGCTGAGCGGATGGCGCGCGCTCAGCGTCTGCAGCTGCTCCCCGGGACGGCCGCCGACGCCGATCCAGTTGTCCGGCGCGCATTCGAGGAAATCGAACGCATCCGCTGGCGCCTGCAGCAAGTCCTGGAGCAAGCCGCGACGCAGCCCGAGGCCGGCACTGGCCGCGGCCAGCGGCCTCGGTTCAGAGGCTGCCACCGCACTTGCCCTCGCCGCACTTGCCTTCGGCCATGGCCTTGTCGTCGTGCTTGGCCTGCGGCGTGGCGGTGGCGCCGGCTGCCTCTGGCTTGGCCGGGGCCGCCGCCGGGGCGTGCGCGCCGCAACTGCCGTCGCCGGCCTTGCCGCCGCAGCCGCCTTCGCTGGCCTTGGCCGGGTCGGCGGCCTGCCCGGTGTGCGCCGGCGGCGTGGGCGTCGGCGTTGCCGGCGTGGTCGTCTCGGTGCGTTGCGGCGGAGTGACGGCGGCCTGTGCGCCCAGCGCATAGCCCTGGGCGAGGTCGGTCATGGCCAGGGCGGAGGCGGACAGGCCGATGCCGCCGAGCAGGACCGCGCCGGCGAGGGCAGGGGACGGACGGGACGAAGTGGACATGCGCAGGCTCCTGGCGATGGATGGGCGCCGGCCGTGGTGGCCGGAGTGCGCCAAGCCTACTCGTTGCCGCGCGGCGCTGCATGCGGCGGTGCGTGGCGACAAAAAAGGCTCCGTTGCGCACGGAGCCCAGGGAGACCACGAGGGCGGAACGGCGTATCGCCGTCCGCTCGGCAGGGGTCAGATGCCGCTGGTGGAACTGGTCTCGTCGCGCTTGTCGCGCGGCGGCAGCGGCTGGTCGCCGTGCACCAGGAACCACACGTTCTCGGCGATGTTGGTGGCGTGGTCGCCGATCCGCTCCAGGTTCTTGGCCATGAACAGCAGATGCGTGCACGGGGTGATGTTGCGCGGGTCTTCCATCATGTAGGTCAGCAGCTCGCGGAACAGCGCGGTGTACTGCGCATCCAGCTGCGCGTCGCCCTGGCGCACCAGCAGGGCGGCGTCGGCGTCGTTGTGCTGGTAGGCGGCCAGCGCCGCGCGCACCTGTTCGGCGGCGAGCTTGCCGAGCTGACGCAGGCCCAGGGTCTGCGGCATCGGCGGCGACATGTTCAGCGCGATCGAGCGCTTGGCCACGTTGGCGGCGTAATCGCCGATGCGTTCGACGTCGGCGGGGATGCGCAGGCCGGCGAGGATCTCGCGCAGGTCGCGCGCCATCGGCCCGCGCAGCGCCAGGCGCATCACGTCATGGCTGATGGAGTGCTCGAGCGCGTCGATCGCTTCGTCGTTGACGACGATGCGCAGCGCGGCGTTGTCGTCGCGGCGTTCGACCACGTCCAGCGCCGCTTCCAACTGCGCCACCGCGGTTTCGCCCATGCGCACGATCTCGGCGGCGAGGCGATGCTGTTCTTCGTCGTAGCTCTTCACGATGTGCTCGTTGGGCTGAGTGTTCATGTCGTAGGTCCAATAAGTGCGTTGGTGTCGCCGCGGCCATGCCTGGCGTTGCGGTGCTGGCGTCGCCGGGCGCCCGCCCGGAGGGCGGCGGGCGCGGCCGCTGCGACCAGGCAGCGGCGGCCGCAACGGCTCAGCCGAAACGGCCGGTGATGTAGTCTTCGGTCTGCTGCTTGTTCGGCTGCGAGAAGATGATTTCGGTGCGGTCGTGCTCGATCAGGTCGCCCAGGTACATGAAGGCGGTGTAGTCGGACACGCGCGCGGCCTGCTGCATATTGTGGGTGACGATGACGATGGTGTAGTCGGTCTTCAGCTCTTCCACCAGTTGCTCGATGCGGCTGGTGGAGATCGGGTCCAGCGCCGAGGTCGGCTCGTCGAGCAGCAGCACGTCCGGGCGCAGCGCCACGGCGCGGGCGATGCACAGGCGCTGCTGCTGGCCGCCGGACAGGCCCAGCGCGCTCTGCCCGAGCTTGTCCTTGACCTCGTCCCACAGCGCGCCCTGGCGCAGCGCGTGCTCGACGCGGTCGGCCATGTCGGCCTTGGACAGCTTCTCGTGGTGGCGGATGCCGTAGGCGACGTTCTCGAAGATGGTCATCGGGAACGGCACCGGCTTCTGGAACACCATGCCGACCTTGCTGCGCAGGCGGTTCATCGGGTACTTCGGCGAGAGGATGTTCTCGCCGTCCAGCAGCACCTCGCCGCGCGCTTCCAGCTTCGGATACAGCGCGTAGATGCGGTTGAAGATGCGCAGCAGGGTGGACTTGCCGCAGCCGGAGGGGCCGATCAGCGCGGTGA
Source organism: Xanthomonas indica (assembly GCF_040529045.1). Lineage (NCBI taxonomy): Bacteria > Pseudomonadati > Pseudomonadota > Gammaproteobacteria > Lysobacterales > Lysobacteraceae > Xanthomonas > Xanthomonas indica. The sequence continues at coordinate 3,690,985 of NZ_CP131914.1, read as the reverse complement.
CGCGCTTCTCCGGCACTTCCAGGTTGATGCCCTTCAGCGCGTGGTACTTGTCGTAGTAGAAGTCCAGGCCGCGCGCGGCGATCTTGACCGGCGACGGCGCCAGCGCGGTGTGCCCGATGGGCATGGCGATGCGGTGCATCGGGGCGGCGTTGTGGTGATCGTTCATGGCCGGGTCCATAGGGGTATCAATCGTTGGAGATCTTGTTGCGCACCAGCAGGGCGCGCGCGCCGAGGCTGACCAGCAGGACGAACACGGTGAGCACCAGGGCGCCGGACCAGGCCAGCAGCTGCCAGCTCGGGTAGGGGCTGCCGGCGAAGGAGTTCATCACCACCGGCACGCTGGCCATCGGCTGGAAGATGTTGTTGTTCCAGTACTGGTTGCCGAAGGCGGTGAACAGCAGCGGCGCGGTCTCGCCACTGATGCGCGCCAGCGCCAGCATCACGCCGGTGACGATGCCGGCCGAGGCGCTGCGGTACAGCACCTGCATGGTCACCTTCCACTGCGGGATGCCCAGCGACAGCGCCGCCTCGCGCATTTGCGCCGGTACCAGCCGCAGCATTTCGTCGGTGGTGCGCACCACCACCGGCAGCACGATGAAGGCCAGCGACAGCGCGCCGGCCAACGCCGAGAAGCGGCCGCCGGTCTGCATCACGTACAGGGTGTAGACGAACAGGCCGAGCACGATCGACGGCGCCGACAGCAGGATGTCGTTGACGAAGCGCACCACCTGGCCGGTCTTGCGCGCGTTGCCGTATTCGGCCAGCCAGGTGCCGGCGGCCACGCCCAGCGGGGTGCCGATCAACAGCGCCAGGCCGCACATCACCGCGCTGCCGAAGAACGCGTTGGCCAGGCCGCCTTCCTCGCCGGGCGGCGGGGTCATGCGGGTGAACAGGTCCACGTTGATGCCGGAGATGCCCTTGGCCACCAGGGTCCACAGGATCCAGGCCAGGAACACCAGCCCGAACAGCGCGGTCAGGCAGGACAGGGTGAGCGCCACGGCGTTGACCACGCGGCGGCGGTTGTACAGGCGGTGGGCGACGTCGGCGGCCATCTCAGTTGCCCTCCTTGCGCGACAGTTGCGCCAGCATCAGGCGGGCGATCGCCAGCACGATGAAGGTCACGATGAACAGCACGAAGCCCAGCAGCAGCAGCGCCGAGCGGTAGGTCTCGGTGGCTTCGCCGAAGTCGTTGGCGATCAGCGCGGCGATGGTGGTGCCCGGTTCCAGCAGCGAGGGCGACAGCCGCACCGTGTTGCCGACCACGAAGGCCACCGCCATGGTTTCGCCGAGCGCGCGGCCCAGGCCCAGGAAGATGCCGCCGATCACCGCCGAGCGGGTGTAGGGCAGCACGATGTCCCAGCTCACTTCCCAGCGCGTGGAGCCCAGCGCGTAGGCCGACTCCTTGAGCCGGGTCGGCACGGTCAGGAACACCTCGCGCATCACCGAAGAGATGAACGGGATCACCATGATCGCCAGCACGAAGCCGGCGGTGAGCAGGCCGATGCCCAGCGGCGGGCCCTGGAATATCGGGCCGATCAGCGGCAGCGTGCCGAGGTGGTCGTTGAGCCAGGGGGTGACGTACTCGGTCATCATCGGCACCAGCACGAACAGGCCCCACATGCCGTAGATGATCGAGGGGATGCCGGCCAGCAGTTCGATCGCGGTGCCGACCGGGCCGCGCAGCCAGCGCGGCGCCACCTCGGTCAGGAAGAAGGCGATGCCGAAGCTCACCGGCACCGCGATCAGCATCGCGATCAGCGCGGTCACCAGGGTGCCGTAGATCGGCGCCAGCGCGCCGTACTTGTTCTCGACCGGGTTCCACTCGCTGGAGTAGAAGAAGCTCAGTCCCTGCAGCTGCAGGGCATGGCGGCCGCCCCACAGCATCGACAGCGCCGCGCTGCCCAGGGCGACGAGCACGAACACGACGGTGGCGGTGAGGATCCAGCGGAACACGCGGTCGGCGCGGGCGTCACGCAGGTCGCGTCCGCGGGGCGCCGACATCGCTTCGGGAAGGACAGTGCTGTTCATGGGCTCGGTCGTCGCCGGAGCGCGCGCCTGCGCGCTCCGATCGTGGCCGCGGCGGCAGTGACCGCGCGCGGTGGGTGGTTGCATCGCTCCCGCACAGGCGGGAACCCGAAAGTCCGGATCACAAGATGCCGAGACGGCGACCGGCGGCGCCTGGAGCGCACCACCGGTCGCCGCTTGCCGCAGCGGCGCGCGTAGCGCGCGCCGGCGCGGCGCTTACTTGAACTCCTTGCTCCAGTAGGCCTCGATCTGCTGCACCAGCTCCGGCGGCAGCGGCACGTAGTGCAGCGCGTCGGCCTGCGGCTGGCCCTTCTCGAAGGCCCACTTGAAGAAGTCCAGGGTCGCCTTGCTGCGCGCCGGGTCCTTGGCCTGCTTGTGCATCAGCATGAAGTTGGTGGCGGTGATCGGCCACGCCTGCGCGCCCGCGGCGTTGGTGATGACCAGGTTGAAGTCCTTGGCGTTGGCCCAGTCGGCCGACGCGGCCGCGGCGGCGAAGCTCTCGGCGTTGGGCTGCACCCAGTTGCCGGCGGCGTTCTGCATCGACGCGTACGGCATCTTGTTCTGCAGCGCGTAGGCCAGTTCCACGTAGCCGATCGAGCCCTTGATCTGCTGCACGTACGAGGCCACGCCTTCGTTGCCCTTGCCGCCGACGCCGCCCGGCCACTGCACCGAGGTGCCTTCGCCGACCTTGCCCTTCCACTCCGGGCTGACCTTGGACAGGTAGTTGGTGAAATTGAAGCTGGTGCCCGAGCCGTCGGAGCGGTGCACCAGGTTGATCTTGGTGTCGGGCAGGGTCACGCCCGGGTTCAGCGCGGTCAGCGCCGGGTCGTTCCACTTGCTGATCTTGCCCAGGAAGATGTCGGCCAGCACCGGGCCGGTCAGCTTCAGCTTGCCCGCTTCCATGCCGTCCAGGTTGACCACCGGCACCACCCCCCCAATCGCCGAGGGGAACTGGCCGAGGCCGGCCGCGGCCAGTTCGGCGCTGTCCAGCGGCTTGTCGGAGGAACCGAAATCGACCGTGCCGGCCTTGATCTGGGCGATGCCGCCGCCGGAACCGATCGACTGGTAGTTGATCTTGTTGCCCGTGGCCGCGTTGTAGTCGGCCGACCACTTGGAGATCAGCGGATAGATGAAGGAGGCACCGGCGCCGGAAATCTCCGCGGCGGTCTTGGCGCCGGCGGCCGGCGCGGCAGCGGGCGTCCCGCCTGCCGCATCGGCGGCGCCCTGCTTGTCGCCGTTGCCGGGCTGGCAGGCGGTGACGGCGAAGGCCAGGGCGAGGGACAGGACGGCAATGCGCGCCGGCTGCAGTTTCATGGGGGTCACTCCGTAGCGAAGAGCGCCGGGACATCCGGCGGATGCTCGCTATGAAATGATATTTTTGTTACAGCCAGATGACTTGCGGATGGGTTGGCGGACGCCATCACGGGATGCGGCGGTCGCGCCGTCCCGCAGGAGCCTGTCCTGCGGCGGGCAGGTGCCGATCGCAGGCAGGCGGCGCCCGCCATCGGGCGACAAAAAAAGCGCGGACCCTGCGGTCCGCGCCCTCGGGTGTCGCCGTGCCGACGCGCGCGCCGGCACGGGCGAGACGCCGGCTCACTTCATGTTCTGCGCCCAGTAGGCTTCGATCTGCTTGACCAGCGGCTCCGGCAGCGGCACGTAGTCCAGCGCCTTGGCCTGCGGCTGACCCTGCTCGAACGACCACTTGAAGAAGTCCAGCGCGGCCTTGGACGACGCCGGCTTCTTGGCCTTCTTGTACATGATGGCCCAGGTGGTGGCGGTGATCGGCCACGCGTCCTGGCCCGGCGCGTTGGTCATGATCAGGTTGAAGTCCTTGGCCGACTTCCAGTCCGCGGTGGCGGCGGCAGCGGAGAAGGTCTTGTCGTCCGGCATCACGAAACGGCCGGCGGCGTTCTTCATGCCGGCGTAGCTGAGCTTGTTCTGCAGCGCGTAGGCGTACTCGACATAGCCGATGCCGCCGCGGATCTGCTTGACGTAGGCGGCCACGCCTTCGTTGCCCTTGCCGCCGATGCCGGCCGGCCACTGCACGGCGGTGCCTTCACCGACCTTGCTCTTCCACTCCGGGCTGACCTTGGACAGGTAGTTGGTGAAGTTGAAGCTGGTGCCCGAACCGTCGGAGCGGTGCACGATGGTGATCTTCAGGTCGGGCAGGGCCAGGCCCGGGTTCAGCGCGGCGATCGCCGGGTCGTTCCACTTGCTGATCTTGCCCAGGAAGATGTTGGCCAGCGTGGTGCCGTCGAGCTTCATCGCGCCCGGGGCCACGCCCGCCACGTTGAACACCGGCACGATGCCGCCGATCACGACCGGGAACTGGCCCAGGCCGAACTTGTCCAGCTCCGCGCCGCTGAGCGGCTTGTCGGAAGCGCCGAAATCGACCGTGGCCGCCTGGATCTGCGCGATGCCGCCGCCGGAACCGATCGACTGGTAGTTGACGCGGTTGCCGCTTTTCTCGGCATAGGCAGCCGACCACTTCGACAGCACCGGATAGACGAAGCTGGAGCCTGCGCCGGTGACATCGGTGGCTTGCGCCGCGAGCGAAAACGTAGCGACCGCGGCGGCTGCCAGCAGTCGAAGCTTGAGGGAACGCATCGGGAGAACTCCTGGAATAGGTGGGAAGCCGGCACCCCTGCCGGCATCGGCTGCATTCCAAGACTTTTTCATGAACGTCTGAAGAAAATCAGATGTCAGTCCGGTGACAGCCTTCCCGGCCGGGATGCCTTCGTTCCGACACGAAGCTGACTCAAAACCGTCATGTCTTTGACGGAATCTTTACAAATGGTCGGGCCGTCGCACTGGGGCCGCACCGCACCCATCCCACCCTGCCACCACCCATCGGAGACATCCTAATGCGTTCTCATGTTCTCGCCACGGCGATCCTCGCCAGCCTCGGCCTCGCGTCGGCGCCGCAGGCGTTCGCGGCGAAGGCCAAGGCCAGCAGCAATCCGCCCGCCGTCAGCGCTGCCCAGCTGCAGCAACTGCAGGCCCAGATCGAAGCGCTGCAGACCCAGGTCCAGCAGCTGCAGGCGCAGTCGGAAGCCCTGCAGGCGCAGTCCGACGCGCAGTCGGAAGTGAATGTCGTGCAGGCCCAGGCGACCGAATCGGCGCAGGCCAGCGCCGCCAAGGTCGACAAGCTCGCCAAGCTGGTCAACGACAACAAGATCGGCGGCCGCATGTTCTTCGACCTGACCAACATCGACCGCACCAGCGGCGGTGCCAAGACCGCCGCCAGCGGCACCGGTCTGGACGTCAAGCGCTTCTATCTGACCGTCGACCACAGCTTCAACGAGATCTGGTCGGCCAACCTGACCACCGACTTCCAGTACAGCTCGGCGCTGTCCAACACCCAGCTGTTCGTCAAGAAGGCCTACGTGCAGGGCAAGTTCGACGACGCCTTCGCGCTGCGCATCGGTGCCGCCGACATGCCGTGGGTGCCGTTCGTCGAGAAGTTCTACGGCTACCGCTACGTCGAGAACACCCTGACCGACCGCCTGAAGTACGCCAACTCCTCCGACTGGGGCCTGCACGCCTTCGGCGACCTGGGCTCGCAGGTCAACTACGCGATGTCGGTGGTCAACGGTGCCGGCTACAAGAACCCGACCCGCGGCAAGGGCATGGACGTGGAAGGCCGCGTCGCCTACATGCCGATGCAGAACCTGGCCATCGCCGTCGGCGCCTACTCGGGCAAGCTCGGCAAGGAAACCGACATCCTCGACGCGCAGCACGACTACACCCGCGCCGATGCGATGGTCGCCTATGCCGATTCCAACTTCCGTCTGGGCGGCGAGTACTTCCAGGCCAAGAACCTCAACAACGTGCTGACCGCGGCGAGCGACAAGTCCAGCGGCTGGTCGGTATGGGGCAGCGTGGCGCTGACCGACGGCGGCATCAACGCCTTCGCCCGCTACGACAAGACCGACCTGAGCAAGACCCTCGACCCGACCCTGGCCGACAAGTACTGGAACGTCGGCGTCGAGTTCCCGGTGCTGAAGAACCTGAAGCTGGCCACGGTGTACAAGTACACGCACCAGGACAACGCCAGCAAGAAGACCGACGTGGAAACCAAGGAATTCGGCGTCTGGGGCGACCTGTCGTTCTGATGCGCGGAGATTCCCGCATGCTGTACGAAAGGCGGCGCACTGCGCCGCCTTTCTTTTTTGCGGCGTGACCCCGGCCCGCGTCATTGGCGCGGGCCGGGGTGTCTTTCACGGTTCGCGTCGACGGCCGTGGACGATGCAGTGAATTGTGCGGCGCAGCACTTGTCAGCGACGACGCGCCTTCCTACTGTCGAAGCATGCTCGCCCGTCTGTCCATGTTGATGTTGACCGCGTTGCTGGCGCTGTCCGCGATCCGTGCAGGATCGGCCGCAGCGGCGGCACCGGCGGCGCTGTGCGCGAGTGCCTGCGCCAGCGATGTCGACGCTGACCTCGATGGGGTGCCGCCCGAGCTGGACGCGCCAGCCGCCGACACCGATCCGCACGACGCACCGCTCGCGGTCGCGCCCGCGTTGTTTCCGCCGACCCTCCTGATCCGGCCGGTCCTGCCGGTGCCACCGGCAGCGCCTTGCCGCAGCTATCGCCGCCCCGCGCTGCGTCCTCCATCCCGGGCCTGACGCCTGCGTCGCCGCACTGGCGATGCCGATCCCTCTGTTGTTTGCGTCTGCGTCGTGCCGCGTGCGGTACGGCCTCGCTCCCCCCATGCCTGGAGATATCCCATGCAACGCTTGCTCGACGGTTTCCGCCACTTCCGCAACGAGGTCTATCCCCGCCAGCGCGGGCTGTTCCGGCAACTCGCCGCCGGCCAGACCCCGCACACGCTGTTCATCACCTGTGCCGATTCGCGGGTGATGCCGGAACTGATGTTCGCCGCGCAGCCCGGCGAGCTGTTCGTCTACCGCAACATCGGCAACGTGGTGCCGCCGTACTCGCAGCACGTCAGCGGCGTGGTCGCGGCGATCGAGTACGCGGTGGCGGTGCTGCAGGTCGAGCACATCGTGATCTGCGGCCATACCGATTGCGGCGCGATGAAGGCGGTGCTCAATCCCGCGTCGCTGCAGGAGGTGCCGACCGTGGCGGCCTGGCTCAAGCACACCGACAGCGCGCGCCAGGTCGCCGCGCAGCACGGGCATGCCGCGCATGCCGAGGACGCGCTCCACTGCCTGACCGAGGAAAACGTGGTGGCGCAGCTGGATCACCTGCGCACGCAACCGGTGGTGGCGGCGCGGCTGGCGCGCGGCGCACTGCGCATCCACGGCTGGATCTACGACATCGGCCATGGCGAGATCCGCGCCTTCGACGCCGAGCAGGGGCGGTTCCTGCCACTGCTGCCGGAAGCCGGTCGACGCCCGCCCGATGCCACGCCGCCGCCGCGCCTGGCGCCGGTCCTGCGCAACGTCGCCGTCTGAGGAGCCGCCCATGCACACCATGACAGAGCACGCTCCGACCGGCGCCTCGGCGCTGGCCCGTTACCTGCGCGGCGGCGCCTTCGGCCGCGACCTGCTGGCTTCGGTGGTGGTCTTCCTGGTCGCCTTGCCGTTGTGCATGGGCATCGCGATCGCGTCGGGCATGCCGCCGGCCGCCGGCCTGATCACCGGCATCGTCGGCGGCCTGGTGGTCGGGCTGATCGCCGGCTCGCCGCTGCAGGTCAGCGGGCCGGCGGCGGGATTGGCGGTGCTGGTGTTCGAACTGGTCCGCGCGCACGGCGTGGCGGCGCTGGGGCCGGTGATCCTGCTGGCCGGCGCGATCCAGTTGCTGGCCGGGTTGTGCCGCGCCGGCGTGTGGTTCCGCATGACCTCGCCGGCGGTGGTGGCCGGCATGCTGTCGGGCATCGGCATCCTGATCGTCGCCTCGCAATCGCACGTGCTGCTGGACGCGGCGCCGAAGGCGCGTGGACTGGAGAACTTCGCCGCCTTGCCGGCGGTGCTGTGGCGCGCGCTGGACGCCGGCGTGGGCCGCGCCGCCTTGCTGGTCGGCCTGGGCACCATCGCGATCATGCTGGCGTGGGAGCGGCTGCGCCCGCAGCGCTTGCGCTTCGTGCCCGGCGCCTTGCTGGCGGTGGTGGCGATGACCGCGCTGGTGCAGCTGCAGGCGCTGGACGTGCGCAAGGTCGACGTGCCGGCCAACCTGCTCTCGGCGATCCGGGTGCCGAGCCTGGACGACATGCTCGGCGTGCTCGATGCCACGCTGCTGCTGTCGGCGCTCACCTTCGCCTTCATCGCCAGCGCCGAGACCCTGCTGTCGGCGGCGGCGGTGGACCGCATGCACCAGGGGCCGCGCACCCAGTACGATCGCGAACTGGCCGCGCAGGGCGTGGGCAACATGCTGTGCGGGTTGCTCGGCGCCTTGCCGATGACCGGGGTGATCGTGCGCAGCGCCGCCAACGTGCAGGCCGGTGCGGCCACGCGCGTGTCGACCATGCTGCACGCGGCCTGGCTGCTGGTGTTCGCGCTGTTGCTGCCGTGGCTGCTGCGGATGACCCCGGTCGCGTGCCTGGCCGGCATCCTGGTCTACACCGGGCTGAAGATGGTCAAGCTGGGGCAGGTGCGCGAACTGGCCGCCTACGGACGCGGCACCGCCGCCATCTACCTGGCGACGACCTTCGCCATCGTCGCCACCGACCTGCTGACCGGCGTGCTGATCGGCTTTGCGCTGTCGCTGCTGCGGCTGGCGTTGCAGCAGTCGCGGCTGACGGTCGGCGTGCATGCGCATGAAGACGCCGCCAGCGCGGGCGCAGGCGAGGGGAGCGGCAAGCTGCGCCTGTCGCTGGAGGGCTCGGCCACCTTCCTGCGCGTGCCGACGATGGCGCGGACCCTGGAGCGGCTGCCGCCGAATACCGAACTGCACCTGGACGTGGCGCGGCTACGCCACGTCGACCACGCCTGCCTGGAACTGCTGCGCGACTGGAGCCGCAACGCGTCGGCCCGCGGTTGCGCCCTGGTAGTGGACTGGAAGGAACTGGACCGACGCGTGGAAGGGCAGCGTGCGGCGTAGTCGGTGGTGTGGCAGGCAGTGCTTCGCCTGGCCAGTCGACATCCTGTAGGAGCGGTTTCAACCGCGATGCGGGCAGGCGAGGCCGTGTCGCGACGGAAACCGTCGCGGCTGAAGCCGCTCCTGCAGTGCAACCAGGCGGCGGCTTGGGGAGAACTGTAGGAGCGGTTTCAACCGCGACGAGCGCAGCCATCGGCTCCGGGTGTTAGCTGCTGTCGGGGCTGAAGCCCCTCCCATACCACCAGGTGCCCGCTTGCGGAACGCCATTGTGGGAGCGACTTCAGTCGCGACGAGCGGGGCGGCGGACCTTGCGTGCCGCGCTGGTGGCCGGAGCCGATGTTCCCAGTTCCGCATCAACCGGCGCCCAAGGCTGTGGCGCAGGCGATGACGCGAGCGCCTGCCTGCGACTGCGCCGCTCAACCCGGCGTCTTGTCCTTGTACCGGCACAGGTCGCGGATCGCGCACTGCGGGCAGTCGGGCTTGCGCGCCTTGCACACGTAGCGGCCGTGCAGGATCAGCCAGTGGTGGGCGTCGTGCAGGAACTGCGCCGGCACCCGCTTGAGCAGCGCATCCTCGACGGCGCGCACGTCCTTGCCCGGAGCCAGCCCGGTGCGGTTGGCGACGCGGAAGATGTGCGTGTCCACCGCCATGGTGGGCTCGCCGAAGGCGGTGTTGAGCACCACGTTGGCGGTCTTGCGGCCGACGCCGGGCAGGGCTTCCAGCGCGTCGCGCGCACGCGGCACGTCGCCACCGTGCTGCTCGACCAGGATGCGGCAGGTGGCGATGACGTTCTTGGCCTTGGCGTTGAACAGGCCGATGGTGGAGATGTAGCGCTTCAGCCCATCCTCGCCCAGCGCCAGGATCGCCGCCGGCGTGTTCGCCACCGGATACAGGCGGCGGGTGGCCTTGTTGACGCCGACGTCGGTGGCCTGCGCCGAGAGGATCACCGCGATCAGCAGTTCGAACGGGGTGCTGTACTCCAGCTCGGTGGTCGGGCTGGGATTGAGTTCGGACAGGCGCGAGAACAGCTCGTGGATCTCGTCCTTGCTCAGCAGGCGTCCGCGCCGCACGGGCGCGCTGGCGGTCGCGCTCATCGGCCGCCTCGCTGCGCGGCCTTGGCCTTGGCGCGGGCCAGGATCGCCGCAGCCGCCGCGGGCAGGGCCGGCGCGCTGGGGGCGGCGGGAGTCGTGCCCGTGGCGGTCGGTACAACGGCCTCACGCCGCGCCTGGCGCGCCGCGGCACGGCGTTCCAGCCGCGCGCTGCGCGCCCGATAGCGCGCGCGTGCCGCCCAGGCATCGCGCAGGCGCTGCTGCGCGGCGAGCACCTGCGCGCGCAGCCGCGGATGCGCCGGGTCCAGCGCGTCGTCGCCGGGATCGGTACCGCGGTAGTCCATCAGGCCGCCGTCGATCGCGGCATCCAGATCGTCGTCCAGGACCCAGCGCAGCAACTGCAGCGGCGTGGCGGAAACGGGGGCGTGCGACATCGTGCGTGGGCTCAGCGGTTGCGGAACTGCGGCGGGCGCCGCTCCAGGAAGGCGCGGGTGCCTTCGCGCATGTCCTCGCTGGAAAACAGCAGGCCGAACTGCGCGGTCTCGTACTCCAGTCCCTGTTCGATCGCGCCTTCGCCGCCGATCTGGATCGCGTCGAGGACGCCGCGCAACGCCAGCGGTGCGGCCTCGGCCAGTTGCTGCGCCAGCTGCAGCGTGGTCGCCTGCAGTTCGCCGGCGGCGACCACGCGGTTGACCAGGCCCAGCTGCAACGCGCGCGCCGCGTCGATCGGCGCGCCGAGCAGGCACAGTTCCAGCGCTGCGGCGCGGCCGACCAGCCGCAGCAGGCGCTGGGTGCCGCCGAAACCGGGGATCAGGCCGAGATTGATCTCCGGTTGGCCCAGGCGGGCGCCCTCGGCGGCCACGCGCAGGTGGCAGGCCATCGCCAGTTCCAGCCCGCCGCCGAGGGCGAAACCGTTGACCATCGCCAGCACCGGCTTGGGCATGCGCTCAATCCGGCGCATCAGGCGCTGGCCCAACTGCGAGAAATCGCGGCCCTGCACCGGTGTCAGTTCGTTCATTTCGGCGATGTCGGCACCGGCCACGAAGGCCTTCTCGCCGGCGCCGGTCAGCACCACCACGCGGATCTGCGGGTCGTCCGCGGCCGCGGCGAAGGCCGCATCCAGCGCCTGCAAAACCTGGCGATTCAAGGCGTTGAGCTTGTCGGCTCGATTCACGGTGAGGATGCGGATCGCACCCTGGGTATCGGCGAGGACCGGCGTGCCGGACATGTGCATTCCTGGTTGTTAAAAAAAAGTAATGGGAACTCTCGGCGGGCCGCACCAGTCAGAGCAGCGTCGTCGGTAGCGGTTATGCGCCGCGGCGGCTATCCTAACGCGTCATCTCAGGCGGCACGGGCCGCCCTGTGCCACCACCCTGGAGAATTGTTTGATGAAGTTGCGTTCTATTGCGGTCGCTGTCGCGGCCCTCGCCCTGAGCGGCAATGCGTTCGCCCAGGACACCTCGTCCGAGAAGGGCAAGCTGAGCTATTACTTCGGCTACGACTACGGCAACAACCTTGCCGAACTCACCGGCCGCGGCGAGCAGCTCGATATCAATGCGGTGGTGAAGGGCTTGCAGGACGCCTACGCCAAGAAGCAGCCGGCGGTCAGCGCCGACCAGCTTAAGCCGGCGGTGGAAGCGTTCCAGAAGCGCGAGCAGGCCCGCGCCCAGCAGGCCAAGGCCGACTACGAGAAGGCCGCTGCCGAGAACAAGACCAAGAGCGACCAGTTCATGGCCCAGAACAAGGCCAAGGCTGGCGTGCAGACCCTGCCCAGCGGCGTGCAGTACCGCGTGATCGAGGCCGGCAAGGGCGCCAAGCCGACCCAGGCCAGCACGGTGCAGCTGGAAGTGGCCGGTCCGTACCCGTTCGGCCAGCGCCCGGCGCAGGCGCGCCCGGCGCAGCAGATCCCGGCGATCAAGGTCAGCGAAGTCGAGATGCAGGCCATGCGCGACACGCTGCTGCAGATGCCGGCCGGCTCCAAGTGGGAAGTGACCCTGCCGCCGGACAAGGCCTACGGTGCCGACCCGCGTACGCCGTTCCCGCCGAACGTGGCGGTGCAGTTCGAGATCAAGCTGGTCAGCGTCAAGTAAGCACGCCGCTCCAGTGCACGACGATTGCGCCGGCAGCGATGCCGGCGCAATTTTTTTTGGCAGGCGACGACGGCGCCGACGAATCGCGCTAGGCTGGCAAGGTGTCGAATCCGATGGATCCCGTTCCGCATGCCCCGCTTACGCCTTGCATCGGTATTTGCCGTCTCGATGCGCAGGGCTATTGCGCAGGCTGCCTGCGCAGCGGCGACGAGATCGCACGCTGGCGCGGCATGAGCGACGCCGAACGCCGCCGCTACATGGACGAGGTGCTGCCGGGCCGCGGCTGGTCGCCGTCGCCGGGACAGCGCCTGGCCGAACGCGCACATCTGCTGCGCGCGCTGCATCCGTTGCAGCAGCCGCCGACGGGGCCGGGCTGGAACCACCACGAATTGCAGGATCTGCTGCCGGACGGTGCGCCGGTGGAAGCCGCGGTGCTGGCCGGCCTGGTGCCGCGCGCCGACGGCACCTACGTGCTGCTGACCCGGCGCACCGACAGCCTGCGCCACCACGGCGGCCAGGTCAGCTTTCCCGGCGGCCGCATCGAGGCCAGCGATGCCGATGCGGTGGCCGCGGCGCTGCGCGAGAGCGAGGAAGAGATCGCGCTGGCGGCGAGCCAGGCCGAGCCGCTGGGCTACCTGGATCCGTTCGTCACCATCAGCGGCTTCCGGGTGATGCCGGTGGTCGCGGCGATCGATCCGCGCTTCGTGCCGCAGCCGCATCCGGGCGAGGTGGCGGAGGTATTCGAGGTGCCGTTGGCCTACCTGATGGCGCCGGACAACCTGCGCAGCATCGAGACCGATTACCGCGGACGCCCGCGCGTCGTGCTGGAGTACGGCTGGCCCGGCCAGCGCATCTGGGGCGCGACCGCGGCGATCCTGCTCAACCTGCGCCGCCGACTGGAGCAAACCGCATGAGCGCAACGTCCCCCGAATGGCACACCCTGGTCGAGGCGCCGGCCTTGGCCGCCGCGCTCGGCGATCCCGCGCTGCGCCTGGTCGATGCGCGGTTCGTGCCGGCGGCGCTGCTCGATCCTGCCGCCGCAGCGGCGGCGCGCGAGGCCTATGTGCAGTCGCACCTGCCCGGCGCGGTCTACGCCGATCTGAACGCCGATCTGTCCGATCTCGGCCGTCCCGGCCTGGGCCGGCACCCGTTGCCGGACGACGCGGCCTTCGCGCGCACCCTGGGGCAATGGGGCATCGGCCCGCAGCACCAGGTGGTGGTCTACGACGCCGGCGACGGCAGCATGGCCGCCGCCCGCTTGTGGTGGATGCTGGGCCTGCTCGGCCATCGCCGCGTCGCCGTGCTCGACGGCGGCCTGGCCGAATGGCGCCGGCTGGGCCTGCCGGAAACCGACGCGGTCGCGGTACCGTCGCCGCTGCCGCCGTATCCGCAGGCGTTCGACACGGCGCGCATCGTCTCCGCCGAGGAGGTTGCCGCGCGCCTGCACGAGGCGCCGGGCTGGTTGTTCGATGCGCGCCCCGGCGAACGCTTCCGTGGCGAGGTGGAGCCGATCGACCCGCTGCCCGGGCATGTGCCCGGCGCGCTCAACCGGCCGCTGGCGCAGAACCTGCGCGATGGCCGCCTGCGCCCGGCGCAGGAACTGCGCGCCGAGCTGCAGCCGTTGCTGCAGGGGCGCGATCCGCGCGAGGTGGTGCTGATGTGCGGCTCCGGCGTCACCGCCTGCCATCTGCTGCTGGCGCTGGAACATGCCGGCCTGCACGGTGCGCGCGTGTATGCCGGCTCCTGGAGCGGCTGGATCGCCGACCCGTCGCGGCCGCGCGCCGTCGGCTAGGGCCGGCGTCGGCGCATACGGAACGCACGCACGATGGCACGCGACAGGGGGCGGCACCATGCGGTGGCGTGAGGCCTGCGGGCTGGCGATGCTGCTGGGCCTGGCCGCCTGCGGCGACCGGGGCGCGGCGGCCGATGGCGCCGATGCCTCGCCGCGCGCGCAATCGGCCACGCATTACCGCGAGTCTGTGCAGCACAGCCGCGCGCAGCGGCTGGCGACGTTGCGCGCGCCATCGGGCTGGTTGAGTTTCACCGGCTCCGGCCGCCTGCACAGCGGCCTGCACCGGGTCGGCAGCGCGCCCGACAACGACGTGCAGTTGCCGGCCGGTCCGGCGCATCTGGGCGTGCTGCAGGTGGATCTGCAGGAGGGCGTGCAGTTCCAGCCCGCCGCGGACGCGGCGGTGCAGGTGAATGGCCAGCCGTTCGCGGGAGGCCGCCTGGAGACCGACGCGGCGCACGACACCCAGACGCGGTTGACGCTGGGTGCGCAGGAGTTCTACGTGGTGCGCACCGGCAACCTGTTCGGCTGGCGTTTCCGCGATCCGCAGGCGCCGGCGCGCGCGCGCTTCCGCGGCATCGACTACTTCCCGATCGATCCGCAGTGGCGGGTGTTGGCCGACTGGCATCCGGTGCCGGCGCCGCAGGCGATGGTGCTGCTGACCTCGATCGGCACGCCGCAGCCGCTGGCCCTGGTCGGCAGCGCCGACTTCGTCCTGCAGGGGCGGCACTACCGCCTGCAGGTGCTGCGCGACGGCGCCAGCCAGCGTCTGTTCCTGCCGTTTTCCGACCGCACCAGCGGCCGCGAGAGCTACGGCGGCGCGCGCTATCTGTTCGTGCCGGCGCCGCAGGGCGACCGCATCGTGCTGGACTTCAACCTGGCGCAGAACCCGCCATGCGCGTTCACCCCGCACGTGGTGTGTCCGCTGGCGCCGGTCGGCAATCGCCTGGACGTGGCGGTGACCGCCGGCGAGAAGAACTACGTCGGCGCGCGCTGAGCGCGCAGGAATCTTGTAGGAGCGGCTTCAGCCGCCACGGGGCCTTTCCCGCTGCATCCCGTCGCGGCTGAAGTCGCTCCTACACAACGTGCCAATGCGACGTTGTCTGGTGCTCCGTCGCGGCCCGAATCAGCCGTTCCAATCCACCGCCTGCAGCGCGGTCACGGCGACGGCGCATACGGCGCCAGCGCCACTGCCTCCAATACCTGTGGCCAGGGGAAGCGCGGTCCCGGATCGAGCTTGCGCTGCACCTGCCGCGCCGGATCGTCGCTGGCCGCTTCCAGGCTGCGGTCCAGCGCCTCGTGTCCGGCGATGTGGCGCAACTGCGGCAGTTCCGCGCGCAACTGCTGCAGCAGCCGGATCAGCGCCTGGATTTGCGTCGGCGGGTAGGGCTCCGTCATCGCTTGGTGGCGCGAATCCAGCCACAGCGGATAGCGCCCACGGTTGACCAGCTCGATGCCCAGCGACTGCCGGTTGTAGCCGCGCACGTGGTGCGCGATCCGCTGCAGCGGCACGTAGCGGTGCACGCTGCCGTCGCGGTCGATGTAGAAATGACCGCTGTTGCCGGTGCCGGACGGATACAGCACGCGCTCGCCGTACAGGCGCGCGCTGGCCAGGTCCGGCAGCTCGGTGCAGTGGATCACCGCCAGCGTGATGCTGTCCGGCGCGCGCTCCTCCAGCAGGCCGACGTAGGGCAGGGGCGCATCGTGGATCGGCAGCGGCGAGGTGGGCGACATGCGCGGATGCTAGCATTCGCCGATGACCCTGAATTCCGAAAGCCCGCTGGCGACCCTGCTGGCCACACTGCCGCGCGCCGGACGCGTGGAATGGATCGGCCTGCGCCCGGCGCGCGATGTGCCGATGCACGAAGTCGACGCCGCCGCGGCGCAGACCGATGGCGGCCTGCACGGCGACCGCTACGCCGGGCGCAACGGCAAGCGCGGCGTCACCCTGATCCAGGCCGAACACCTGCCGGCGATCGCCGCGCTGGCCGGCCATGCGGCGGTGGCGCCGGCGACCCTGCGGCGCAACCTGGTGGTCTCCGGCATTCCGCTGATCGCACTGAAGGGGCGCCGCTTTCGCATCGGCGAGGTCGAGCTGGAAGGCATCGCGCCGTGCGATCCGTGCTCGCGCATGGAGCAGGCGCTGGGGCCGGGCGGCTACAACGCCATGCGCGGCCACGGCGGCCTGTGCGCGCGCATCGTGCAGGGCGGCACGCTGCGCCTGGGCGATGCGGTGGTGGCGCTGTGAGCCGCGGTCACTGCATCCTGTCGCACGGTTTCGAGAGCGGGCCGGACGCGATCAAGGTGACGGCGCTGGCCGAGGTCGCGGAGCGCCTGGGCTGGAGCCATTCGCGCCCGGACTACACCGACCTGGACGCGCGCCGCGACATCAGCCCGCTCGGCGACGTGCCGACGCGCCTGCAGCGCCTGCTGGAACTGGCGCAGGCCGCGGCGCAGCGCGGGCCCCTGGTGCTGGCCGGGTCCAGCCTCGGCGCCTACATCGCCGCGCAGGTGTCGCTGCATGTGCCGGTGCGCGGCCTGTTCCTGATGGTGCCGCCGACGCGGATGGGGCATCTGCCGGCGCTGGACGCGGCGCCGGTGCCGACCTCGGTGGTGCATGCCTGGCGCGACGAACTGATTCCCGCCGCCGAGGTGATCGCCTGGGCGCAGGCGCGCGCGGCGCGGCTGCTGCTGGTCGACGATACGCATCGCCTGGGCGAGCACGTCGCGACCTCGGCGCAGGCCTTCGCCGAATTGCTGGAGCGTCTGTGAGCGCATCCGGCGACATGCTCCTGCGTGCGGAGCGGCCGGCCGACGCGGCGGCGATCGAGGCGCTGACCCTGGTCGCGTTCTTCCGCGTCGCACACAGCCGCCACGACGAGCAGGACATCATCGAGCGGTTGCGCGCGGACGGCGCGCTGACCCTGTCGCTGGTGATCGAGCACGAGGGCTACGTCGTCGGCCACGTGGCGGTGTCGCCGGTGAGCCTGTCCGACGGCAGCCGCGGCTGGTACGGCCTGGGGCCGCTGTCGGTGGGACCGGGACATCAACGCCAGGGCCTGGGCGCGCGGCTGGTGCGCGAGGCGCTGGCGCAGTTGCAGGCGCTGGGTGCGGCCGGCTGCGTGGTGCTGGGCGACCCGGCGTACTACGCACGCTTCGGCTTTCGCCCGGAACCGGGGCTGACCCTGCCGGGCGCGCCGGTGGAGGCCTTCCACGCGCTGGCCTTCGGCGAACGCCTGCCGCCGATGGCCGAGGTGGCCTACCACCCGGCGTTCCTGTCCGCGCCCTGAGCCCGCGCCGCGCGATCTCGCCCGACACGGGTCGGGTGCGCTAGCATCGTCCCGCACCTTCATCGAGGATCCACGCCGATGCGCCATTGATGCCGCCGTCTTCGCGACGGCCTTCGTCCCACCTGCCGAGCGATCGGCGGGCACGACCGGCATCCATGGAGGTTCCCATGACGCATCCGCTGCTTGCGCTGGACAGCGCGACTTATGTCCTGCCCGATGGCAGGATCCTGTTTTCCGATCTGCACGTCGCGCTCGATGCGCGGCCTACCGGCCTGGTCGGCCGCAACGGCGTCGGCAAGAGCGTGTTCGCGCGCCTGCTCGCCGGCGAACTGACGCCCAGCGCCGGGCGCTGCGTGCGCCACGGCCGCCTGCATTACGTGCCGCAGCAGATCGCGCCGGCGCCGCACGCCACCGTCGCCGACCTGGCCGGCGTGGGCGCGGCGTTGCGGGCGTTGGCCCGGATCGAGGCCGGCAGCGCCGACGCGGCGGATTTCGACGCGCTCGGCGAGCGCTGGGATATCGCCCAGCGCCTGCAGGCGCAGTTGCACGCGCACGACCTGGGCGCGCTGGAGCCGCACCGCCCGGCGGCCACGCTCAGCGGCGGCGAGGCGATGCGGGTGGCGCTGATCGGCGCCTGGCTGGCCGAGGCCGATGCGCTGATCCTGGACGAGCCGACCCTGCACCTGGACGCGGCACAGCGGCAGCGCCTGCGCGAAGCGCTGCAGCGCTGGCCGGGCGGCCTGCTGGTGATCAGCCACGATGCGCTGTTGCTGCAGGACATGCAGCGCACGCTGGAGCTGTCGCCCGGCGGGCTGCGCGACTACGGTGGCGACTACGCGTTCTACCTGCAGTGCCGGGCGCGCGAGCGCGAGGCCGCGCAGGCCGAACTGGCGCAGCACAAGCTGCAGCATGCGCGCGACAGCGCCGCCTGGCAGGCGCAGCACGATCGACAGCAGCGGCGCAGTGCGCGCGGGCGGCAGCAGGCCGGCACGGCCAACCAGGCGCCGATCCTGCTCGGCCGGCAGAAGCAGCGCAGCCAGGACAGCGCCGGCAAGCGCGTGCGCGACCACCAGGCCACCCAGGCGCGCAGCCTGGCGCGGATCGCCGAGGCGGCGCGCCAGGTGCAGCCCGATGCGCCGGTGGCGCTGTTCGCGCCGTCGCCGGCCGATGCGGCGACCCGGCGCCTGGTGGAGCTGCAGGCGCTGCAACTGCCGTTCGCGCCGGCGACGCGGCAACCGCTGGACCTGGTGGTGCAGGGCGGCGCGCGGATCGGCGTGGTCGGGGCCAATGGCAGCGGCAAGTCGACCCTGTTGCGCGCGCTGGCCGGGCAGGTGCCGGCGCGGTCGGGCAGTTGCCGGGTATGCGCCGCCAGCGCCCACCTGGACCAGTCGCTGGCGCTGCTGGACCCGGCCGCCACCGCGCTGGCGCAACTGCAGGCCGCCGCGCCCGGCATGGCGCCCGCCGACCTGCGCACGCGGCTGGCCTTGCTCGGCCTGGACGCGCAGCGCATCGGCGTGCCCTGCGGCCAGCTCAGCGGCGGCGAACGGCTGAAGACCGCGCTGGCCTGCGCGTTCTATCGCACGCCGCCAGCGGAGCTGCTGTTGCTGGACGAGCCCGACAACCACCTGGACCGCGAGTCCCGCGACGCGCTGCGTGCGGTGTTGCTGCAGTATCCCGGCGCGCTGCTGGTGGTCTCGCACGATGCGGCGTTCCTCGACACGCTGTGCCTGCAGCAGCGCTTGCAGGCCGATGCCGAGGCGTGGCGGCTGACGCCGTGGTGAGTGGCGTGCGCTGTCGTCGACGTGGTCGTGCCGTCGGGTGTTGCGTAGCGAGCGGGGGAGGGCAGCAACAGCGCCAGCATCCTTGTCGCGGTGATCTACGCAGTCGGCAGCCTTCATCGATGCCGGGTGGTCGGCGCGCGTCGCAGCCGGCGTGGCGGCCGCCGCTCAGGCATCGGTGGAACGGCTCACCGCCTCCCATGCGGCGATGTCCGCCTTCAGGCGGTCGAGCTTGTCACGCACCAGGGCCAGCGCGTCGCTGCCCAGCAGCAGGTGCGCAGGTGGTGCAGGCGCCTCGATCAACGCCAGCATGGCCTGGGCGGCCTTGGCCGGGTCGCCGCGCTGGCGGCCGCTCTTGGCCTGGCGGGCGTCGCGGATCGGATCGAACAGCGCGTCGTAGTCGGCGATGCTGCGCGGCGTCCTGACCATCGAACGGCCCGCCCAGTCGGTGCGGAACGACCCTGGCGCCACCGCCGTCACGTGGATGCCCAGCGCGGCGACCTCCTGTCCCAGCGCCTCGGAAATGCCCTCCAGTGCGAACTTGCTGCCGCAGTAGTAGGCGATGCCGGGCATGGTGATGAAGCCACCCATCGAGGTGATGTTGACGATGTGCCCGCGGCGACGCTGCCGCATGGAGGGCAGGACCGCCTGCATCATCGCCACGGCGCCGACCACGTTGACGTCGAGTTGGCGCCGCAGTGCATCCAGAGGCGATTCCTCCAGGATCCCTTCGTGGCCGTAACCGGCATTGTTGACCAGCACGTCCAGCGGCCCGACCGTGGCTTCGAGTTCGGCGACGAGGCCGGGAATGGCCTCGACGTCGGTGACGTCCAGCACACGGCCGATCGCCCCGGCGCCGAGCGCCTCGAACTCCTGCCGCGCCTGCGCGCTGCGCACGGTGCCGACGACCCGATGTCCGGCCGCCAGCGCCGCTTGAGCCAACGCGCGGCCGAAGCCGCTGCTGGCGCCGGTGATGAGCAAGGTTTTCTGCAGTGCCATGGCACGCTCCCGAGAGGATGAGGGGCGAATGATGCGATGATCGACGCGCCGCTCCGATGCCGCGCTCTCTGCGATCCTTGCCTGTTTCTATGACGTCTTCCGCCAGTTCCGTGGACTTGCTGCGTGCCCTGGCACCGCAGGAGGGCTACACCCTGACCGCATTGCCAGATGTCCGCGTGCTGCGTTCGGACCGGCCGTTGACCGACACGCCGGTGCTGTACGACCCGGGCATCGTCATCGTCTGCCAGGGCGCCAAGCGTGGGCATTTCGGCGATGCGGTGTACGTCTACGACGAGCAGCACTACCTGTCCGTCGCCGTCCCGGTGCCCTTCACCATGCAGTCCGATGGCAGCGCGGAGCGGCCGCTGCTGGCGCTGTACCTGCATCTGGATTTCCAGCTTGCGGCGGGGCTGCTGGTCGAGTTGGACCAGGCCGGTCCGGTGCCGCTCGCGCAGGCGCCGGCGAGCATGGTGTCCAGTCCGATGGACGCAGCGTTGCGGCAGACCGTGCAGCGCCTGCTGCAGGCGCTGAGCCACCCGCTGGACGCGGCCATCCTCGGCCGCGCCCTCGTGCGGGAGGTGTACTTCCGCGTGCTGACCGGACCGCAAGGCCATGGGCTGCGCGCTGCCCTGGCGCAACAAGGCCACTTCGGCCGCGTCGGTCGCGCCCTGCAACGCATCCACCGCGACCACGCGCGGCGTCTCGACGTGGCGGAGCTGGCGCGCGAGGCCGGGATGAGCACGCCGTCGTTCCATGCGCATTTCAAGGCGGTGACCCGGGTCGCGCCGATGCAGTACCTGAAATCGATCCGCCTGCACCAGGCGCGCCTGCTGATGGCGCGCGAGGGCATGACCGCAGCGGGCGCCTGCCACGCGGTCGGCTACGAGAGCGCCTCGCAGTTCAGCCGCGAGTTCAAACGTCTGTTCGGCCGGCCGCCGATGGCCGAGGCGCGGCGCATGCGCGCCGAGTTCGCGGTGCCGCCGGCCGCGCCAGGGGCCGGATTCGTGGCCTCGCATTGAGCGATGCGTTGTGTGCCACGGCCATGGGCGGGCGCGTCTGCAGCGCCGCCTGCAGCTGTCACGGCGCTGGGTCGGTGGCCAGGCAAGCGCCGGTGGGCGGCCTCTCCATGCCAGGCGGACGAGGCCAGTGGCGGCGCGGCGTGCACTGCGCCAGGACCTGCGCAGCAGGCAGGCGCGCGCAGGCCCTGTGGTATTCTGCGCGCCGTTCCGGTGCGGTGCGTTCGCGTGCTCACCCCGATCCGCGGCCGCGGCCGCGGCAACGCCGGATCCGGCGCTGCGATGCGCCACGCGCGCGGCGTCCGCCGTGCCTCCCTCCCGTCCGTCCTGGTCCGCCTTCCGTGAAATTCTTCGTCTCCTGCGCCAAGGGCCTGGAATACCTGCTCGTCGATGAGCTGCTCGCGCTCGGCGTGGCCCAGGCCACCGCCACCGTCGCCGGCGTCAATGCCGAAGGCAGCCTGCAGGACGCGCAACGCGCGGTGCTGTGGTCGCGCCTGGCCAGCCGCGTGCTGTGGCCGTTGCAGTCCTTCGACTGCCCCGACGAGGCGGCGCTGTACGCCGGCGTGGCCGCGCTGCAGTGGCGCAGCCATCTGGCGCCGCAGCACACCCTGGCGGTGGACGCGCATGTGTCCGGCACCGGCATCACCCATGCGCGCTTCGCCGCGCAGCGGGTCAAGGATGCGGTGGTGGACACGCTGCGCGGCGAGGGCCTGGAGCGGCCGTCGGTGGATGTGGAACACCCGGACCTGCGCCTGAACCTGTCGCTGCGCAAGGGCCGCGCCACGCTGTCGGTGGACCTGGGCGGCGGTTCGCTGCACCGGCGCGGCTGGCGCCAGGCGCAGAACGAGGCGCCGCTGAAGGAGAACCTGGCCGCGGCGGTGTTGCTGCGCGGGCAATGGCCGGCGCTGTATGCGCAAGGCGGCGGGTTGCTGGATCCGATGTGCGGCAGCGGCACGCTGCTGATCGAAGGCGCGCTGATGGCCGCCGAGGTGGCGCCGGGCCTGCTGCGCGGCGAACTGGCGGCGCAGCAGCGCGGCGACACCGATGCCGATGCCGCGCCGAGCCGCTGGCTGGGGTTCGACCTGGCGGCCTGGCGTGCGCTGCTGGCCGAGGCGCGGCAGCGTGCCGAAACCGGTCGCGCCGCATTGCGCCCGGTGCTGTACGGCAGCGACATCGACCCGCATGCGCTGCGCGCGGCGCGCGAGAACGCGCAGGCGGCCGGCGTGGCCGAGGCGATCGCCTTCGCCGTGCACGATGTCGCCGCATTGCCTGCGCCGGCGCAGGCGCTGGGCACGGTGGTGTGCAATCCGCCCTACGACGAGCGCCTGGCCGCCGACGCGGCGCTGTACCGGCGCCTGGGCGATGCGCTCAAGCGGGCGGTGCCGCAATGGCGCGCCAGCCTGCTGTGCGGCAGCGACGAACTGGCCTATGCCACCGGCCTGCGCGCGGCCAAGAAGTACCAGATGTTCAACGGCGCGCTGGAGTGCCCGTTGATCGTCTGCGACCCGATCGCGGTCGCGCCGCGGGCCGCTGCCAGCGAGGAACCGCGCGCGCTCAGCGACGGCGCGCAGATGGTCGCCAACCGCCTGCGCAAGAACCTGCGCAAGTTCAAGAGTTGGCGCGCGCGCGAGCGGGTCAGCTGCTACCGCGCCTACGACGCCGACCTGCCCGAGTACGCGGCGGCGATCGACGTGTACCATGAAGACGGCGGCCAGGCGCGCACCTTCCTGCACGTGCAGGAATACGCGGCGCCGGACAGCATTCCCGATGCGGACGTGCGCCGCCGCCGCAACGAACTGCTGGCGGCCGCGCGCGAGGTGTTCGCGGTGCCGGCCGAACAGGTGGCGCTCAAGACCCGCGAGCGCGGCAAGGGCGGCAGCAAGTACGGCCGTTTCGAGCAGCGCGGCGAGTTCCTGGTGGTGCGCGAGCACGAGGCGCTGCTGCGGGTGAACCTGTTCGACTACCTGGATACCGGGCTGTTCCTCGACCATCGCCCACTGCGCGGGACGATGGCGCAGCAGGCGCGCGGCAAGCGCTTCCTCAATCTGTTCTGCTACACCGGCGTGGCCAGCGTGCAGGCGGCGGTGGCCGGCGCCGATTCCACCACCAGCGTGGACCTGTCCGGCACCTACCTGCAGTGGTGCGCCGACAACCTGGCGTTCAACGGCAAGGGCGGCGCCCAGCACCGGCTGGTGCAGGCCGACGCGCTGAGCTGGCTGGAGGCGGAGAAGAACCGCTACGACGTGATCTTCTGCGACCCGCCGACCTTCTCCAATTCCGCGCGTGCCGAGGATTTCGACATCCAGCGCGAGCACGTGCGGCTGTTGCGTGCGGCGGTGGCACGGCTGATGCCCGAGGGCGTGCTGTACTTCTCCAACAACTTCCGCCGCTTCAAGCTGGACGAGAACGCGCTGGCCGAGTTCGCGGTGTGCGAGGAGATCAGCGCGCAGACCATCGATCCGGATTTCGAGCGCAACCCGCGCATCCACCGCGCCTGGCGCTTGCGGCGGCGTTGATGGAGGCGCTGCGCGCGCGGGTACCTCGTAGGAGCCGCTTCAGCCGCGATGGGCGTTACCGGTAACGCCTGTCGCGGAGCGTAGTGCGCTGTTCCTTCTCCATCCGGGAGATGGTGCCCCGAAGGGGCGGGTGAGGGTGCGGGCGAAGCCTCGTGTCCTCAATCTCTGCCAGTCGCTTCGCGCCGTACCCTCATCCCAACCCCTCTCCCGGGGGGAGAGGGGCGTGTATCAGCTGCCGTGATGCCGCAAGGGGATCTGCGCCTTGCCGCGTTGCGGCGGGTCTTCCCCGGCTTCGCGTTCGTTCCAGTACGCCTGGATCTGCAGGATCTGCGGCAGGATCGCCTCGAACAACTGCACCAGGCGCGGCTCGAACTGGCTGCCGGACTTGTCGCGGAACAGCGCCAAGGCCTGTTCCAGCGGCCATGCGTCCTTGTACGGGCGCGGCGAGGTGAGGGCGTCGAACACGTCGGCCAGCGCCACGATCCGTGCCGATTCGGGAATCTGCGTGCCGGACAGGCCGGCCGGGTAACCGCCGCCGTCCCAGTGCTCGTGGTGGTACAGGGACACCTCGGCGGCGAGACGGAACAGCGGCGCGCTGCTGCGGCTGAGGATGTCGTAGCCGATCCGCGGGTGCCGCTTCATCACCTGCCACTCGTCCGCGTCCAGCGGCCCGGGCTTCTTCAGCACCGCATCGGGGATGCCGATCTTGCCGGTGTCGTGCATCGGCGCGGCCTGTTCCAGCAGGTCGGCGTCCTCGCGCGACCAGCCGGCGGCCAGCGCCAGCGCACGGGCGTAGGCGGCCATGCGCCAGATGTGGGTGCCGGTATCCGAGTCGCTGTAGTGGCCGGCCATGCCCAGCATCTCGATCGCGGCGCGGTGGCTGTCGGCGAGGCTGGCGGCGCTGACCAGCGACAGGTGCGTGCGCACCCGCGCGCGCAGGATGCTCGGCGAGTACGGCTTGGTGATGTAGTCCACGCCGCCGGCGTCGAAGCCGATGCTCTCGTCGGTGTCCTTGTCCTTGCCGGTGACGAAGATGATCGGGATCGCCGCACTGCGCGCATCTTCCTTGAGCGTGCGGGCGAGGGTGTAGCCGTCGACGTCGGGCAGGTCGACGTCCAGCAGGATCAGCGCCGGACGGTGCTTGGCCACCCCGCGCAGCGCTTCGGCGCCGTTCTTGGCGAACACCAGCGCGTAGTCCTCGCGCAGCAGCTGCCGGATCAGCGCCAGGTTGCTGGGTTCGTCGTCGACACAGAGAATGCACGGCTGGGTCATGGTGGTGTCTCGTTACGCGCGCTCAATCGTGTGCATCGGCCAGCCATTGCCTGACCTTGGCCTCGGCCTCGCGGAAGGAAAAATTCTCCAGCAACTGCTGCAGTTCGGCGGTTTGCGCCGACGGCAGGACCGCGGCCAGTTGCCGCAGCGTGTGGTCGATGCGGTCCGGATCGTCGCTGTCCAGCACCTGCAGCACCTGGTACCAGGACGCCTGCAGCGTCGCCGGGTCCACCTCGGTGTCGGCTGCGGCCGCGGGTCCCGTCGCGCCCGGGGTGGCGTCGGCGAAGCGCAGCACTTCGGCGGCGGTGTCGGCCATCGCTGCGGCCAGTGCGGCGATGGCGGCTTCGGCCTGCGTCGGCGCGGTGCTCAAGCGTTCTTCGAGCGCGGCGCTGGCGACGCTCAACGCCGGCAATGCCAGCGATCCGGCCGAACCGCGCAACTTGTGCGCCAGGGAGATGGCCTCGGCCGGGCGCTGCGCGTCCAGCAGGGTGCGGACGCTCGCTGCCGGGTCGGGATACTCCTGCAGCAGCCTCAGCAGATAGCGTCGATACGGATCGCGCTCGCCCCACAGCCGCCGCGCCTGGATGGTATCGAGCAACGCCGGGTCGCTGACCGGCCAGTCGTCCGTCGGCAGCCCCGACGCTGGCGATGCGAGCGGCAGCAGCGGCAGCGCGGCCAGGTTCGGCGGCAGGAACCGGCGGATGATCGCGATCAGGTCCTCGACCTGGAAGGGTTTGGCGATGAAGTCGTTCATGCCGCTGGACAGCGCCATCTCTTGTTGCTGGCGATAGGCGCCGGCGGTGAGGGCGATCACCGGCACGGCGGCCAGGTCCGGATCGGCGCGCAGTTGCCGGGTGGCTTCGTAGCCGTCCATGGTCGGCATCTGCACGTCCATCAGCACCACGTGGAAGCGGCCG
Source organism: Xanthomonas indica (assembly GCF_040529045.1). Taxonomy (NCBI): domain Bacteria; kingdom Pseudomonadati; phylum Pseudomonadota; class Gammaproteobacteria; order Lysobacterales; family Lysobacteraceae; genus Xanthomonas; species Xanthomonas indica. The sequence continues at coordinate 3,665,243 of NZ_CP131914.1, read as the reverse complement.
GGATCGCGGCGTAGCCGCTGCAGCGCCTGGGCGCCGTCCTGTGCCAGGTCGACCAGCGCGCCTTCGCCTTCGAGGATGCGCTGCGCGACCTCGCGGTTGATGTCGCTGTCGTCGACCACCAGCAAGCGCGCCCCGGCCAGGCGCGCCACGCCGTCGCCGGGCGGCGGCGCGGGCAGGTCGCCGTTGCGACGTGCCAGCAGCATGCCGATGGTGCGCTGCAGGGCCGAGGCGGTGACCGGCTTGGTCATCACCGCATCCACGTCGGCCACGCCGGGCTGTTGCTCCTGGATCATGCGCCGCTCGTAGGCGGTGACCATGACGATGATCGGCTGCCGGTCCGGCGCCGATTGCGCGCGGATGCGCTGGGCCACGCTCAGCCCGTCCAGGTCGGGCATGCGCCAGTCCAGCAGGATCACGTCGAACTCGGCACGTTCCGGCGCGGCCGCGGCCAGTGCGGCGCTGCCGCTGGACACCGCTTCCACCTGCCAGCCGAAGCCGTTGGCGATGTCGGTCAGGCTGCGTCGCACCAGGTCGTGGTCGTCGGCGATCAGCACCCGCCGCGCCTGCGCCGGTTCGGCGTCGGCGGCCGGTGCCGGCGCCACCGCGAACGGAATGACGAAGTAGAAATCGCTGCCCTGGCCGGGGGCGCTCTGGACTTCCAGTTGCCCGCCCATCAGTTCCACCAGCCGCCGGCTGATGGTCAGGCCCAGGCCGCTGCCGCCGTAGCGGCGGCTGGTGGAGGTATCGGCCTGCAGGAACGGCGAGAAGATCAGGCTCTGCTTCTCGCGCGGGATGCCGATGCCGGTATCGCGCACCGAGAACAGCAGCTTGAGCTTGCCGGGTTCCCCGCCGGGGAAGGCGCGGACCGACAGCGCCACCTCGCCCTGTTCGGTGAACTTGATGGCGTTGCCGACCAGGTTGATCAGCACCTGGTTCAGGCGCAGCGCATCGCCACGCAGCCAGCGGCAGCCCGGCGGCAGCGGCTCGACGATCATCTCCACCGGCTTGGCGCTGGTCGCCGAGGTCATCAGGGCCGCGATGTTCTCCAGCAACTCGTTGAGATCGAACGGGGCCGATTCCAGGTCGATGCGCCCGGACTCGATCTTGGAGAAGTCGAGGATGTCGTTGATGATCTCCAGCAGGTTGCGCGCGGACAACTCGATCTTCTGGATCATGTCCTGCGCCGCCTGCGACAGCGCGCTGTGCCGCAGCAGGTACAGCATGCCCAGGATCGCGTTCATCGGCGTGCGGATCTCGTGGCTCATGTTGGCCAGGAAATCGCTCTTGGACTGGTTGGCGGTTTCGGCCGCGTCGATCGCCAGGCGCAGTTCGCGCTCGTGGCGCTTCTGCTCGGTCAGATCGACGGCGATGCCGAGGTAGCCGATCACCCGCTCGTCGTCGTCGCGCAGCGTGCTCAGCGTGAGCAGCACCGGGAAGGCATGGCCGTCCTTGCTCAGGTAGGTCCACTCGCGGGTATCGCTGCGCCCCAGCGTGGACAGCGCCGCCACCGACTCGAACGAGGGCTGCACCGGCATCCCCGACTGCGCGGCCATGCGTTCGGCGCGCGCGCTCAGTTGCTCCGGGTCCAGGAACAGGCCGGTGGCCTTGCGCCCGATCAGTTCGTGCGCGGCGTAGCCGAGCAGGGTCTCGGCGGCGGGATTGAACAGGGTGATGACGCCATCGGGATCGGTGGCGACGATCGCGTAGCCGGCATTGGCCAGGATCGCGCGCTGCAGCGCCGAATAGGTGACCAGTTCGCTGGTGCGCTCGGCCACCTGTTGCTCCAGCGTGGCGTTGAGCTCCAGCACGCGCGCCTGCGCGCGCACCTGCTCGGAGACGTCGTGCAGCAGGTGCGAATGGCCGATGGTGCCGCCGCCGGTGCCGGCGATCGGCGAGACGCTGGCCAGCACGCTGACGATGTGGCCATCGCGGTGGCGCAGTTCGCGCACGCCGTCGCCGCCGCCGGCCGGATCGCGGATCTGCGCGCCCAGCAGCTGCTGCAGAGGTTGGCCGATGGCCTGCTCCGGCGTATAGCCGAAGATGCGCATGGCCGCGGGGTTCCAGTGGGTCACCCGGCCGTGCAGGTCTTCGGCGACGATCGCCTCGCTGGTGCCGGCGACCAGTGCGGCCAGCTGGCTCTGCTCGCTGAGGATCAGGTCGCGGCGGCGCAGGCTGGTCAGGAACACGTACAGCAGTGCGGCGAGCAGCAGCGCGATGCCGCCGGCCAGGGCGCCGGCCAGCAGCGGGGAGAATTGATCCAGCGAGCGCACGAAGCCCGGCGTGGCCTGCGCCCCGATCCGCCATTGGCGCCCATACACGGTGAGGGTGCGTTCGGCGGCCGGCCCGCCGGCCAGGATCGGTGTGGCGTCGTCGCGGTAGAACGGCTGGGCCGGGTTTCGGCTGTCGGCCAGGCTCAGGCGCAGCTCGTTGCTGTGGTCGTCGGAGGAGGCCAGCACCTCGGCGATGTTCAGCGGTGCGTAGGCCCAGCCGCTGGTGGCCTGCCAGCGTTGTTCCGGGGTCTGCAGCGGCAGGCCTTCGCGGTACACCGGCAACAGCAGCAGGAAGCCGCCGTTGCCCAGCCCCGGGGTCTGCACCAGGCGGATCGGCGCCGTGATGGTGGGCGCGCCCGAGCGCGCCGCCGCGATCGCCGCCGTGCGCCGTGCCGGCTCGGAGGCGATGTCGAAACCTTCGGCGGCGTTGTTGGACCGTGCCGGCTGGATGTAGACGATGACGAACCGGTCGCCGTCGTGCGGGGCCAGTTCGCCGATCTGCAACGATGGCGCACCGTCGGCGCGGGCCTGCTGCAGGAATGCGGCCTCGTCGGCGCGCGGCACCCGCTGGATGTAGCCGAAGCCGCGCACGCCGGGAAATTCGTGCGGATAGTCGCGCGAGGCGCTGTAGCGGGCGAAGCGCGCGCGAGAGATGCGGTCGCCGCCGGCCGCGATCACCGCCCCACGCGCGCCGCGCAGGCCGTGCTCGTACATGTCCAGGCGTTGCCGCAGGTCGCTGGCCACGTGCGAGACCAGTTGCTGGAAGCGCGCTTGCGCCTGTGCGCGGTTGCGCTGTTGTACGCCGTGCGCGATCAGCAGCGCGGCGAGGAGTCCGACGACCAGCACGGCCAGCGCGGCGAGCCGCGCCGGACGCGCAGGGCCGGAAACGGATGTCCGGCGTTTCTTCGACATGCTCCCCCTTCCTTTGGCGAACGCGCGTTCGGCACGCGCATCGGCTTCCCCCGGGCTGGTTGCGGAATGGCGTTCACAGTGACGGCGAACGTTCCGCAGGCCATCCCGCAACGCTAGCGCGGGCGGCGCCGCCGCGCCAGCCCTGCCGGCGAGAGAGCCGAGGCGTGTCTACACCTTGCTGCGTGGATGGCACGCTGTATCGCGGACAGGCGATCCGCGACACGGTGTGTCTGCATCGCGTCGCGGGTCGGCGCCTGGCCAACCGCGCGAGCGGGGCATTGCATCCTCGTCATCCACGCTCAGCCAAGCAGCGTGACGGCAGCGTGCAGCGCCAGCCCGATCAGCCCGCCGACCAGGGTGCCGTTGAAGCGGATGTACTGCAGGTCGCGGCCGACGCTCAACTCCAGTTGCTCGACCAGATGGCGTTCGTCCCAGCCCTTCACGGTCTGCGCGATGTGCTCGGTGACGCCGCTGCGCAGGCGCTGGGTGAGCCGCTCGGCGCCGCCGAGCAGGTGCTGGTTGAGCGCCTCGCGCAGCGCGGGATCCTGCGCCAGCGATTGGCCGAGCGCGCCGAGGGCGCGCTGCAGGTGCTGCACCAGCGCGCCGTCCTGGCGCGACAGGTCCTCGCGAAGCGCCGCATGGATCTGGTCCCACAGGCCCTGCACGTACTCCTGCACGCCTGGGTGCTCGATCAGGCGCTGCTTCAGCGCCTGCACCTTGTCGGCGGTGGCCGGATCGGCGCGCAGCCGCTGCACGTAGCCGCCGAGCCAGCGCTCGTAGTCCTGGCGCAGCGGGTGCTGCGGCTGCGACAGCACCTCCTGCAGTTCCTCCAGCAGCGCATGCGCCAGGCGTTCGGCGAGGGTGTCGGCGATGCCCTCGACCGGCTTCACCCATTCCACGGTGCCCACCAGCTTGGGCCACTCGCGGCGCGCGTACTTGACGATCATCGCCGAGACCCGCTGCTTGACCGCGGCATCGTCCAGGTGCCGGCCGAGCCGGGTCAGCGCTTCGTCGAGCAGCGTCTGGTGGCGTCCATCGGCGGTGAGCAGGCCGAGGATGTCGCCGGCGGTGGCCGCGGCGTCCCAGTCGCGCAGCCGCGCCACCACGAAGCCGTGGATGCGGCGCCGCACTGCGGCCTCGTCCAGCAGGTCCAGCGCCTGCAGCGCCCAGCCGCGGGCGAGGTCGGCCAGCCGCGCCGACTGCGCCGGTTCGGCCAGCCACTGGCCCAGCCGCGCCGCGGGATCGAAGGCGTTGAGCTTGGCAAGCAACGCGCCCGGTTCCAGGAACTGGTCGCGCACGAACACCGCCAGGCTGTCGGCGATGCGCGCCTTGCCGTGCGGGATGATCGCGGTGTGCGGAATCGGCAGGCCCAGCGGATGCCGGAACAGCGCCACCACCGCGAACCAGTCGGCCAGCGCGCCGACCGTGGCCGCTTCGCAGAACGCACCGACCCAGGCCCACACGCCGTGCAGGCCCATGGCATGGCTGAGCAGGAAGCCGCACAGCATCGCCAGCAGCAACAGCGCCGCCAGCAGCTTCATGCGCTGCAACTGCGCGCGGCGCGGATCGGGGGGCAGGGTGGGGCCGGAAGACACGCTCATGCGGACGAGTCTACGCAGTGCGCGGTGAGCGCGGCTGCATGGACGGTGGCCGCCGTCTCCGGCGGGGCGCCGGAGACGCGTGCGCGTGGATCAGCCCGGCAACTGCGCGCGCAGCGCCGCCACTTCCTCGCGCAGCGCCTGGTTCTCGGCTTCGAGCTCGGCCACGCGCTGGCGCAATGCCAGCGTCGCCTCGCCGTCGGCGTCCGCTGCTGGAGCCGCGTCTTCGGACGCGGCCGGCGGCGCCGGTTTGGGCTTGCGCTTGGACTCGCGGGCGCGCTTGGCGGCCTGCTTCAGTTCGTCCTTGCCGGCCATCGCCGCGGCACGCTGTTCCTCCTCGGGCAGGCTGGCCACCGCGGCGGCGGCATTGATCGAGATCGCACCGGACTTGACCGCTTCCACCACTTCGGCGGCGGCCTGCTTCTGGATCTTCTCGATCTGCACCACCTGGCTGTTGCTGAGCCGCGCCACGCGCGCCAGGTCGGCACGGCTCAACGGCGCCGGCGCGTCGGCCCAGGGCGGCGTATCGGCGTCGCTCGTCGCCTCGGCGGCAGCAGCGTCCAGCTCGGCGGCGTCGGCCGCCGGTGCGTCCGCGGCGGCCGCACTGGCGCGCCGCTCGGCGAGGATCTCGCGCTTGCGCAGCGCCAGCACGCCGCGCTGGAAATCGGAGACGCTGCGCCGGCCCAGGTGCTGATCGATCATCCACAGGTGCACGTCCTGCAGCGACTGGAAGCGGGTGTTCTGCACGGTCTGGAACGGCAGGCCGTGCTTCTGGCAGATGCCGTAGCGGTTGTGCCCATCGACCAGGATGTCGCCCCACAGCACCAGCGCGTCGCGGCAGCCCTCGGCCAGCAGGCTGCGTTCCAGCGCGGCGTACTCGTCGGGGGTCAGCGGATCGATATAGGCCTTGAGGTCTTCTTTGACAACGATGTTCATCAATGGGCGACACGGTGTGGCTCGGGGGGCGGCATTGTAGAGGCCGGGAATCGGGAGTGGGGAATCGGGAATGGCAACAGCGCGTGTCGCGGCCGCATCGCGCGGTCCTTGGGGGCATGTGGCGCTTTCGATTCCCTATTGCCGTTTCTCCATTCCCGGCTTCAGCCCACCACCACCTCGCTGATCTGCATCACCGGCGTCAGCTCGGTGTAGTTCTTGATGTCGCCGAGGATCTCCTCCGCGTGCGGGCCGAAGCCGGCCTGGAAGGCCTCTACCGATTCGCTGTAGATGTGGCACATGCCGATGTAGGTCGGATCGCTGCCGGGGGTGCCGCCGGACAGGCCCTTGTCCACCGTGTAGCGGAGGCAGGCGGCGCCCATGCGTGCCTGCACCAGCGGCATGTGCGTGTCGCGGTAGTAGGCATGGTCGAAACGGGCGCCTGGCGTGTACGGATACATCACGCTGACCTTGATCATGGAGCGGCTCCTGTGGCGGCAATGGACCCCGGCCGGGCGCCGGGGTGGCGCAAGGCTACACCCGGCCTCCGCTGGCGCGTGCTGCGTTGCGGCGGGGCGTGGGGTGTGTGCCGGGAATCGGGAATCGGGAATGGGGAGTCGGGAATGGCAACAGCAAAAGCAACAGCAAGAGCAAGAGCAAGAGCAAGCGATGCGGCTGACGGATTGCCCAATGCGCGCGCTGCGGTGCTTTTTCGATTCCCTATTCCCGATTCTCCATTCCCGGCTTACCGGCTTATCGGCCTCACAGACAACTGTCAGCCCAGCGCGTCCAGCGGCCGCACGAAATCCTGGCCCAGCGCCTGCGCCACCGCGCGGTGGGTGAGCTTGCCGGCGTGCACGTTGAGGCCGTTGCGCAGGTCCTGGTCGTCGCGCAGCGCCTGCAGGCCGTGTTCGGCCAGCAGCAGCACGAACGGCAGGGTGGCGTTGGTCAGGGCGAAGGTGGAGGTGCGGGCCACGCCGCCTGGCATGTTGGCCACGCAGTAATGGACGATGCCGTCGACCTCGTAGGTGGGTTGCTGGTGGGTGGTCGGGTGGCTGGTCTCGAAGCAGCCGCCCTGGTCGATCGCCACGTCCACCAGCACCGAGCCGGGCCGCAGCAGCGTCAGTTGTTCGCGCGACACCAGCTTGGGCGCGGCGGCGCCGGGGATCAGCACCGCGCCGATCACCAGGTCGGTGTGCGGCAGGCACTGCTCGATCGCAGCGCGGGTGGAGTACAGCGTGGTCAGCTGCTGGCCGTAGAGTTCGTCCAGGTACTTGAGCCGCTCCAGCGAGCGGTCCAGCACGGTCACGCGCGCGTGCAGGCCCATCGCCATGCGTGCGGCGTTGATGCCGACCACGCCGCCGCCGATCACCAGCACCTGTGCCGGGGTGACCCCGGGCACGCCGCCGAGCAGCACGCCGGAGCCGCCCTGCGCCTTCTCCAGCGCATGCGCGCCGGCCTGGATCGCCATGCGCCCGGCGACTTCGCTCATCGGCGCCAGCAGCGGCAGGCCGCCGTGGCCGTCGGTGACGGTTTCGTAGGCGATGGCGGTGCAGCCGGAGCGCTGCAGCGCCGCGGCCTGCTGCGGATCCGGCGCCAGGTGCAGATAGGTGAACAGCAGTTGCCCGGGGCGCAGCATCGCGCATTCCTCCGGCTGCGGTTCCTTGACCTTGACGATCATCTCGGCCTGCGCGAACACGCTCGCCGCATCCTCGGCGATGCGCGCGCCGGCGCGTTCGTACTCGGCATCGGTGAGGCCGATGGCCTGGCCGCCGCCGCGCTGCACCAGCACCTGGTGGCCGTGCAGCACCAGTTCGCGGACCCCGGACGGGGTCAGCCCGATCCGGTACTCGTGGTTCTTGATCTCTTTCGGAACGCCGACCAGCATGAGCGGTTCTCCAGGCAGACGCGGCGCGTGGGGAGCGCGTGCGGTGGGTTGGGTGAGGGAGGGGTCAGGGCGTGCTGCGGATCATGTCCGCCAGCACAGCGAAGATGCGTTCGATGTGCTCGGGCTCGACGATCAGCGGCGGCGACAGCGCGATGGTGTCGCCGGTGACGCGGATCAGCAGGTTGCCCTCGTGGAAGCAGCGCTCGAAGATCTCGTAGGCGCGCGCGCCGGGCGCGCCCTTGCGCGGGGCCAGTTCGATCGCGCCGATCAGGCCGAAGTTGCGGATGTCGATGACGTGCGGCAGATCGCGCAGCCGATGGATCGCCTCCTCCCACACCGGGCCCAGTTCGATCGCCTTGTCGAACAACTGCTCCTCGGCGTAGGTGTCCAGCGTCGCCAACGCGGCGGCGCAGGCCAGCGGATGGCCGGAATAGGTATAGCCGTGGAACAGGTCGATGACGTTGGCCGGGCCATGCGCGAACGCCTCGTGGATGGCGTGGGACACGAACACCGCGCCCATCGGCACGCAGCCGTTGGTCAGGCCCTTGGCGGTGGTGATCATGTCCGGGGTCACCCCGAAGCGCTGCGCGGCGAAGGCGTGGCCGACGCGGCCGTAGCCGGTGATGACCTCGTCGAAGATCAGCAGGATGCCGTGCTTGTCGCACAGTTCGCGGATGCGCTGCAGGTAGCCGTGCGGCGGCAGCACCACGCCGGCCGAGCCGGAGATCGGTTCGATGATCACCGCGGCGATGGTGGAGGCATCGTGCAGCGTCACCAGCCGCTCCAGATCCTCGGCCAGTTCCGCGCCATGCGTCGGCAGGCCGCGCGAGAACGCATTGCGCTCCAGGTCGAGGGTGTGCCGCAGATGGTCCACGCCGGGCAGCAGCGGGCCGAACGCCTTGCGGTTGTTCGGCAGTCCGCCCACCGAGATGCCGCCGAAGCCGACGCCGTGGTAGCCCTTCTCGCGGCCGATGAAGCGGGTGCGCTGGCCCTCGCCGCGGGCACGGTGGTAGGCCAGCGCGATCTTCAGCGCGGTGTCCACCGACTCGGAGCCGGAGTTGGTGTAGAACACGTGGTCCAGGCCCGGCGGCGCCAGTTCCACCAGCCGCTCGGCGAGCACGAACGGCAGCGGCGAGCCCATCTGGAAGGTGGGCGCGAAATCCAGCGTGGTGATCTGACGCGCCACCGCCTCGACGATGCGCGGCCGCGCGTGGCCGGCGTTGCAGCACCACAGGCCGGCGGTGCCGTCGAGGATCTGGCGCCCGTCCACGCTGCGGTAATGCATGCCCTCGGCCGAGGCCAGCAGCCGCGGCCGCGCCTTGAACTGGCGGTTGGCGGTGAACGGCATCCAGAACGCATCCAGCGTGTCCGGTTCGCGTATGGCCTGCGCGGCGTAGTGGTCGGACAGCGCCTGGGACGAGAGGGGCGGCTGGGGGCGCATCGCAGGCTCCACGCGAGGGATGTTGAAAAAACTTTACACCATGCCGCGGCGCCGGGTGTGACCCGGCGTGGCGCCGTCCGCATGCATTGGACGGGCTTTTCCTGGTTGCGTCGCAGCACCGGCGTGGCGCACGAAATTGACCGCCTGGGGCGGGTGTGTAAAGTATCCGGCAACACCGCCACCGGCGTTCCCTGCGATGGATATCGGCGCCCGCCTGCACCGGGTTCGCACCGCCCACGGCCTGAGCCAGCGCGAGTTGGCCAAGCGGGTGGGCGTGACCAACAGCACCATCTCGCTGATCGAGCAGAACAAGGTCAGCCCCTCGGTGAGTTCGCTGAAGAAGGTGCTGGATGGCATCCCGATCTCGCTGGCCGAATTCTTCACCCAGGACCTGGACGCCGGCGCGGCCGATGCGCCGTTCTATCGCGCCGACGAACTGCCCGACGTCGGCAGCGACGGCATCCACTACTACCTGGTCGGCCAGCATCGCCCGCAGCGGCAGATGTGCATCCTGCGCGAGGTGATGCCGCCCGGCAGCGACACCGGCAGCGCGATGCTGGTGCACGACGGCGAAGAGGGCGGGGTGGTGGTGGCCGGCGAGGTGGAGATCACCGTCGGCAGCCAGGTGCGGGTGCTGCGCGCCGGCGAGGGCTACTATTTCGAGAGCCGGGTGCCGCACCGGTTCCGCAACGTCGGCCGCGAGACCGCAGTGCTGGTCAGCGCCAATACGCCGGCCACGTTCTGAGAGCGCCCGGCGCCCCTCCGCGCCGCAGCCGCCAGGCCGCCGTGCCGTTCCGATCCTTCCGCCGCAGCAGGAGTTCCCGATGACCGCACCCCGCACCCGCGACGCCTGGCAGGCGCTGGCCGACACGCTGCGTCCGCGGACCCAGGCCTTCATCGACGGCCGCTACGTCGATGCCGCCAGCGGCAAGACCTTCGACTGCCTCAGCCCGATCGACGGCCGCCTGCTCGGCCACGTGGCCGAAGGCGGGGCCGAGGACATCGACCGTGCGGTCGCCGCGGCACGGCGCAGCTTCGAGGCCGGGCACTGGTCGCAGGCCAAGCCGGCGCAGCGCAAGAAGACCCTGCTGGCGCTGGCCCAGCTGGTCGAACGCCACGCCGACGAACTGGCGCTGCTGGAATCGCTGGACATGGGCAAGCCGGTGCGCGATGCGCGCCGGGTCGATCTGGCGGCGACGGTGCGTTGCCTGTCCTGGACCGCCGAAGCGGTGGACAAACTGTACGGCGAAGTGGCGCCGACCGGACAGGACGAACTGGGCCTGATCACCCGCGAGCCGCTGGGCGTGGTCGGCGCGATCGTGCCGTGGAATTTCCCGCTGCTGATGGCGGCGTGGAAGATCGCCCCGGCGTTGGCCGCGGGCAACTCGGTGGTGCTCAAGCCCTCGGAAAAATCGCCGCTGAGCGCGCTGCGCCTGGCCGAGCTGGTGGCCGAGGCGGGCATTCCCGACGGCGTGTTCAACGTGGTGCCGGGCGACGGCAAGGGCGCCGGCGAGCCGCTGGCGCTGCACATGGACGTGGATGGGCTGGTGTTCACCGGCTCCACCGCGGTCGGCCGGCGCCTGCTGCAATGCGCGGGGCTGTCGAACATGAAGCGCGCGTACATGGAGTGCGGCGGCAAGAGCCCGAACCTGGTGTTCGCCGATGCACCGGACCTGGAGCAGGCAGCGCAGGCGGCGGCCGCGGCGATCTTCTACAACCAGGGCGAAGTCTGCACCGCGGCCTCGCGCCTGTTGGTGGAGCGCTCGATCAAGGATCGCTTCGTCGAACGCGTGGTCGCGGCCGGGCGTGCGCTGCAGCCGCGGCATCCCTTCGACGACGACGCGGCCATGGGCGCGCTGGTCGACGAGACCCAGACCCACCGCGTGCTCGACTACATCGCCCGCGGCAACGCCGAAGGCGCGCGTCTGTTGCTCGGCGGCAAGCGCGTGGAGGTGGTGCCCGGCGGCTGCTACGTGGAGCCGACCATCTTCGACGAGGTCGGCCATGAACACACCATCGCCCGCGAGGAGATCTTCGGCCCGGTGCTGTCGGTGATCGCCTTCGACGACGAGGCGCACGCCCTGCGCATGGCCAACGACAGCGAGTATGGCCTGGCCGCCGGCGTGTGGACCCGCGACATCGGCCGCGCGCACCGCGTGGCGCGCAAGCTGCGCGCCGGCAGCGTGTGGGTGAACTATTGGGACGGCGGCGACATGACCGCCCCGTTCGGCGGCTACAAGCAATCGGGCAACGGCCGCGACAAGTCGCTGCATGCCTTCGACAAGTACACGGAGATGAAGGCGACGTGGATCAAGCTGGGGGAGTAGCCCGGAGCGGGGATTGGGGATTCGGGATTGGTGAAAAGCGGGGCTGCGGCTGCGGATGTCGTAGGAGCGGCTTCAGCCGCGACGGGCTCTCCCGGGAATGCCTGTCGCGGCTGAAGCCGCTCCTACAGCGCCGGGAGTGTTCCAGGTCGCGGTGCCGCCACTCATCCCCAATCCCGGCTCCCGATCCACCCGGCACGCAAAACAGCCTTGCCGCGCATGATGCAGATGCAGGTAGCGCACCCGCGGGTCGGCGAAGGCGCAGGCGATCGCGGTGGCGATGCGCTCGCCCGGCTGCACGTCGGCGGCGATCAGCATGTCGCCGGCGTCGTAGCCGCGCAGCGAGATCAGGCGGCGGACGATCGCATCGGGCACGTCGCCCGGCGCCGGTGCGGCGGTGGCGACGTGGCGGCGCACGTAGATCGGTCCGGCGGCGCGGTACGGGGTCTGCGCGGGCTGGTGCAGGTAGTGCAGCAACAGCAGTTCCTCGCCGGGCCGCGCGTCCTCCAGGCTGATCCGGCAGGGATAGCCGAGCGCGCTGTCGGCGCGGACGCGTTGCGCATGGCGCGCCTGCAGTTGCGCATCGTCGAGGTCGAACAGGGCGGCAAACGGTGCGGCCGGCAGGCCGACGCAACGGAAGCTGGACATGGGCGCTCCAGGAACGGATGGAGCGCGCAGCGTGCCGCTCGCCGCGGCAACACGCTGGCCGCATTCGGACGCGGCACTGCACGGGTGCGGCGTGCGCGTGTCAGCGAGCGCGCATCAGTGCCAGGCACGCGCTACCCAGCGCGACGCGCCGCTCAGCGCGGAACGTAATCGGCGAAATCGACCGGATGCCGCGGGTCGGCCGCCTGCACCTGATCGCCGTCCTTGACCAGGGCGTCTGCGTCGGGCGAGGGATTCGGGTTCAGTTCCCAGCGCTGCTGGATGCGCTTGTGGAACAGCCACTGCTTGCGCTGCGGGTCGTAGCGGAAGGTGATGAAATCGGTCCAGTGCTGGCCGCAGGACACCCCGTTCTGCACGGTGAAGTAGCGGCCCTTGGCGGCGAACGGATCGTCGCCATCGGTGAACGGGTCGCACTGGCCGCCCTCGTCGCGCTTGAGGATCACCCGGTCGTTGCGCGCCGCCAACCGATAGTGGCCGTCGGCCTGCTGCACGAAGATCAGCAGCGGCCGTGCCGGTGCCGGATCGCGTTGCGCCTCGCCGCGCTGCTGCAGCGCGAGCAGGTAGTCGGCACGGCCGTCGCCATCGAGATCGGCCTGCAGCTGCGCCAGTGGCTGGTAGCCGGCCGGCAACTGGTGCAGCACGTCGGCGGGCAACGCGGCGGCCTGGGCGAGGTGGCTGCCGAGCAGGAGGCAGGCGGCGAGGCCAACGCGGTAGGGGACGGGCATGGGGCGATTCCGCAGGCGGGGGGCGCAAGCCTAACCGACCGGCGCGCACTGGCGGAATCGCACAGTGCCGTGCGTTGCCTGCGCGAGCGGCGTCGCTGGGGCTGCCTGTCCATCGTGCGCCGCACAAGCACAGGCGCGCGGCGCGCTTGCGATGGACGGCGCGGCGCCACCGCGTGTTTTGTACTACGCTCGGCGCATGCGGTCGCGCGTCGGCAGACCGTTCGGCAGGCGGCATCGTGGAGACGCCGCAGGCGCGTCATCCGCACCCAGGGCGCCGACGCCTCCGAGGGGACACCGCATGAACGACTCGCACCGCGTTGCCGCTTCCGCGCCGACCGATCGCCCCGGCCTGCTTTCGAAGGAACGCATCGTCGCCGGGCCCGGCTTCAACCGCTGGCTGGTGCCGCCTGCGGCCTTGGCAATCCATCTGTGCATCGGCATGGCCTACGGTTTCAGCGTGTTCTGGCTGCCGTTGTCCAAGGCGCTGGGCATCACCGAGGCGGTGGCCTGTCCACCCGACATGGGCTTCCTGGCGCGCATCGTCTCGTCCAGTTGCGACTGGAAGATCAGCGAACTGCAGTGGATGTACACGCTGTTCTTCGTGTTGCTGGGTTGCTCGGCGGCGCTGTGGGGCGGCTGGCTGGAGCGCGCCGGCCCGCGCAAGGCCGGCGTGGTCGCGGCGCTGTGCTGGTGCGGCGGGCTGGTGATCTCGGCGCTGGGCATCCACCTGCACCAGATCTGGCTGCTGTGGTTGGGCTCGGGCGTGATCGGCGGCATCGGCCTGGGGCTGGGCTACATCTCGCCGGTGTCGACGCTGATCAAGTGGTTCCCGGACCGCCGCGGCATGGCCACCGGCATGGCGATCATGGGCTTCGGCGGCGGCGCGATGATCGGCAGCCCGTTGGCCGATGCGCTGATGCGGCATTTCGCCGGCCCCGACTCGGTGGGCGTGAAGGAAACCTTCCTGGTGATGGCCGGGCTGTACTTCGTGTTCATGATGGCCGGCGCGTTCGGCTACCGGGTGCCGCCCAGCGGCTGGACCCCGGCCGGTTGGACCGCGCCGGCGGCCAGCGCCAATGCGATGATCACCGCCCACCACGTGCACGTGCGCAAGGTCTGGGGCATCCCGCAGTTCTGGCTGCTGTGGGGCGTGCTGTGCCTGAACGTGTCGGCCGGCATCGGCGTGATCGGCATGGCCTCGCCGATGCTGCAGGAAGTGTTCGGCGGCCGCCTGATCGGCGTGGATGCCGGCTTCGCCAGCCTTGATCCCACGCAACTGGCCGCCATTGCCGCCATCGCCGCCGGCTTCACCGGCCTGCTCAGCCTGTTCAACATCGGCGGGCGCTTCTTCTGGGCCAGCATGTCCGACAAGCTTGGGCGCAAGCACACCTACTCGCTGTTCTTCGTGCTCGGCATCGTCCTGTACGCGGCCGCGCCGTGGGCCGGCAAGGTCGGCGGCAGCGCGCTGTTCGTCGGCATCTTCTGCGTGATCGTATCGATGTACGGCGGCGGCTTTGCCACCATCCCGGCCTACCTGGCCGACCTGTTCGGCACGCAGATGGTCGGCGCCATCCACGGCCGCCTGCTGACCGCCTGGGCCACCGCCGGCATCCTTGGCCCGGTGGTGGTCGGCTACATGCGCGAGTACCAGTTGGGCATGGGGGTGCCGCCCTCACAGGTGTACAACACGACCATGTACATCCTGGCCGGGATGCTGGTGCTGGGCCTGATCTGCAACCTGCTGGTTCGGCCGGTGGCGGCTAGGCACTTCATGACCCCGCAGGAGCTGGCCGCGGAGAAGCAACTGGCCCACGAGCGGGTCGGCAGCAACGCCCAGGCGGCGCCGGATGCGGCGCAGCTGGCGCTGGTGGGCTGCGGCGGCAACCCGGTGCTGCTGGTGCTGGCCTGGCTGGCGGTCGGGCTGCCGATGCTGTGGGGCATCTGGGTCACCCTGCAGAAAGCGTTCGTGCTGTTCCACTGAGTCGGGAGGGTTGCGATGTCTTCGGGTGCGTCATCCAGGCCAGGTGCGGTCGCGCGCGGCGTGCGCCGCCACCGCGACGGGCGCACGGCCGTCGCCCAGGACCTGGTGGCGGCCGAGGTGCCGGTGGCGTTTGCCTACAACGACACGCCGTTCGTGGTGATGATGGCCACGCCGGAAGACCTGGAGGATTTCGCACTGGGCTTCTCGCTCAGCGAAGGCATCGTGGCAACACCGGACCAGCTACGCATCGAGGCCGTGGAGACCTACCTGGAAGGTGTGTCGCTGCGCCTGCGCATCCCGCCGGAACAGGCCACCGCGTTGCAGGCCCGGCGCCGCAACCTCGATGGGCGCAGCGGCTGCGGGGTGTGCGGCAGCGCGTCGCTGGAGGCGGTGCTGCGCGCGCCCCGGCCGGTGCCGGCCGGCGCACCGATCGCCGCTGCGGCGCTGGCCCGTGCCTTGCGCGCCTTGCGCGCGCAGCAGACGCTCAACGCGTTGACCGGCGCCACCCACGCCGCGGCCTGGGCCGATGCGCAGGGGGCACTGCAGCTGATCCGCGAAGACGTCGGCCGCCACAACGCATTGGACAAGTTGATCGGCGCGCTGGTCGGCGCCGGCCTCGATCCTGGCGCCGGCTTCGCCGTGGTCACCAGCCGCGCCAGCTACGAGATGGTCATGAAGGCCACGCAGGCCGGCATCCCGCTGCTGGCCGCGATTTCCGCGCCCACCGCGCTGGCCGTCGCGCTCGCCGACAGCGCCGGCCTCACCCTGATCGGCTTCGCCCGCGATCACGATTACGTCGTCTACAGCCATCCGCAGCGCCTAGCGCAGACCGAACCCGCCGGAGAGCCCGCATGAGCAAGAAGACCATCCAGCCGTACACGCAACCGGCCGGCGGTTGGGGCGCGCTGCGTGCCGTGGCCAAGCACCTGATGGAGCAGGACGTGGCGGTGCAGGGCGCCAAGACCCTGCTGCACGCCAACCAGCCCGACGGCTTCGACTGTCCCGGCTGCGCCTGGCCCGACCGCGACCACACCTCGACCTTCGAGTTCTGCGAAAACGGCGCCAAGGCGGTGGCCGCCGAATCCACCGCGCGCCGCGCCACGCCGGAACTGTTTGCCCAGCACAGCGTCGCGCAACTGGCCCGCTACAGCGACTACTGGCTGGAAGGGCAGGGCCGACTGACCCAGCCGCTGCGCTACGACGCCGACACCGACCATTACGTGCCGATCGACTGGGACGCGGCGTTCGCGCTGATCGCCCGGCATCTCAATGGCCTGGCCTCGCCGGACGAGGCGATCTTCTACACCTCCGGCCGCACCAGCAACGAGGCGGCGTTTTTGTATCAGTTGTTCGTGCGCGAGTTCGGCACCAACAACTTCCCGGACTGCTCCAACATGTGCCACGAGCCGTCCGGCACTGCGCTCAAGGCGCAGATCGGGGTCGGCAAGGGCACGGTCTCGCTGCAGGATTTCGAACTGGCCGATGCGATCTTCATCTTCGGCCAGAATCCCGGCACCAACCATCCGCGCATGCTCGGCGAACTGCGCCAGGCGGCCAAGCGGGGCGCGGCGATCGTCTCGTTCAACCCGCTGCGCGAACGCGGCCTGGAGAAGTTCGCCGATCCGCAGGACAAGCTGGAGATGCTGCACAACGGCTCCACCCGCATCTCCTCGGATTACTTCCAGTTGAAGATCGGCGGCGACCTGGCCGCGGTCAAGGGCATCATCAAGCACGTGCTGGAGCGCGACGCCGAGGCGGCGCGCAGCGGGCAGCCGCGGTTGCTGGACCTGCAGTTCATCGACCGCCACACCGCCGGCTTCGAGGCCTTCGCCGCCGAGGTCGCGGCCGAGCCGTGGGACACCATCGTCGAGGAATCCGGGCTCAGCGAGGCCGCATTGCGCCAGGCTGGGGAGATCTACCTCAAGGCCGAGCGGCTGATCGCCTGCTGGGGCATGGGCATCACCCAGCACAAGCATTCGGTGGCGACCATCCAGATGATCGCCAACCTGCTGTTGCTGCGCGGCCACCTCGGCCGGCCCGGCGCCGGGCTGTGTCCGGTGCGTGGGCACAGCAACGTGCAGGGCGACCGCACCATGATGATCTACGAGCAGCCGCCCCAGGCGTTCCTGGACCGGCTGCAGAAGGTGTTCGGCTTCGCCCCGCCGCGCGCGCCCGGCTACGACACGGTCGGCGCGATCGAGGCGATGGCCGACGGCCGCGCCAAGGTGTTCTTCGCCATGGGCGGCAATTTCGCCACCGCCACCCCCGATACCGAGGCCACCCATCGCGCATTGCGCCGCTGCGACCTCACCGTGCACGTCACCACCAAGCTCAACCGCAGCCATCTGGTGCATGGCCGCGACGCGCTGATCCTGCCGTGCCTGGGCCGCACCGAGATCGACATCCAGGAAGGCGGGCCGCAGCACGTCAGCGTCGAGGATTCGATGAGCATGGTGCACCTGTCCGGCGGCATCAATCCGCCGGCCTCGCCGCAGCTGCTGTCCGAGCCGGCGATCGTGGCGGGCCTGGCCGAGGCCACGCTCGGCGCGCGCAGCACGGTGCGCTGGCGCTGGCTGGTGGCCGACTACGACCGCATCCGCGACCTGATCGCACAGATGTTCGACGACTTCGCCGACTTCAACACGCGGGTGCGGGTGCCGGGCGGCTTCCGCCTGTCCAATGGCGCACGCGACCGCGTGTGGGACACGCCGGAGGGCCGTGCGGTGTTCAAGCCGCATGCGGTGCCGACCGACAACCCCATCCACCGCGCGCGCCGCCAGCATCCGGGGCAACTGGTGTTCACGCTGGCCACCACGCGCTCGCACGACCAGTACAACACCACCATCTACGGCCTGGACGACCGCTACCGCGGTGTGTTCGGCGAGCGCCGGGTGCTGTTCATCAACGTCGCCGACATCGCCGACCTGGGCATGCAGGCAGGCGACTGGGTGGATCTGCACAGCCTGTGCGAGGACGGTGTGCCGCGCCAGGCCAAGCGTTTCATGCTGGTCGCCTACAACATCCCGCGCGGCTGCCTGGCGGCCTACTACCCCGAGACCAATGCGCTGGTGCCCTTGTCCAGCTTCGCCGACGAGGCGCGCACGCCCACCTCCAAGTCGATTCCGGTGGTGGTCACCGCGCACCTGGCCGAGGCCGCCGCGGCCGCCCCGCGCGACATCGGAGTCGCGCTTGTCCGCTGATCCGGCGTTGACCGCACGCCTGCTGCCCTTGCTGGCCGAGGCGCCGGAGGGCATGGCGCTGGCGCGCGTGTGCAAGCGCCTGGATGTGCGCATGAGCGTACTGCTGCGTACCTTGGCGTGGCTGGGCGACGCCGAGCTCGCCGGGCAGGCGGGGCCGGGCTGGGTGCGGGTGCAGCGCGCCGGCGAGCGCGAGGTGGCGGTACTGACGGCTGCCGGTCGCGCGCAGTTGCGGCAGTAGGCGCTACGCCCCCGCCATGCGAGGCGGCTATCGACGTGTGCACGCTGCGCCGTGGGCAGCCTCGCAAGCGGGTGCCGCCCGCGCCCGGCTGCACAATCTCTTTCGACATCGACATCGACATCGACATCGACATCGACATCGACATCGACAGCAATGCGCGTGCGCTATCGGTGCGCATGCGCTGCCGGCGTGCGTGCGGCGGTGTCGTTGCGCCATCCAAACAAGCGCAGTGTGCGCTTGCGCACGCGGGCGCGTTGTACCGGAACTGCACAGGTCCGGTTTTTGCTTTAACGGGCGCACGCGAAAATAGATCATCAATTCTCGTTGCGTAGGCATGGACGTTTCATGCTTTCCCGCGGTAAGTGACCCAGTCGCGCTTTGGCGCATTTGGAGCGAAAACGTCTTCCCCAGTCTCAATCCGTGAGAATGCCGGATTCGACGCTGCGGTCGTTTTCATGAAATGGACCGACGCGTCCGCTCGGAGAATCGGGCCTTGCGGCCCAACGATGCTTCGTGGCAATGGCTTCGCATTGCGGCCGCGGCCGGCCTCCGTTTCGTGGAGATAGGGCAGGGCTCTCGCCAGGCGCCTTTGGCGATGGCCGTGTCCACTGGCCGTCGCAGCCAGAACGGATGCGATGCAGCAGTGTTTTCCCGTTTGCAGGTCGCGGATTCGTCCTGGGAACTCATCCGATTTTCCATATCCATCATGAGGGCGATGCGATGATCACTGAAAAGATTCTGGCGCTGCGCACATGCGCCAACAACATGGCCGATCACTGTGGCTTGATCTGGCCGATGTCCGGTCACGTGGAATGCAAGTACTGGAAGCCGTCCGCACTGCACGAGAACGGCCTCACCGGTCTGTCGTGGGGACGCGGCGGCGGGGCCCATCTGAGTGCGCATGCCGATGCCCGCTGGGTTGTCTGCGAAGTCGCCGTCGGCGACGTGCTGCCGTTGCCGGAAGAGGGGATGATCAAGTTCCCGCGTGCGCAGGTGCTGTTGGTCGGGAGCCGGAGCGAGGCGCTGGACTATCTCGCGGCCAACTACCGGTTCTACGCGCTGGCAGATCAGGCCGCGTTGCCGACGGTGCCGACGAACGTGGCCAGCCCCGCGGCGGCCTTGCCTGCGCCGGCGACCCTGGGCACCTCGCCGACCCTGCCCACCCCGCCGACCGTGGCGACACCGGCAACACCGGTGGCCACGGTCGTTGCAGCCACTCCTGTCGAGTCGCGCCCCGACCTCCTTGCCAGGAAGACCGAGACAGGTGTCTATGGCAGCACGCTCACCGGCTCCGACCAAAGCCGGCTGATCGCCGGCTACGGCAGCACCGAGACCGCCGGCGATCACAGCGATCTGATCGCCGGTTATGGCAGCACCGGCACCGCGGGCTCGGACAGTTCCATCCTTGCCGGCTACGGCAGCACCCAGACCGCGGCCGACCGGAGCACGCTCATCGCCGGCTACGGCAGTACCCAGACGGCACAGGAAGGCAGCCGCGTGACCTCCGGCTATGGCAGTACCGCGACCACGGGTGCCGACAGCGCCGTGATCTCCGGCTATGGCAGCACGCAGACCGCCGGCAGCGACAGTTCGCTGACGGCGGGGTACGGCAGCACGCAGACGGCGCGGCAAGGCAGCGACGTCACCGCCGGCTACGGCAGCACCGGCACCGCGGGCGCGGACAGTTCGCTGATCGCCGGCTATGGCAGCACGCAGACGGCGGGCAGCGACAGTTCGCTGACGGCCGGCTATGGCAGCACGCAGACGGCACGCCAGGGCAGCGACGTCACCGCGGGCTATGGCAGCACCGGCACCGCGGGCGCGGACAGTACGCTGATCGCCGGCTACGGCAGCACGCAGACCGCGGGCAGCGACAGCTCGCTGACGGCGGGGTACGGCAGTACGCAAACGGCACGGCAAGGCAGCGACGTCACCGCCGGCTATGGCAGCACCGGCACCGCGGGTGCGGACAGCACGCTGATCGCGGGCTATGGCAGCACGCAGACGGCAGGCAGCGACAGTTCGCTGACGGCGGGGTACGGCAGTACGCAAACGGCACGGCAAGGCAGCGACGTCACCGCCGGCTACGGCAGCACCGGCACCTCGGGTGCGGACAGTTCGTTGATCGCCGGCTATGGCAGCACGCAGACGGCAGGCAGCGACAGCTCGTTGACCGCCGGCTACGGCAGTACGCAGACGGCACGCCAGGGAAGCGACGTCACCGCCGGCTATGGCAGCACCGGCACCGCGGGTGCGGACAGCACGCTGATCGCGGGCTATGGCAGCACGCAGACCGCAGGCAGCGACAGCTCGCTGACGGCGGGGTACGGCAGTACGCAAACGGCACGGCAAGGCAGCGACGTCACCGCCGGCTACGGCAGTACTGGCACCGCGGGTGCGGACAGTTCGCTGATCGCCGGCTACGGCAGCACGCAGACGGCAGGCAGCGACAGCTCGCTGACCGCCGGCTACGGTAGTACGCAGACGGCGCAGCAGGACAGTTCGCTCACGACCGGCTATGGCAGCACTTCGACTGCAGGTCACGACAGCTCGCTGATTGCCGGCTACGGCAGCACGCAGACTGCGGGCAGCGACAGTTCGTTGACAGCGGGTTATGGCAGTACGCAAACGGCGCGGCAAGGCAGCGATGTCACCGCCGGCTACGGCAGCACCGGCACTGCGGGTGCGGACAGTTCGTTGATCGCGGGCTATGGCAGCACGCAAACCGCAGGGAGCGACAGTTCGCTGACCGCGGGTTATGGCAGCACGCAGACGGCGCGGCAGGGCAGTGACGTCACTGCCGGTTATGGCAGCACCGGTACCGCGGGTGCGGACAGCTCGTTGATCGCGGGCTATGGCAGCACGCAGACCGCCGGCAGCGACAGTTCGCTGACCGCGGGTTATGGCAGCACGCAGACGGCGCGGCAAGGCAGCGATGTCACCGCCGGCTATGGCAGCACCGGCACTGCCGGTGCGGACAGCACGCTGATCGCCGGCTATGGCAGTACGCAGACCGCGGGCAGCGACAGTTCGCTGACAGCCGGTTACGGCAGCACCCAGACCGCGCGGCAAGGCAGCGATGTCACCGCCGGCTATGGCAGCACCGGCACTGCCGGTGCGGACAGCACGCTGATCGCCGGCTATGGCAGTACGCAGACCGCGGGCAGCGACAGTTCGCTGACAGCCGGTTACGGCAGCACCCAGACCGCGCGGCAAGGCAGCGATGTCACCTCCGGCTATGGCAGTACCGGCACCGCCGGCGCGGATAGCACGCTGATCGCGGGCTATGGCAGCACACAGACCGCCGGCAGCGACAGTTCGCTGACGGCGGGGTACGGCAGTACGCAAACGGCGCGGCAAGGCAGCGACGTCACCGCCGGCTATGGCAGCACCGGCACTGCCGGTGCGGACAGCACGCTGATCGCCGGCTATGGCAGCACGCAGACCGCGGGCAGCGACAGTTCGCTGACCGCGGGGTACGGCAGCACGCAGACGGCGCGGCAGGGCAGCGATATCACGGCCGGTTATGGGAGCACCGGCACTGCCGGCGCCGACAGTTCGCTGATCGCCGGCTATGGCAGCACCCAGACCGCCGGCTACGACAGCACCCTCACCGCCGGCTACGGCAGTACCCAGACCGCGCGGGAGGACAGTACGCTCACCGCCGGCTATGGCAGTACCTCCACCGCCGGTCACGACAGCTCGCTGATCGCCGGCTACGGCAGCACCCAGACCGCGGGCTACAACAGCACCCTGACCACAGGCTACGGCAGCACGCAGACCGCACAGGAGAGCAGCTCCCTCACCGCCGGCTACGGCAGCACCTCGACGGCCGGCTACGACAGCTCGTTGACCGCCGGCTATGGCAGCACGCAAACCGCCGGCTACAAGAGTACGCTGACGGCGGGCTATGGCAGCAATTCGACCGCCGGCCACGACAGCTCGCTGATCGCCGGCTACGGCAGTACCCAGACCGCCGGCTATGAGAGCACCTTGACTGCGGGCTACGGCAGTTCGCTGACCGCGCAGCAGAACAGTTCGCTGACCGCCGGCTACGGGAGTACCGAGATCGCCGGTTACGCCAGCACGCTGATCGCCGGCTACGGCAGTTCCCAGACCGCCGGCTACGAGAGCACGTTGACCGCCGGCTATGGCAGTACCCAGATGGCCGAACACAGCAGTTCGCTGACGGCGGGCTACGGCAGCACCGGCGTCGCCGGGCAGGACAGCTCGCTGATTGCCGGCTATGGCAGCAATCTGACCAGCGGCGTGCGCAGCTTCCTGACGGCGGGCTACGGCAGCAACCTGATCGCCAGCTACGGAAGCTCGCTGATCGCCGGCCACGACTGCATCCAGATCGCCGGCCACAAAAGCATGTTGATTGCCGGCAAGGGCAGTTCCCAGACCGCAGGGTCGCGCAGCACCCTGATCGCCGGTGCAGACAGCGTGCAGACCGCCGGCGACCGCAGCAAGCTGATCGCCGGCGCCGACAGCACCCAGACCGCCGGCGATCGCAGCAAGCTGTTGGCCGGACGCAACAGCCATCTCACCGCGGGCGACCGGAGCAGGCTCACCGCCGGGGACGACAGCACGCTGATGGCCGGCGACCGCAGCAAGCTGACCGCCGGCAAGAACAGCGTCCTGACCGCCGGCGCCCGCAGCAGGCTGATCGGCAGCCTGGGGTCGACGCTCACCGGCGGAGAGAACTCGACGCTTATTTTTCGCTGCTGGGATGGCGAGCGCTACACCAACCTCGTGGTCACCACCGGCGAGCAAGGGGTGGAAGCCGACATGCCGTACCAGGTCGATGCGCAGGGCAACCTTGTCGGCAAGGGCGACGACGTGGAGGTGCTGGAGCAGGCGCCGTGCCTGCCGTTGGAGTGCGATCCAGGCGTTGTCGAGGATGTGCACGATGCCTGAGGCGCGAGGCGACCGCGTCGCCGGCGGTCGCCACGGGACCGGGAAGGCGGCGGTGGCCGCACGGTCGCGCGGATAGTCCGCTTGCCGGGTTTTCCCGGTCGTGCCCGGAGGTGCTCGTGCGCGGTGCGCGCGGGCACATCCCTTCTCGGTGGCGGCGCCGGCGATGGCGCCGCTGTCGGGCGGCGCGTGGTGTCCTGGAGCGGCCACGGCCGTCGTGGTGGTCGCCGATCGCCGGCAAGCGGGAGTGCGCGGGCGGTCCACTGTGCGAGGGGAGGAGGCGCGCAGCGCGGCATGGGACGGCCGCACGACGCTGCGAAAGGCGAGGCGATCTGCCAGAATCGCAGGCGTTGTCCGCCAATGCCGAGTCCATGAGCGCCGTCGCGTCTGCCGTTCCGCCCGTCAACTCGCCGCGCCGCGTGCTGCTGGCCAGCCTGGTCGGCACCACCATCGAGTTCTTCGATTTCTACATCTACGCCACCGCTGCGGTGCTGGTGTTCCCGAAGCTGTTCTTCCCCGCGGGCGATCCCGCTGCGGCGCAGTTGCAGTCGCTGGCGACCTTCGCCGTGGCCTTCGTCGCGCGGCCGCTGGGGTCAGGGCTGTTCGGCCACTTCGGCGACCGCGTCGGGCGCAAGGCCACGCTGGTGGCGGCGCTGCTGACCATGGGCCTGTCCACCGTGCTGATCGGCCTGCTGCCCAGCTACGACCGGATCGGCGTGTGGGCACCGGCGCTGCTGGTGCTGTGCCGCTTCGGCCAGGGCCTGGGCCTGGGCGGCGAGTGGGGCGGGGCGGTGTTGCTGGCCACCGAGAACGCGCCGCCGGGCAAGCGCGCCTGGTACGGGATGTTCCCGCAGCTGGGGGCGCCACTGGGCTTCCTGCTGTGCTCGGGGATCTTCCTGTTGCTGGACGCGGCGCTGGACGACGCGCAGTTCCTGCGCTGGGGCTGGCGCATTCCGTTCGTCGCCAGCGCCCTGTTGGTGATCACTGGGCTGTGGGTGCGTCTGCGCATCCACGAGACGCCGGACTTCCAGCGCGCATTGGACCGCAACGAGCGGGTGCGCATGCCGATGCAGACGGTGCTGTCGCAGCACGTCGGCGCGACGGTGCTGGGCACGCTCGCGGTGCTGGCGACCTTCGTGCTGTTCTACCTGATGACGGTGTTCGCGCTGGGCTATGGCACCAACGCCCTGCACTACAGCCGCGAGCAGTTCCTGCTGCTGCAGATGGTCGGCATCCTGTTCTTCGCCGCCGGCATTCCGCTGTCTGCCTGGTACGGCGACCGCCGTGGCACGCGCCCGGCGATGCTGCTGGCGAGCGTGGCCATCATCGCGTTCGGGCTGCTGTTCGCGCCGCTGTTCCAGGCCGGGCAGCCGTGGCAGGTGCTGGGCTTCCTGGCGCTGGGCTTCTTCTTCATGGGCCTGACCTACGGCCCCTGCGGCACGCTGCTGGCCGAGTTGTATCCGGTGCCCGTGCGCTACACCGGCGCCTCGCTGGCGTTCAACCTGGCCGGCATCGTTGGCGCGGCGCCGGCGCCCTATGTGGCGGTGTGGCTGGCCGAGCAGTACGGCCTGCCGTGGGTAGGTTACTACCTCAGTGCGGCTGCGCTGCTGACCTTGCTGGCGCTGCTGGCGATTCGGCGGGAGCGTCGCTGAACGCCGGTTCCGCGGCCGGGGCGCATTCGACCCGGTTGCGGCCGCCGGCCTTGGCCAGGTACAGGTATTTGTCGGCCTCGGTCAGCAGGGCATGCAGGGTCTGCCGCTGCGGCCCGCTGTTGCTGACGCCGATGCTGATGGTGAGGTGCAGGGTCTGCGTGCCCACGGCGACCCGCAGGTCGGCGATGCGCGTGCGCAGGGTCTCGAAGTAGTCGGCGGCCGCAGCGGCGTCCAGGCCCGGCGCCAGCATGCAGAACTCTTCGCCGCCGAAGCGCGCCACCATGTCCTGGGGGCGCGCATGCGCGGCCAGGGTCGCGGCGACCACGCGCAGCGCCTCGTCGCCGGCTTCGTGGCCGAAGGTGTCGTTGATGTGCTTGAAATGGTCGATGTCGAGCATCGCCACGCTGACCGGCTGCTGCCGTGCCAGCCATCGCGGCAGCGCCCGCTGGCTCTGCTCGAGGAAGTGCCGGCGGTTGGGCAGGCTGGTGAGGAAGTCGCGCGTGGCCAGGTCCTGCAGGGTGCCGATCAGTTCCAGCTGGTCCACGTTCTGCGAGACCCGACAGAAGAATTCCTCGCGCGAAAAGGGTTTGCGCAGGAAGTCGTTGGCGCCGTTCTTCAGGAAGCGCGGCACCAGCGATGGGTCGTTGTTGCCGGACAGGCCGATCACCGCCAGCATGTCGCGTGCGCGCAGGGTGCGCAGCCGGCGGGTGAACTCCACGCCCTCCATGCCCGGCATTTCCTGGTCCACCACCGCCAGGCGGATGGACGGGTTGGCCTCGATCGCGCGCAGCCCGGCGGCGCCGTCGGCGGCCTCCACCACCTTGTAGCCGTACATCGCCAGCAGCGAGGCGGCGTAGGCGCGCGCCGACGGAGAGTCGTCCACCACCAGCGCGGTGATGGCGCGGTTGCGCGCCAGCCGCTGCACCAGCCAGGCCAGGTAGTCGATGCTGTCCGGGGCGTTCTTCAGGACGAAATCGATGATCTGCTGGGTCAGGATGCGCTTGCGCAGGCTTTCGTCGTAGACCCCGCTGACCACCACCGTGGGCAGCCCGCGCGCGACGAAGAAGTCCACCACCGTGTCGCGGTCGCCGTCGGCCAGCACCAGCCCGGTCAGCGCCAGGAACCAGGAGCCGCCGTCGTCCAGCGCGGCGGCGGCCTCGGCCAGGGTGGAGACCACGACGACCGGCAGTTCGACCCGTTGCTCGATCGCTGCGCGCAGCAGGTCGGTGAAGGTGCGCGAGTTTTCCACCAGCAGGATGCGCTGCTGTGCAGGGCTGCCGTCGGGGGCGATCGGGGAGATCGACAACGGGT
Source organism: Xanthomonas indica (assembly GCF_040529045.1). Lineage (NCBI taxonomy): Bacteria > Pseudomonadati > Pseudomonadota > Gammaproteobacteria > Lysobacterales > Lysobacteraceae > Xanthomonas > Xanthomonas indica. The sequence continues at coordinate 3,639,187 of NZ_CP131914.1, read as the reverse complement.
GCGACATGCATGCCTCGCGGGCGGCAATCCAGGGGTGGAACCCCGGTTAGCGGCCGTGCGTGCGCAAACTTGAGGGTGGCGCGGGCGCGGCGGCGGCTACCACAGCGCGTCGCGCAGCTTGTACCAGGACATCGCCGCCACCAGCAGCGGCGTGCGCAGCAGGCGGCCGCCGGGGAAGGGCGCGTGCGGAACCCGCGCGAACACGTCCAGCCGCTGCGCCTGTCCGCCGATCGCCGCGGCGATGACCGCGCCGGCCAGGCCGGTGGCGGCCACGCCGTGGCCGGAGAAGCCCTGCGCGAAGTACACGTTCGGGGTCAGCCTGCCCCAGTGCGGGGCGCGGTTGCGGGTGATGTCGACGTAGCCGCCCCACACCGACTCCATCTGCACCTGGCGCAATTGCGGGAACACCCGACGCATGCGCCGGGTCATCATGCCGCGCAGGCCGGGCGGCGGCAGCGACGAATAGCTGGCACGGCCGCCGAACAGCAGCCGGTGGTCGCGGCTGAGGCGGAAGTAGTCCAGCGCCCAGTTGACGTCGGCCACCGCCATGTCGTTGCCGATCAGCTCGCGCGCCAGCGCCTCGCCCAGCGGCGCGCTGGCGCCGATGTAGGTGCCGACCGGCATGATCCGCGATTCCAGTTCCGGGGCGATGCCGCGCAGCCAGGCGTTGCCGGCGAGGATGGCGAACTCGCCTTCGACCTCGCCGTGCGCGCTGCGCAGGATCGGCCGCGCGCCGCGCAGCAGCTGCGTGACCGGGGTCTGTTCGTAGATGCGCACGCCGGCGGCCAGCGCCGCCCGCGCCAGGCCGCGCGCGTACTCCAGCGGATGCAGGTGGCCGCTGGCCGCGTCGTACATCGCCCCCAGGTAGCGCGGACTGCGCAGCTGCGACTGCAACTGCGTGCGGTCCCACCATTGCAGCGGATAGTCGTAGCGCTGCGCCATCTCGATGATGCCGGCGCGCAGCGCACGTTCCTGGCGCGGCTTGATCGCCACGTGCGCATGGCCGTCGCGCCAGTCGCAGGCGATGCCGTGGCGGGCGATGCGGCTACGCAGCAACTGCATGCCGTCGCGGGAGAAGTCGAACAACAGCCGCGCATCGTCCTGGCCAAGCAAGGTTTCCAGGGTGTGCTGCTCGCAGCCGTAGCCGACGATGGCCTGCCCACCGTTGCGCCCGGACGCGCCCCAGCCGACCCGCTGCGCCTCCAGCACCACCACCCGATACCCGGCCTCGGCCAGCGCCAGCGCCGCACTCAACCCGGTATAGCCGGCGCCAAGGATGCACACGTCGGCGCGCACGCGTCCGCGCAGCGGTTCCTGCGCGGGGAACGGCGCGGCGCTGTCGAGGTACCAGGAAGCGCCGGGAATGGGGACTTGGGAATGGGCAATGGGAGAAGCGCCGGTCATGGCGGCGAACTGCTGTGGTGGCCCGGGCGCACCATGTCCTGGGCTCCAGTCGCTTTCGCTCTCGCTGCTTTCGATTCCCGTTTCTCCATTCCCGAGTCCCGGCCTTCAAACTGTGCGCAAATACCAGCGATAGTCCACATCGCTGACCTGCGCCTGGAAATCCAGCAGCTCGCGGCGCTTCTGCTGGCCGTAGATATGGCGGAAGCGCGTGCCGAAGGCGGTGGCGGCGAAGTCGCTGTCCAGGAAACGGGCGATCGCGCCGCGCCAGTCCGGTTCGCGTGCGGCGTATTGCGCATAGGCGTTGCCCTGGGTTGGCGGGCCCGGATCGATGTTTTGCGCCAGGCCGTGTTCGATGCCGGCCAGCACCGCCGCGGCGACCAGGTAGGGATTGGCGTCAGCGCCGGCGATGCGGTGTTCGATGCGGGTGTTGGCCGGGTCGCTGTGCGGTACCCGCATCGCCACGGTACGGTTGTTGAAACCCCAGCTGTCGTTGAGCGGGACGAAGGCATTGGCGACGAAGCGCCGGTAGCTGTTGGCGTGCGGTGCGAACAGCAGCAGGCAGTCCTCGGCGCTGCGCTGCAGCCCGCCGATGGCGTGGCGCAAGGGCGCCGCCGGTGCCTGCGGGGTGCAGGCGAACACGTTGTCGCCGGCGCCGTCGAGCAGGCTCACGTGCAGGTGCAGGCCGCTGCCGGACTGCGCCGCGAAGGGCTTGGCCATGAAGCTGGCGAGCAGGCCTTGCTGCTGCGCGATCGCCTTGATCGCGCGCTTGAGCAGCACCGCATCGTCGCAGGCGGCCAGCGCATCGGCGCGGTGCTTGAGGTTGATCTCGAACTGGCCGGGCGCGTACTCGGCGACCGCGGTGTCGGCCGGAATGCCCTGCGCGCGGCAGGCCTGGGCGACCGTATCGGTGAAGCCGCGCTGGTCGTCCAGTTCCTGCATGTAATAGACCTGGGTGCTGTCGTTGCGCAGCCCGCTGTGGGCATGCAGCGGCGGCTGCGGGCGGCCTTGCGCATCGGCGTGCGGGTCGAACAGGTAGAACTCCAGTTCCACCGCGATCACCGGCGTCAGCCCGCGTGCCTGCAGGCGCGCCAGTACCTGCGCCAAGACCTGGCGCGGGGCGAAGTCGAGCGCACCGCCGGCACCGTCCTGCATCGTGAGCAGCAGTTGCGCCGACGGCACCGGCGCCCACGGCACCGGCCGCAGGCTGCCCGGCACCGGGAAGCACAGCCGGTCCTCGTCGCCGATGTCGTAGCCCAGCCCGGTTTCCTCGACGGTGTTGCCGGTGATGTCGGTGGCGATCAGCGACATCGGCAGGCACACCCCGTCGCGGTACACCTTGTCCAGCGCGTCGCGGGCGATGCGCTTGCCGCGCAGCAGGCCGTTGCAGTCCGGCAGCAGCAGGTCGATCTGCTCGCAGCCGGCGATGCGCTGCAGGGTCTGGGCGTCGTCCGGGGGCAGCAGCGGGGCATCGTGCATGCGGGATCATCGCGGCGGACGGCGGGAGTGTTTCGAGCTTAGCAGAGCCCAATGGCGTCAAGAATACTCAACAGGGGCAGGGGCCCCACGCGCTGGCGCTCCATCGCGCGGAACCGTGGTCGTGTTGCGCTTTTGCGGCATTGCAAGGACATTGCGGCGTCGCGCAGGTCCGTCATCGCGTCTGTCGGTACGTTGTGCGCCGTGTCCCACTGCGTGTCGTGTTGTAAAAATAAAACGCCCGCGGTAACTTGCGATGACGCCACACGAGTTCTTCGCATGGCCGTATCGCCCCTGGTCGGCGTGCCGACCGACCGCAAGCTCATCGGCCATCATCCGTTCCTGGCTGCGGGCGAAAAGTATCTGCGCGCCGCTGTCGATGGTGCGGGGGTGACCCCGGTGCTGCTGCCGTCGCTGCAGCCGCCGGTCGATGCCCGCGCCTGGCTGACGCGGCTCGACGGCCTGCTGTTGACCGGTGCGGTCAGCAACATCGAGCCGCACCATTACAGTGACGAGCCGAGCTGGCTCGGCAACCTGCACGACCCGGCGCGCGACGCCAACACGCTGGACCTGATTCCGCAGGCGATCTCGCTGGGCCTGCCGATCCTGGCGATCTGCCGCGGCTTCCAGGAAGTCAACGTTGCCCTCGGCGGCACCCTGCATCAGAAGGTGCATGCGCAGCCGGGGCTGTCCGATCACCGCGAGGATCCGCAGGCGCCGCTGGAAGCGCAGTACGCGCCGGCGCACGAAGTGACGCTGAGTGAAGGCGGCTGGCTGGAGGAGATCGCCGGCCGCGGGCGGGTGCGGGTCAACTCGCTGCACGGCCAGGGCGTGGCCCGGCTCGGCGGCGACCTGATCGTCGAGGCGCTGGCGCCGGATGGATTGATCGAGGCCTTCCGCGGCATCGGCCCCGGTTTCCTGCTGGGCGTGCAATGGCATCCGGAGTGGCGGGTGCTGGACGACCCGTTCTATCTCGGCATCTTCCAATCCTTCGGCGACGCCTGTCGCCACTATGCGGCCACCCGCAGGCACTGAGTCCCATGGCCAGTCGACCCCGATCGCGCAAGCACACGCCGGAACAGCAGGAAAGTTCGCTGCGGCGTTGGCTCAAGGAACGCCACATCACCGAGGTCGAATGCCTGGTGCCGGACATCACCGGCAACGCCCGCGGCAAGATCATTCCCGCCGCCAAGTTCTCGCACGACTACGGCACGCGGCTGCCCGAGGGCATCTTCGCCACCACCGTCACCGGCGATTACCCGGACGACTATTACGACCTGACCTCGCCGTCGGATTCGGACATGCAACTGCGTCCGGACCCGGACACGGTGCGCATGGTGCCCTGGGCCGCCGATCCTACCGCGCAGGTGATCCACGATTGCTATACCAAGGAAGGCCAGCCGCACGACCTGGCGCCGCGCAACGTGCTGCGCGGCGTGCTCGCGGCCTACGCGGCGATCGGCTGCAAGCCGGTGGTGGCGCCGGAGCTGGAGTTCTTCCTGGTGCAGAAGAACACCGACCCGGACTTCCCGCTGCTGCCGCCGGCCGGCCGTTCCGGGCGCCCGGAGACGGCACGGCAGTCGTACTCGATCGACGCGGTCAACGAGTTCGACCCGATCCTGGACCTGATGTACGACTACTGCGACGCGATGGAACTGGACGTGGACACGCTGATCCACGAATCCGGCGCGGCGCAGCTGGAAGTCAACTTCACCCACGACGATGCGCTGTCGCGCGCCGACCAGGTGTTCCTGTTCAAGCGCACCATGCGCGAGGCGGCCTTGCGCCACGGCGTCTATGCGACGTTCCTGGCCAAGCCGATGGAGAACGAGCCGGGCAGTGCGATGCACATCCACCAGAGCCTGGTGGACAAGCACGGCAAGAACGTCTTCAGCGGCCGCCGTGCCGGCGAGTACAGCCGCACCTTCGCCCATTACCTGGCGGGCCTGCAGAAGTACGTGCCGATGGCGATGGCGTTCTTCGCGCCCAACGTCAATTCCTATCGCCGGCTGATGTTCGGCGAGGTGTCGCCGAGCAATGTGCTGTGGGGCTTCGACAACCGCACCTGCGGCCTGCGGGTGCCGATCGACACGATCGAGAACATGCGCGTGGAGAGTCGCTTCGCCGGTTCCGACGCCAACCCCTACCTGGCGATGGCGGCGACGCTGGCCTGCGGCCTGCTCGGGATCCGCGAGAAGCTTGAGCCGACCGAGCCGACCACGGGCAGCGGCAAGGAGATGGGCTATCAGTTGCCGCGTTCGCTGGGCGAGGCGCTGGACGAACTGGAGCGGTGCGCGCCGTTGCAGGAGTTGCTGGGGCCGCGCTTCGTGCGTGCTTACATTTCGGTCAAGCGCAAGGAGTACGAGACGTTCTTCCGTGTGATCAGTTCGTGGGAGCGGGAGTTCTTGTTGTTGAACGTGTAGGCGGCGGTTCGCGCCAGCCAGGACATCGTCGTAGCGTTGCCGTTGCCGTTGCCGTTGCCGTTGCCGTTGTTGCTGTTGCCGCTTCTGTTGCTCCTGCTCTTGCTCCTGCTGTTGCCGTTGTTTTGGCTTTTGACTTACCGGGTTCCCTTCCGTAGCGGCGGCCATCGCGGGGAAAAACCCGAAGGGCGGCGTACATGGATGTACGCCGTCCGCGGCAGGGGCAGGATGCCCCTTCCGCGGATCCCCGTGATGGACGCGGACCCGGAGCGCGCAGCGCGGAGGGCGCGAAGGCAGGGCGCGCTTTCTTTTGGTTACTTTTCTTTGCGCGAGCAAAGAAAAGTAACTCGCCCGTAAGGGCGAAAGCCTTTAAAGCCTTTGCTGTTGCTACTGCTGTTGATTCAAGTTTTTCTGTCGGACGAGAAGCTCTGTAGGAGCGGCTTCAGCCGCGACAGGCACAATAGATTCTCGCTGTCGCGGCTAAAGCCGCTCCTACGATGCAGCGGTCGCCGCCGCATCAGCTAGAGCAAGAGCAAAGCTTTCGCCTGGCGGCGAGTCACTTTTCTTTGCTTGTGCAAAGAAAAGTAACCAAAAGAAAGTACACCCTGCCTCGCGCCCTCCGCGCTAACGCGCTCCGGGTCCGCGTCCGTGCCGGGGATTCGCGGAAGGGGCATCCTGCCCCTGCCGCGAACGGCGCACATCCATGTGCGCCGCCCCTTCGGGGTTTTTCCCCGGCACGGCCGCCGCTTCGGAAGGGAACCCGGTAAGGCAAGGGCAAAAGCAACAACAAGGACAGAAGCAACAACAAGGACAGAAGCAACAGCAAGGACAAGAACAACAGCAACAGCAACAGCAACAGCAACAGCAACAGCAGAGCTTGGTCGCGGCGGCGGCCTTGGTATCGACTTTGGAGTGGACATGGACCGGATCGACACGCGCGCCCTGCAGGACCTGGATGCCGCGCACCACCTGCACCCGTTCAACGACAACGGCGCCCTGGCGCAGAAAGGCACCCGCATCCTCACCCGCGGCGACGGCGCCTACGTCTGGGACGCCGACGGCAACCAACTGCTCGATGCCTTCGCCGGCCTGTGGTGCGTCAACGTCGGCTACGGGCGCAAGGAACTCGGCCAGGCCGCCGCGCGGCAGATGGAGCAACTGGCGTACTACAACAGCTTCTTCCAGTGCACCACCGAACCCACCATCCGCCTGGCCGCCAAGCTCGCCGAACTGGCGCCGGGCGACCTCGACCATGCCTTCTTCACCAACTCCGGCTCCGAGGCCAACGACACCATCCTGCGCCTGGTGCGGCACTTCTGGGCCGTGCAGGACCGGCCGCAGAAGAGCATCTTCATCGGCCGCCACGACGGCTACCACGGCACCACCATGGCCGGTGCCAGCCTCGGCGGGATGAAGGGCATGCACCGCCAGGGCGGATTGCCGATCCCCGACATCCACCACATCGATCCGCCTTACTGGTTTGGCGACGGCGGCGACCTGGACCCCGAGGAGTACGGCCTGCTGGCCGCGCGCAGGCTGGAGGACAAGATCCTGGAACTGGGGCCGGAGCGGGTGGCCGCGTTCATCGGCGAACCGATCATGGGCGCGATCGGCGTGTACATCCCGCCGCGTAGCTACTGGCCGGAGATCGAGCGCATCTGTCGCCGCTACGACGTGCTGCTGGTCGCCGACGAGGTGATCTGCGGCTTCGGCCGCACCGGCGAATGGTTCGGGTCGCAGTACTTCGGCGTCCAGCCGGACGTGATGACCATCGCCAAGGGCATCACCTCCGGCTACATCCCGCTCGGGGCGGCGATGTTCGGCACGCGCGTGGCCACGGTGCTGAAGGAGCAGGGCGGCGAGCTGGCGCACGGCTGCACTTATTCCGGCCACCCGGTGTGCGCGGCGGTGGCGCTGGAGAATCTGCGTTTGCTGCAGGACGAGGGCATCGTCGAACGCGCGCGCAGCGAGATCGCGCCGTACCTGGCGCAGCGCTGGGCCGAGCTGGGCGAGCATCGGCTGGTCGGCGAGGCACGCATCGTCGGCATGATCGGCGCGCTCGAACTGGTGCCGGACAAGCCGCGTCGGCACTCCTTCCCTGAGCGCGGCAAGGTCGGCGCGCTGTGCCGCGACAACGCGTTGCGCCGTGGCCTGATCCTGCGCGCCACCAACGATGCGATGCTGCTGTCGCCGCCGCTGATCCTCAGCCGCGCCCAGGTCGACGAATTGTTCGACAAGGCCTGGGGGGCGCTGGAGGACACCGCGCAGGCCCTGGGCAAATCGCCCGGCGCTGGGTAGTCTGGAGCGTCTACCCCGGATCCGGCACGCGGCGCGGATCCTTCCCCCTCTTGCCCATGGACCTGCGGAGACCTGCCATGACCTTGCGACTGCTCACTCTATCCCTGGCCACGGCGCTGCTCGCCGGCTGCGGCGGTTCCGGCAGCGACGCGGACAAGGCGGGGCAGGGCGAGGCGAAGGTGCTCAACGTCTACAACTACTCGGACTACATCGCCGAGAACACGATTCCCGAGTTCGAGAAGCAGACCGGCATCAAGGTCACCTATGACGTCTTCGACAGCGACGAGATGGTGGAGACCAAGCTGCTGGCCGGCGGCAGCGGCTACGACGTGGTGGTGCCGACGCTGAACTTCTTCGGCCGGCAGATCCAGGCGGGCGTGTTCCTGCCGCTGGACAAGAGCAAGATTCCGAACCTGGCCAATCTCGATCCGCAGATCATGCAGCGCATCGCGCAGCAGGATCCGGGCAACAAGTACGGCGTGCCGTACATGGTCGGCACCACCGGCATCGGCTACAACGTGGACAAGGTCAAGGCCGCGTTCGGCAGCACCGACATCGCCAACAGCTGGGACCTGGTGTTCAAGCCGGAGAACCTGGCCAAGCTCAAGGACTGCGGCGTGACCCTGCTGGACACGCCCTCGGACCTGATCCCGATCGCGCTGCACTACCTGGGCGAGGATCCGCACAGCACCGACCCGGCCAAGATCGAGCAGGCCGCAGCGCTGATCAAGCGCATCCGCCCGTACGTGCAGAACTTCCACTCCTCGCAGTACGTGACCTCGCTGGCCAACGGCAGCACCTGCCTGGCGGTGGGCTGGTCCGGCGACATCATCCAGGCGCGCGACCGCGCCGAGGAAGCCAAGAACGGCGTGCACGTGGCCTATTCGATTCCCAAGGAAGGCGCGCCGCAGTGGTTCGACATGCTGGCCATCCCCAAGGACGCCAAGCATCCGGAAAACGCCTACGCGTTCATCAACTATCTGCTGACGCCGAAGGTGGCTGCGGCCAATACCGACTTCATCCACTACGCCAACCCGGTGCCGCAGGCGACCCCGCTGGTGGACGCGGCCATCCGCAACGACCCGACCATCTATCCGCCGCCGGAAGTGGCCGCGAAGATGTTCACCTATTCGATCAACCCACCCGAGGTGGACAAGCTGTATACCCGCCTGTGGACTGAGATCAAGACCGGTCGTTGAGCGGCTGGACTCAGGGGGCCGGTAACGTCGCGTTGTTGATGTGGGCAGGCAGCGCGTCGCGCTTGCCCAAACCGGCCATGCCAAGCACCAGCACGTAGTGGGAGGGACTTCAGTCCCGACGCGATGCTGCCTAGGACGTATCGCGTCGTCTCTCGTCGCGGCTGAAGCCGCTCCTACAGCTTTTGTTGGTGGACGCAGGTGCCGCCCCGGCAAGCGCTCCCGACTGGTATCGGGCAGCGCAAGACCGCTCTCGTAGGAGCGGCTTCAGCCGCGACCGGCCTTCCCGATAGCGCCTCGTCGCGCGGCTGAAGGCCCCCCGCACATGGGGTCCCAGCGGGATGACAGGCCTGGACACCATTGGCTCGAAGCAAGCGGCCGGGTGGCGTCCTGCACACCGTCCGCAATCGCGCAGACGCCCAGAGCCGGCCTGCCACCCGATGCTCACACACCCTGTACCCACCGGTACAAATAATGCGCCGATGCGGCGTACGCTACCGTCTGGTGGCCCGCCGTCCCGACCCGGCGACGTTCTTCCTCTCCCCAGGAATCAGCGACTTGAGCAACCACGACCCAGACTCCTCGCAGGCGCCGCGGCAGGCCGCCGCGCACGACGCCCATGACGACCAGGGCCAGGCCGGCAAGCGCCGGGATGACGCGCGCCGGGACGGCGCGGGCAGCGACGACGCCGGCAAGTCCGATACCCCATCGCCGCTGAAGAACCCCAAGGTCAAATGGACCTTGTTGCTGATCGGCCTGCTGGTGGTGATCGGCCTGCTGGTGTGGCTGATCTACTACCTCACCACCGGCCGCTACCTGCAGGAGACCAACAACGCCTATCTGCAGGCCGACACCGTGGCGGTGGCGCCGCGGGTCAACGGCTACGTGACCGCGGTGTACGTGCGCGACAACCAGACCGTCGCCGCCGGGCAGCCGCTGCTGGAGATCGACCCGCGCACCTACCGCGCCACCCTGGAACAGGCGCAGGCCGCCATCGCGGTGCGCCAAGCCGACATCGCCGCCGCCGAGGCCGGGTTGCAGGCGCAGCGCGCCAGCCTGCTGCAGGCGCGCACCCAGGTGACCGCGGCCGCCGCCACCCTGCGCTTCGCCCAGGGCGAGGCCAAGCGCTTCGGGCCGCTGGCCGCGTCCGGCGCCGACACCCACGAACACTACGAAAGCATCCTCCACGACCGCGACCGCGCGCAGGCGCAGTTCGACGTGGCCAAGGCCCAGGTGGTCGCCGCCGAGAGCCAGGTGCAGGGCACCAGCGCCCAGCTCGACCAAGCGCGGGCCGCGCTGGTGCAGGCGCAGGCCGATGCCGCGCAGGCGGAGGTGGCGGTGGAGGACACCCGCCTGACCGCGCGCATCGCCGGCCGCATCGGCGACAAGACCGTACAGGTCGGCCAGTTCGTCGCGGCCGGCACCCGGCTGATGAGCGTGGTGCCGGTGGAGGCGCTGTACCTGAGCGCCAACTTCAAGGAAACACAGGTCGGGCTGATGCGGCCGGGGCAGCCGGCGCGGATCGAGGTCGATGCGCTGTCCGGCGTGGAACTGGACGGCGTGGTCGAGAGCATCGCGCCCGGCACCGGGTCGCAGTTCGCGCTGCTGCCGCCGGAGAATGCCACCGGCAACTTCACCAAGGTGGTGCAGCGGGTGCCGGTGCGGATCCGCCTCAAGGCCGGCGCCGAGGCGCGCAAGGTGCTGGTGCCGGGCATGTCGGTCACGGTGACGGTGGATACGCGCAGTGCCAAGGACGCCAAGGAGCGCGTGGAGGAGGAGGACGCGCAGGGCCAGGATGCGGTCGCCCCGCGTGGGCGCAACCCGTGAGCGAAGCGGCCGCGGCGGCCGGCGCGCAGGCGCCGCAAAAGGCCGACACCGGCGCCTGGCTGGCGGTGGCCGCCGGCACCATCGGCTCGTTCATGGCGACGCTGGACATCTCCATCGTCAACGCCGCGCTGCCGACCATCCAGGGCGAGGTCGGCGCCAGCGGCACCGAGGGCACCTGGATCTCGACCTCCTACCTGGTCGCCGAGATCGTGATGATCCCGCTGACCGGCTGGTTCGTGCGCACCCTCGGGCTGCGCAACTTCCTGCTGATCTGCGCGCTGCTGTTCACCTTTTTCTCGGTGGTGTGCGGGCTGTCCAACAGCCTGACCATGATGATCCTGGGCCGCGTCGGCCAGGGCTTTGCCGGCGGCGCGCTGATCCCCACCGCGCTGACCATCGTCGCCACGCGCCTGCCGCCGGCGCAGCAGACCCTGGGCACGGCGCTGTTCGGCATGACCGTGATCCTGGGCCCGGTGATCGGGCCGCTGCTGGGCGGCTGGCTCACCGAGAACGTGAGTTGGCATTACGCCTTCTTCCTCAACGTGCCGGTCTGCGCCGGCCTGGTGGCGCTGCTGCTGCTCGGGCTGCCGCACGAGCGCATGTATCTGCGCGGCCTGCTCGACGCCGACTGGCTCGGCATCTTCGGCCTCACCGCCGGGCTGGGCGCCTTGACCGTGGTGCTGGAGGAGGGCCAGCGCGAGCGCTGGTTCGAGTCCACCGAGATCGTGCTGCTGAGTGTGGTCTCGCTGGTCGGCTTCATCGCCCTGGTGGCCTCGCAATTCCTCAGCCGGCAGCCGGTGATCCGCCTGTCGATCCTGCTGCAGCGCAGTTTCGGCGCGGTGTTCGTGATGGTGATGGCGGTGGGCATGATCCTGTTCGGGGTCATGTACATGATCCCGCAGTTCCTGGCGGTGATCTCCGGCTACAACACCGAACAGTCCGGCTACGTGGTGCTGCTGTCGGGCATTCCCACGGTGCTGCTGATGCCGATGATGCCCAAGCTGCTGACCACGGTGGACGTGCGCGTGCTGGTGCTGGGCGGGTTGAGCTGCTTCGCCGCGGCCTGCTTCGTCAACATGCATTTGACCGCCGAATCGGTCGGCATGCATTTCGTCGCCGGGCAGCTGCTGCAGGGCTGCGGGCTGGCGCTGGCGATGATGTCGCTCAACCAGGCGGCGATCTCCTCGGTGCCGGCGGACCTGGCCGGCGATGCGTCCGGCCTGTTCAACGCCGCGCGCAACATGGGCGGCTCGATCGGGCTGGCGCTGATCTCCACCTTCCAGGAGCGGCGCATGGTGTTCCACACCCAGATGCTCGGCAGCGGCACCACCGCCAATTCGCCGATGGCGCAGGACTACCTGCACGGCATCGCCGCGCAGCTGCAGTCGGCCTCCGGCGCCGGCGCGGCGATGCAGTCGCTGGCGCAACTGGCGCGGCTGGTGCAGCAGCAGGCGCTGGTGATGACCTACAACGACCTGTTCTGGATCTTCGGGGTGATCGTGGTCTGCACGATCCCGCTGGCGTTCCTGCTCAAGCCGCTGCCCAAGGGCGGCGCTCCGCTCGCGATGCATTGAGGATTCCATGGCCCAGCGTTTCTCCCGCGTTCTCGTCGCCGCCGCGCTGCCGTCGCTGCTGTCGGCCTGCATGCTCGGCCCGGACTACGTGAAGCCGCCGCCGGTGGCCGAGGCGGCGCTGGCGCAGCCGCGGCTGCATCGCGCCGATGCCACGGCGGCTGCCGCCGGGGTGGTACCGGCACCGCCGCCGCAGCGCTGGTGGGAGACCCTGCACGACCCGCAGTTGAGCAGGCTGGTCGAGCAGGCGCTGCAGCACAGCCCGAACCTGCGCGTAGCGCAGGCGCGCCTGCGCGCCTCGCGCGCCCTGGTCGACCAGCGCCACGCCGAGCAACTGCCCAGCGTCGGCGCCAACGCGGCCTATCTCAACGCACGTGCGCCGGATGCGCTGACCGACCGCCTGGGCAGCATCGCCGCCGGCACCGGCCAGCCGGTGGAGATCGATCCGCGCATGCAGCTCTACAGCGTCGGCATCGATGCCAGCTGGGAACTGGATTTCTTCGGCCGCCGCCGCCGCGCCAGCGAAGGCGCGCTGGCCGATGCGCAGGCCGACGAGGCCGACCTGGCCGACACCCAGGTGCAGATCGCCGCCGAAGTGGGGCAGGCCTATCTGGGCTACCGCAGCACCCGTGCGCGCATGGTCGTGGCCCAGCGCAACCTGGAGGCCGCCCGGCAGACTCTGCAACTGACCCGCCAGCGCCGCGAGCGCGGCGCCGACGCCGATCTGCAGGTGGAACGTGCGCAGGCGCAGTTGCAGCAGCAGGAAGCGGTGCTGCCGGACCTGCAGGCGCAGGCGCAGGTGGCGCTGGACCAACTGGCGCTGATGATCGGCCGCGAGCCGGGTGCGCTCGATGCCGAACTGGCCGCCGACCGGCCGTTGCCGACGCTGCCGGCGACGGTGCCGGTGGACGATGCCGGCGCGCTGATCCGCCGGCGCCCGGACGTGCGCCGCGCCGAGCGTCAGCTGGCTTCGTCCTCGGCGAAGATCGGCGAAGCGCTGAGCGCGTATTTCCCGCAAGTGCGGCTGCTCGGCAACATCGGCATGGCTGCGACCTCGCCGGGCGATCTCGGCCGCGATGCGGTCAACAGCGTGGTGGCGCCGTTCCTGCAATGGTCGCTCTTCGACTTCGGCGCCACCCGCGCCAAGGTCGAGCAGGCCCGTGCCGGCAACGACGCGCGCCTGGCCGCCTACGAGGGCACGGTGCTGGCCGCGCTGCAGGACGCCAACGGCGCGCTGGCGCGGTTCGGCGCCGCGCGTCAGCAGGCGCTGGCGGCAGACAAGGCCGCGGCGTCGGCGGATCGTTCCGCCGCCTTGCTGCAGCAGCGCTATGCCGCCGGCGCGTCGTCGCTGATCGATGCGCTGGACGTGCAGCGCCAGCAGGCCTCGGCCCAGGACAGCGCGCTGCAGGCGCACACCCAGGTGCTGCTGCGCTACGTCGCCTTGCAGAAGAGCCTGGGCCTGGGCTGGGCGGCACCGGAGGCACCGGCGCCGACCACGACGCAGTAGGCGCGCGCCGCTTTTGCGAATCCCCAATCCCGACTCCCGAATTCCACGCGCCCACGGCTACACTGAGATCCACCACGCCGCGGTCGCCGCTGCATCGGCGCTCCGCACGACGGCGTGCTTCACGGGGAATCACCGATGGCGTTGAGCGAAGCGAGAACCGACCATCTGCCGGCGCAGCCGCCGGCCAAGGGGGCCGGCTATGTGTCCATCGCTGGGCTACGCAAGGAGTTCGACGGGTTCGTCGCGCTGGACGACATCGACCTGGACATCGGCCAGGGCGAGATCTTCGCGCTGCTCGGCGGCTCCGGCAGCGGCAAGTCGACGCTGCTGCGCTGCCTGGGCGGGTTCGAGCAGCCCAGCCGCGGTCGCATCGTGCTCGACGGCCAGCCGCTGGATGGGTTGCCGCCGTACCGGCGCCCGCTCAACATGATGTTCCAGTCCTATGCGCTGTTCCCGCACATGAGCGTGGAGCAGAACATCGCCTTCGGCTTGAAGCAAGACGGGCTGTCGCGCAGCGCCATCGCCAGCCGTGTCGGCGAGATGCTGGAGCTGGTGCGGCTGGGCACGCTCGGCAAGCGCAAGCCGCACCAGCTCTCCGGCGGCCAGCAGCAGCGCGTGGCGCTGGCGCGCTCGCTGGCCAAGCGGCCCAAGCTGCTGTTGCTGGACGAGCCGATGGGCGCGCTGGACAAGAAGCTGCGCTCGCAGATGCAGCTGGAACTGGTGTCCATCATCGAGACCTCGGGGGTGACCTGCGTGATGGTCACCCACGACCAGGAGGAAGCGATGACCATGGCCACGCGCATCGCGCTGATGGAGCAGGGCCGCATCCGCCAGGTCGGCACGCCGGACGACATCTACGAGTCGCCGAACAGCCGCTTCGCCGCCGAGTTCATCGGCTCGGTGAACATGTTCGAGGGCCGGATCGGCGAGGACCACCCCGACCACGTGACCGTGCTGTGCCCGCAGTTCCCGGTGCCGATCTACATCAGTCACGGCATCACCGGCGTGGAGGGGCAGGAGGTGGCATTCGCGGTGCGTCCGGAAAAGGTCTGGATCACCAAGGGCGAACCCGAGCAGACCTACAACAAGGCGCGCGGCACCATCGAGGACATCGCCTATTTCGGCAGCCACTCGATCTTCCATGTGCGCCTGCCCAGCGGCATCCGCGTGCAATCCAACTTCGCCAACCAGAAGCGCTGGGACAGCGAAGGCATGACCTGGGGCGACGCGGTGTGGGTGTCGTGGGACGACAACGACGGCGTGGTGCTGACCGCATGAGCGCGCCCGTCGTCCCGGTGCCGCCGGAACCGACGCAGCGGCTGCGCCTGCAGCAGCGCTTGCGCCTGGGTTCGCTGCCGGCGCTGCGCTGGCTGGTGATCGCCGCGCCGTACCTGTGGCTGCTGCTGTTCTTCGCGATCCCGTTCCTGATCGTGCTGCGCATCTCCTTCGCCGAGCAGGCGATCCGCAGCCCGCCGTACAGCGACCTGCTGGAGATGCGTGACGGCGTGCTGACGCTGAAACTGACCCTGCAGAACTACCTGGCCCTGCTGCGCGACCACCAGTACATCGAGGCCTACTGGGGCTCGATCAAGATCGCCGGCATCTCCACCGCGCTGACCCTGCTGATTGGCTATTCGATGGCCTACGCGATCGCGCGGCTGTCGCCGTCGGCGCGCAACATCGCGATGATGCTGGTGGTGCTGCCGTCGTGGACCTCGTTCCTGATCCGCGTCTACGCCTGGATCGGCATCCTCGACAGCAACGGCGTGCTCAACCGGGCGCTGCTGGCGCTGGGCCTGATCGATGCGCCGCTGCACATCCTCTACACCCCGGTCGCCGCCTACATCGGCATCGTCTACTGCTACCTGCCGTTCATGGTGCTGCCGCTGTACGCGACCCTGGTCAAGCTCGACCAGCGCCTGCTCGAGGCCGCCTACGATCTCGGTGCGCCGCCGTGGAAGGCGTTCCTGACCGTGACCCTGCCGCTGTCGCGGCCGGGCATCGTCGCCGGCTGCATGCTGGTGATGATCCCGGCGGTGGGAGAGTTCGTGATCCCGGAAATGCTCGGCGGCCCGGACACGCTGATGATCGGCCGGGTGCTGTGGGGCGAATTCTTCAACAACCGCGACTGGCCGACCGCTTCGGCGGTGGCGATCGCCATGCTGGCGCTGCTGATGGTGCCGATCCTGATCTTCAACCGCTACCAGCAGCGTCAGCTCGAAGGCGGGCAGGCATGAGCGGCGTGCGCGGCGGCATGGGCACGGTGCTGCGCTGGACGGTGCTGGGCGCCGGCTTCGCCTTCCTGTACCTGCCGATCCTGCTGTTGATGGTGTATTCGTTCAACGCCTCCAAGCTGGCGACGGTGTGGGCCGGCTTCTCCACCAAGTGGTACGGCGAACTGCTGCGCGACCGGCAGATCCTGCAGGCGGCGTGGATCAGCCTGAAGGTGGCGTTCTGGACCGCGACCGCGTCGATGGTGATCGGCACGCTGGCGGCGATGGCGATGACGCGCTTTCGCCGCTTCCGCAGCAAGAGCCTGTTCGGCGCGCTGGTGACCGCGCCGCTGGTGATGCCGGAGGTGATCATCGGCCTGTCGATCATGATGATGCTGGTGTCGATGGGCGGCGTGCTCGGCATCCCGCCCAAGGGCGTGGTGGCGATCTGGGCCGCGCATGTCACCTTCACCCTGTCCTTCGTCACCGTGGTGGTGTCCTCGCGCCTGCAGGAACTGGATCGCTCGCTGGAAGAGGCGGCGATGGACCTGGGCGCCAACCGGCTCAAGGTGTTCTTCCTGATCACCGTGCCGATCATCGCGCCGGCGCTGGTGTCGGGCTGGTTGCTGGCGTTCACCCTGTCGCTGGACGACGTGGTGATCGCCAACTTCGTCGCCGGCCCGGATTCGACCACGCTGCCGATGACCGTGTTCTCGTCGGTGCGCATGGGCCTGAAGCCCAAGATCAACGCACTGGCCACGCTGATGGTGCTGGCGGTGTCGATCGCCGCCGTCATCGGCTGGTGGCTGATGGCGCGCAGCGAGAAGCGGCGCCAGCGCGATCTCCAATTGGCGCAGCAGCAGGTGGGTTAGGGCATTGCCTTGCTCCTACGGACATGGCGGAACACTGTGAGCCATCGCGCTCGACGGCATCGCCACGCTGCCGCAACCTCCACCGCGCTAGGCTGGCCGGACATTTTTCCAGGAGTCCGCGCGATGCCTTACGACACCGTCAATCCGGCCACCGGCCAGGTCGAATACAGTCTCGAACTGATGGATGCCGCTGCCGTGGAACAGCGCCTGGCCGCCGCCGCGCAGGCATTCCCGGGCTGGGCGGCGACGCCGCTGGAGCAACGTGGCGCGCTGGTGCGCAAGGTCGGCGCGCAGTTGCGCGAACAGCGCGACGCGATCCAGCGGGTGATGACCGCGGAAATGGGCAAGCTGCGCAAGGAAGCCCTGGCCGAACTCGACAAGTGCGCCGCGGCCTGCGACTACTACGCCGAGCATGCGGCCGAGTACCTGCGCGAGCAGCCGGTGGCCACCGACGCGCAGCGCAGCTACGTGCGCTACGAACCGCTGGGCTGCGTGCTGGCGGTGATGCCGTGGAACTTCCCGATCTGGCAGGTATTCCGCTTCCTGGCGCCGGCGCTGATGGCCGGCAACGTCGCCCTGCTCAAGCACGCCAGCAACGTGCCGCGCTGCGCCGACGCGATTCGCAAGGTGCTGGCCGACGCCGGCCTGCCGGCCGGCGTGTTCGACGTGCTGCACATCGACAACGACCAGGCCGCAGAGGTACTGCGCGATGCGCGCGTGGCCGCGGTGACCCTGACCGGCAGCGAGCGTGCCGGCCGTTCCATCGCCGCCAACGCCGGTGGGCAGTTGAAGAAGTGCGTGATGGAACTGGGCGGCAGCGATGCCTTCGTGGTGCTGGACGACGCCGACCTGGACGCCACCGTGACCGCGGCGGTGAAGTCGCGCTTCGACAACGCCGGGCAGACCTGCATCGCGGCCAAGCGCTTCGTGGTGGTGGAGGCGATCGCCGATGAGTTCGTGCGCCGCTTCGTTGCCGCCGCCGCCGAGCGGCGCCTCGGCGATCCGCAAGACGAGGCGACCACGCTGGCACCGATGGCGCGCCAGGACCTGCGCGACGAACTGCACAAGCAGGTGCAGGCCAGCATCGCCAAGGGCGCCAAGCCGCTGCTGGGGTGCGAACCCGAGCGCGGCAGCCACGCCGGCTATCCGGCGTCGATCCTCGACAATGTGGCCCCGGGCATGCCGGCCTACGACGAGGAACTGTTCGGCCCGGTCGCGGCGATCCTGCGCGTAGCCGACGAGGCGGAGGCCGTGCGCGTGGCCAACGACACCACCTTCGGCCTGGGCGGCAGCGTGTGGACCGCCGACCGCGCCCGCGGCGAACGCGTGGCTTGCCGACTGCAGTGCGGCGCCGCCTTCGTCAACGCCATCGTCAAGAGCGACGTGCGCCTCCCGTTCGGCGGCATCAAGCGCTCCGGCTTCGGCCGCGAACTGGCCGAGCACGGCATCCATGAGTTCATGAACATCAAGTCGGTGTATGTGGGGTGAGCTGGGAATCGGGAATGGAGAATTGGGAATGGGAAAAGCGGCGGGGTCTGGGAGCGCCGTCTGCCAAGAACGACTGCTGCAGTTCAATGATTCAATGCGGCCTCACGTGAGCGGCGCGCTGCCCATTCCCGATTCCCGTCTCCCCATTCCCGCCGCCGCTGCGCGGCGGCTCAAAGCCACCTTGCCCGCTTGAACGCCACATACAGCGCCACACACACCGCGGCGACACCGCCCACCATCAGCGGGTAGGCCCAGGGCCAGTCCAGTTCCGGCATCTGCTTGAAGTTCATGCCGTACCAACTGGTGATCAGGGTCGGGGCGGCGAGCAGGGCGGCCCAGGCGCCGAGGCGCTTGACCGTCTCGCCCTGCGCCAGTGTGACCAGCGACAGGTTCACGCTCAGCGCGGTGCCCAGCATCTCGCGCAGGGTGTCGATGGCGTCGTTGGTGCGCACCGCATGGTCGAGCACGTCGCGCACGTAGAGCCGCACTTCCTCGGCGATCAGCGGGCCGGGGTGGCGCTTGAGGTGCGCCAGCACGTCCTGCAGCGGCGCCACGCCCAGGCGCATCTGGTTGAGTTCGCGCTTGAGTTCGTATAGCCGGATCGCGGTGTCGCGGCGGTACGCCTCGGCGAAGATGTCGGCCTCCAGCCGCTCCAGGCTCTGCCGGAAGGCGTCCAGGATCGGCTGGTAGTTGTCCACCACGTAGTCCAGCACCGCGTACAGCGCGTACGACGGGCCCAATTTCATCAGCGAGGCCTCGCGTTCCAGCCGCTCGCGCACCGGCGCGTAGGGCAGGGAGGCGCCGTGGCGCACGGTCAGCAGGAAGCGCTCGCCGAGGAAGGCATGGGTTTCGCCGTAGACGATGCGCTCGTCGATCACCTGCGCGGTGTGCACTGCCAGGAACAGTGAGTTGCCGAAGGCCTCGACCTTGGGTCGCTGGTGCGCCTTGCGGGTGTCCTCGATCGCCAATTCGTGCAGTTGGAACTCTTCCTTGAGCTGCTGCAGCACGGCATCGCCGGGCTCGTACATGCCGACCCAGACGAAGCCGTCCTCCTGGCCGGCCAGCACGTCGCTGATCTGCTCCAGGGCGATGTCGTGGCGACGGCCGTGGCCGTCGTAGTGCACGCAGTTGATGACGCAGGCGGGGTTGGCGGTCGCGGAGGCCATGGCGGGATCGGGTTCGGCGCAGGCGCGCGTGCTGAGGTGGCTGGACGGTATCAGGGCTGCGGGCGAGGGCGGGTGAGCGCCCAGGCCAGCGCCGCGTGCACCGGCAGCAACAGCGCGATCCATTGCAGGTTGAACTGCGGCTGCAGCATCGACAGCCAGTGGATCAGCAGCGCGGCGCCGGCCAGCGCCACCACCAGCCACAGCAGCACGTCGAACCAGCGCCCGGGGCGGCGTCCCCGCAGTACCGCAAAACCGCCGAACAGCAGCGGCAGGCACAGCGGATCCAGCAACAGCAGGTTGCGGTTGCCCCAGGCGGCGCGATGCTCGCTGAAGCCCCACAGGTACAGCAGGACCGCACCGCCGAGCGCGCACAGCAGCCAGAACGGCAGCGCCAGCGCCGCCAGCCAGCGCGGGCGGCGGCCCAGCGCGAGCACGGCCGCCGCCGCGGCCAGCCCGACCAGCAGCCACGGCCACCAGTGCCGCAGCTGTTCCGCCGGTTCCGGTGGCAGCCGCTGCGGCAGCAATTGCTGGCGCGCCTGCACCAGCGGGCGACCGGCGCTGTTGCGCACCTCGTTCAGGCTCTCGGCCAGGCGCATCGGCACGAAGGCCTCTTCCCAGCGCGACAGCGGCTTGTCGGCGTACGGGCCCAGGCCCAGGTCGAAGCCCAGCCACATCCACGGTGCCGGCGAGGCCAGGCGCACCGACTCGCTGCGGTATGTGTTGCCGCGCGAGCGGCCGGACAGTTGCGCGTGCAGCGCCCCGCCCATGGCCCGGTCCAGCGCGTCGCGGACCATCGTCGCGCAGTTGGCGGTGTAGTAGTCGTAGCGGTAGCGCGCGTTTTCCGGACGCGCACGCCAGGCCAGCGCCTGCTGCAGCGCGCGCGCCTGCGCCGGGGCCAGGTCCAGCCACTGGATATCCACGCCGCGGCCGGCTTCGCGGTACTGCTCCAGGTCCTCCTGCAGCGGCAGCGCGACCAGGTAGTAGCGCATGTCGCCGGCGGCGAAGCGGCCGACGAAGCCCGGTTCGCTGGGGTCGAAGAAGCCGAAGTTGTACGAGGTGGCCTGGCCCGTGCGCGGGTCGAGCACCACGATGGCGTCATGGCCGAAGCGCTCGAAGAACACTTCGCCGGGCTGCATCGTGGCCACGCCGATGCGCGGCGCCGGGTCGCTGGCGTCGGCTGCGGCGGTCGCAGCCCCTGCGGGCGGCGTGGGCGCCGGCGCGGCGGCCAGCGGCGGCGGGGCCGCCGGATCCGCGGGCGGCGTCTGCGCGAAGGCCAGCCCGGCCCACAGCGCCAGCAACATCCCCAGCCAGCACGCCGCGCTGGCGCGCGGCACGGCGCGCGCGCTCAAGCGCCGTCCTGCGCGGCGGGCGGCAGGATGGTGACGTGGAAAGCCTGCACCCGACGCGCGTCGGCCCGCGCCACGCGGAAGGCGAACCGCCCCAGGGTGAGTTCCTCGCCGGTCTCGGGCAGGTGGCCGATCGCCTCGGTGACCAGGCCGCCCACGGTGTCGTAGTCGTCGTCCGGGAAGTCGGCGCCGAAGCGCTCGTTGAAATCCTCGATCGGGGTCAGCGCGTCCACCACGTACTGGCCGTCGGCCTGCGCGGCGATCAGCGAGGCCTCGTCCTCGGCGTCGTCGTGCTCGTCGTCGATGTCGCCGACGATCTGCTCCAGCACGTCTTCGATGGTGACCAGGCCGGCCACGCCGCCGTACTCGTCGACCACGATCGCCATGTGGTTGCGCGAGAGCCGGAACTCCTTGAGCAGGACGTTGAGCTTCTTCGATTCGGGAATCAGCACCGCCGGGCGCAGCAGTTCGCGCACCGTGCCCGGACCGTGGTCGGCGACCACCCCGCGGAGCAGGTCCTTGGCCAGCAGGATGCCGAGGATGTCGTCCTTGTTCTCGCCGTGCACCGGGAAGCGCGAATGGCCGGATTCGACCACCTGCTTCATCAGGTCGAGGAAGCGCGCCTCCACCGACAGCGACACCATCTGCGCGCGCGACACCATCACGTCGCCGACGGTGAGTTCGGAGACCGACAGCGCGCCCTCCATCATGCGCAGCGTGTCGGCGGCGATCAGGCCATCTTGCTGCGCGTCGCGCAACACCTCGACCAGATCGTCGCGGGTGTGCGGGTCGCCGGAGAACACCGAGGTCAGGCGTTCCAGCCAGCCGCGGCGTTTTTCGTGGGATTCCGGGGAGGAGCTACTCGGTCCGTCTTCTGACATGTTCTGTGGGTAGGCGCCCGGTCGAACGGGCGGTAACGGCAAGTCTAACAGGGCGGTCGCGACAGCATCGCGACGCCAGCCGCAGGCCGTCGACGGCCTGCCGGCCCGGGTTCAGCCGCCCTTGGGCGGCGTGTGCAGCACGTCCGGCGCCGGCGGCGCGCCCGGCTCCTCGGGCAGGTCCAGGCTGTAGCTGCAGCCGGCCAGGGTCTTGCCGGGATGCGATTTGACCGTGGACACGCTGAGGATGATCGACTCGATCATCGGCTCGCCGGTCTTGGGGTCGCGCACGTCGCGGCTGAGCACTTCGCGGCCGAACATGGCCTTCTCCGGGGTGTCCACCGCCGCTTCCAGGTTCAGGCGCTTGGCCAGCGGCCGCGGATCGGGCAGGTCCAGGATCGCCATCACGCTGGCGCCGGAGAAGGCGATGCGCTCGCTGCTGTAGCCGAACACCTGGATCGGTCGGGTCAGCGCGTACTCGGTCATGAACAGGTTGGTCTGCGGCAGCGGCCGCCAGCCGTGCGCCACCGCCTTCAGCGGATCGGCCAGCAGCGGCGCCAGCGCGGTGAAGTCGGTCACGTGCTGGCGGCATTCCAGCAGCGCCGGCAGATCGATGGGCGGATCGCCGGCCGCAGTGGCGGCAGGTGCCGCAGCGGGCGGCGCGGGTGGCGTCGCGATGGCCGCCGCCGGAGCGGCGCAGGCCAGCGCGAGCAGGACGAGCGAGGGACGGATCAACGCACGGAACCTCGAAGGAAAGCGGGCTGCGGCGATCGCCGCGCGGCCACGTTACCGCCGGGGCTCGCGCTTGACCAGCGCGGGGTGGGTAGGGGGACACACCGAGCCCCTCTCCCCTCGGGAGAGGGGTTGGGGTGAGGGTCGGTCGCGGCAGAGGGCGTGGGATATCGGATCAACGCTCGCCGGCGTAGGGGTCGGAGACGCCGAGGTCGGCGAGGATCTCGCGTTCCAGTTGCTCCATCGCCTCGGCCTCCTTGTCGTCCTCGTGGTCCCAGCCGAGCAGGTGCAGCACCCCGTGCACGGTCAGGTGCGCGTAGTGCGCGTTGAGCGGCTTGTCCTGTTCGGCGGCTTCGCGCGCCACCACCGGCGCGCAGATCACCAGGTCGCCGAGCAGCGGCAGTTTCACGCCCTTCGGCAGCCCCTCTGGCAGTTCGGCCGGAAAGCTGAGCACGTTGGTCGCGTAGTCCTTGCCCCGGTAGTGCTGGTTGAGGGCGCGGCCTTCACGGTCGTCAACCAGGCGGATCGCCAAGTCGGCCTCGCGGATGCGGCCCTTCAGTGCCGCGGCGACCCACTTGCGGAAGCTCGTCGCCGCCGGCAGCCCGGCACGGGGCAGGGCGTAGCTGACGCCGACATCGAGGCGGACGGGACCTTTGGTCATGGCAGACGGCCGAGTACAGCGGTGGGGGCACAGTATCGCGCGTGCGGCGGCTCAGGGCGACCTTGCGTCGTCGGCGCTGAGGCGGGCTTGCCTCGCACCAGCGTTCCCGCATGCGCGGCGCGACCGAACTGCACAGGTCGTCGGTGTGCGGTGTGCGGCTCAGGTCACGCAGGCGACCAGGAACAGCAACGGGGTCTTTTCGTCGTCGATGCGGTAGGCCGCGCTGCCCATCGGGCCTCGCTTGCACTGCGGGTTGTCGCGCCGGATCTCCACCGTGGCGGCGAAGCGCGCCGAGGCCGGGAGCCATACCGCGGCCTGGCCGTGTGCGAGCAGGTCGCCGACCAGGTAAAGGCTGTCAGCCGGCACCTGCTTGTAGGCCAGCGCATTGCAGCCGAAGCGGTCGCGCGTCGCGCCGGGGGCCTCGGCCGCATCGAGCAGGGCTTGGGCCCGGGTGCCGGCGATCCAGGCCAGGCGCTGCGCTTCGTTGCCGCGCGGCGCGGTCGGCGAAGTGCGGGCGATCGCCGCGGCGCGCTCGAGCACATCGCGCGGCAGGCCGATGACGGCGCTGTCCTGCACGATCGACACGCACGGCGCGGTCAGCGATTGCGCCAGGGCGACGCGTTGCGGCGCCGGATCCTGCGCTGGCGTCCGCTCGGGCGTGTGGCCGCCGGCACTGCCGGCCACGCCGAGCAACGTTCCCAGCAGCGCCGGCCAGGTGCGGATCACGCCGACGGGCCGCTGGCGCGGTCGACGACGTCGCGCTTCTCGTAGGCGTTGACGATGCGCGCCACCAGCGGATGCCGGACCACGTCGCGCGCCTCGAAGAAGGTGAAGCTGACCCCATCCACCTCGTGCAGCACCTCGATGGCATCGCGCAGGCCGGACTTGACGTGCTTGGGCAGGTCGATCTGGGTCAGGTCGCCGGTGACCACGGCGGTGCTGCCGAAGCCGAGGCGGGTCAGGAACATCTTCATCTGTTCGATGGTGGTGTTCTGCGCTTCGTCCAGGATCACGTAGGCGTCGTTGAGGGTGCGTCCGCGCATGTACGCCAGCGGCGCGATCTCGATGACGTTCTTCTCCAGCAGCTTGACCACCTTCTCCACGCCCAGCATCTCGTACAGCGCGTCGTACAGCGGGCGCAGGTAGGGGTCGACCTTCTGGCTGAGGTCGCCGGGCAGAAAGCCGAGCTTCTCGCCGGCCTCCACCGCCGGGCGCACCAGGATCAGCCGCTGCACCCGCGATTCGTTCAGTGCTTCCACCGCGCTGGCCACGGCCAGGAAGGTCTTGCCGGTGCCGGCCGGGCCGATGCCGAAGTTGATGTCGTGGGTGGCGATCTGGTGCAGGTACTTGGCCTGGTTGGCGCCGCGGCCGCGCACCGTGCCACGCTTGACCTTGATCGCCACCTCCTGCGGTTGGTAGGCGCGCTGCGCCACCTGGTCGACATTGGACTGGTTGAGCCGCAGGTGGATTTCCTGGTCGTCGAAGACGACGTGGTCGGCCTCGGCGTACAGCGCCTGCAGCAGCCGCTCCGCCGCGGCCACCGCCTGCTCCGGCCCGGTCACCCGGTACACGTTGCCACGGTTGGAGATCTCCACGCCCAGGCGCAGTTCGATCTGCCGCAGGTGCGCATCGAACGGACCGGCCAGGTTGGCCAGGCGCTCGGTGTCGGCGGGATCCAGGGTGAAGTCGCGTTGCGCAGGGGTGGTCATGGCGGGCGCACGCCGCCAGCGGCAGCGTCGAAAACGAGGGGCGCAAAGGGTAGCGCGCAGCGCGTAGCCGGGCCAGTGAAGGGCGCGCGGCGACGGCGTCGGCGCGTGCACGCCGACGCGATCGACTGCGCCCTGCGGGCCTGTGAGCGCCGCCGCGACCCGCACGACGCGGCGATGGCAACGTTGTCCACAACGGATGTGGATCGATTGTCCAAAAGCCTGTGGACAACCGTGCGAACGCCTTGCCACGCAAGGCGCTGCCCTGTGGTGGCGAAAAAAACCGCAGCGATCCGGCCGGCGCCTCGCGCGTGGCCGCGGCGCGCGTGCGGTTCGGAAGGTCGCGGCGGGCCTTATCGCTGCGCACCGTCGCGGCGTGCGGCGCGTTCCTGCATCCACGCGTCCGCGATCGCCCGTGCGCCGGCAAGATCGTCCACCACCAGCACCAGCTGACCGTGGTGATCGCTGTACTGCACGGCGATGTCGATGCCGGCGGCGCCCAGCAGGCCAGTCAGCAGGCCGAGTTGTCCCGGCGTTTGCTGGTCCAGGCGCAGCAGCACCGCGGGGCGCTCGGCGGCGACGCGAATGCCGTGCGCCTGCAGCGCGTCGCGCACCGGCGCGGCAGCATCGAACAGGAAGTGCGCGACCGCGTGGCCCTCCACGCGCCATGCGCCGCCGCCTTCGATGCTGATGCCGGCCGCGCCCAGTGCCTGGGCCATCGCCGCCAGTGCGCCGGGGCGATCGTCGAGATGGATCTCCACGTCCTTCATCGCAGCGCCTCCGCCGCCGCCTCGCCGTGCACGACCGTCGCCTCGCAGCGCACCGCCACCGCGCAGCTGTTGGCGATGAAGCACTGCGCGTGCGCCTGTGCGTGCAGCGCGTGCGCGCGGGTCGCATCGCTGTCCGCGGCAATGGTCACCCGCGGCGCCAGCGCCACCTCGCGGAAGCGTCCGCCCCGGCCGGGATGCAGCTCCAGCCAGCCCTGCGCCTGGTCGTCGTAGGCCAACACCCGGATGCCGGCATGTGCGCACAGCGCCAGGTAGGTGAGCATGTGGCAGGCGGCGAGGGCGCCGACGAACAGGTCTTCTGGATTGTGCAGCGCCGGGTCGCCACGGAACGCGGGATCGGCGCTGCCGGGCAGTCGCGGCTTGCCGGGAACCTGCAGGGTGTAGTCGCGGCCGTAGCCGGCGTAG
Organism: Xanthomonas indica; assembly: GCF_040529045.1. Taxonomy (NCBI): domain Bacteria; kingdom Pseudomonadati; phylum Pseudomonadota; class Gammaproteobacteria; order Lysobacterales; family Lysobacteraceae; genus Xanthomonas; species Xanthomonas indica. The sequence continues at coordinate 3,613,236 of NZ_CP131914.1, read as the reverse complement.
TCGGCGGTGCCGCCGCCGCGGTTGCCGGTCCAGTGCAGCTGCGAAGCGTAGTGGTGGAGCGTGTCGGTCATGGTGCCTGCCTCGTGTGGGAGCAGGCACGGTAGGCGCCAGCGTGGCGCCATGCTTCGTCTAGAATCGAAGCATGAGCGAAGCCACGCCGCTGTCCCGTGTCGCCTTCCTGCTGGGCGACGCCGCGCGCAGCCGCATGCTGGCGGCGTTGATGGGCGGGCAGGCGCGCACCGCCACGGAACTGGCCCTGGATGGTGGGGTGGCGCCGTCCACCGCCAGCCGGCATCTGACGCAACTGGTCGAGGCCGGCCTGCTCGCCGTGGTGCGCCAAGGCCGGCACCGCTATTTCCGCGTGGCCGATGCGCAGGTTGCCGCGGCAGTCGAGGCGATGATGGGACTGGCGCCGCCGCAGACCCGGCGGGTCGGCCCGGCGGATGCCGGCCTGCGCCGTGCGCGGGTGTGCTACGACCACCTTGCCGGCGAGCTGGCGATCCGCTGGCGCCAGCAGATGGAGACGCGCGGGTACCTGCTGTGCAGCGACGGCATGGCCCTGAGCGCGTCCGGCGCGGCCTGGTGCGCGGCGATCGGCATCGACGTGGCGGCCTTGCGCGGCTCCCGGCGGCCGCTGTGCCGGCCGTGCCTGGACTGGAGCGAGCGCCGCGACCACGTCGCCGGCGCGCTGGGCAGTGCCTTGCTCGCGCATCTGCTCGGCACCGGCCTGGCGCGGCGGGTGCCGGATTCGCGGGCCGTGCAGATTGGTCCGCGCGGTGAGCGGTTCCTGAGCGCGCTCGAATAGAACGCACCCGACGCCGCTCAGGCCGCGGCGTCGTCCTCGGCCAGGTGCAGGCGGCCGCGCAGCGAGTTGCTCAGCGCCTCGGTGATGGTCACATCGACGAACTGGCCGATCAGGCGCGGGTGGCCGGGGAAGTTGACCGAGCGCATGTTCTCGGTCTTGCCGGTCAGCTCGGCCGGGTTCTTCTTCGACGGTCCTTCCACCAGCACGGTCTGCACGCTGCCGATCATGCCCTGCGAGATCTGCTGCGCATGCGCGTTGATGTGCGCCTGCAGCCGCGCCAGCCGCGCGTGCTTGACCGCCTCGGGGGTGTCGTCTTCCAGATCGGCGGCGGGCGTGCCCGGGCGCCGCGAATAGATGAAGGAGAAGCTCTGGTCGAAGCCCACGTCCTCGATCAGCTTCATGGTCTTGTCGAAGTCGGCATCGGTCTCGCCGGGGAAGCCGACGATGAAGTCCGAGCTGATCGAGATGTCCGGCCGCACCGCGCGCAGCTTGCGGATCTTCTGCTTGAACTCCAGCGCGGTGTAGCCGCGCTTCATCGCGCTGAGGATGCGGTCGCTGCCGGCCTGCACCGGCAGGTGCAGGTAGTTGGCCAGCTGCGGCACGTCGCGGTAGGCCTCCACCAGCGAGTCGCTGAATTCCAGCGGATGCGAGGTGGTGAAGCGGATGCGGCCGATGCCCTCGATCTGCGCGATGCTGCGGATCAGCAGGCCCAGGTCGGCATGCTGCGCTTCCTCGCCGGCCTCGGCGTCGGCGTAGGGGCCGCGGTAGGCGTTGACGTTCTGGCCGAGCAGGTTGATCTCGCGCACGCCCTGCGCGGCCAGTTGCGCCACTTCCACCAGCACGTCCTCGAACGGCCGGCTGATCTCCTCGCCGCGGGTGTAGGGCACCACGCAGAACGAGCAGTACTTGGAGCAGCCTTCCATGATCGACACGAAGGCCGACGGGCCTTCGGCGCGCGGCTCCGGCAGGCGGTCGAACTTCTCGACCTCGGGGAAGCTGATGTCCACCTGCGACTTGCCCGATTCGCGCCGCGCGCGGATCAGCTCCGGCAGCCGGTGCAGGGTCTGTGGGCCGAACACCAGGTCCACGTAGGGCGCGCGCTTGACGATGGCCTCGCCTTCCTGCGACGCCACGCAGCCGCCGACGCCGATGATCACCGGCTTGCCGCCGGCCTTCAGCGCCTTCCAGCGGCCGAGCTGACTGAACACCTTCTCCTGCGCCTTCTCGCGGATCGAGCAGGTGTTGACCAGGACCACGTCCGCTTCTTCGGGGTTGTCGGTCAGCTCCAGGCCCTCGGATGCGGCGAGCACGTCGGCCATCTTGGCCGAGTCGTACTCGTTCATCTGGCAACCGTGAGTCTTGATGTACAGCTTGCCGCGCACCGGCGCGGCGGCGGCGGCGGGGCCGGCGGAGGGCAGGGGATGCAGGACGGTCCCGGGCATGGCGCTTAATCCAGGCGGGTGGAAAGGAAGCCGGTTAGTTTACTCGTGCCGGCGCGCGGGCGCAGGTCTTAAGCGTGGCCGACAAAACCACTGGGCAGCCGCCAGGCGGGCGCGGACGGTGCCCGGAATCCTCATGTGCCACGCGTTCACTGCGGTTCCTCCGCGCCGTCCGCACCCACCTGGCGACTGCGCGCGACGTTGTGTCAGCCACTCTTAGCTCGCTGCGGCATCCACCGCCAGCGCGCGCTGCACCGCTGGCCGCTCGGCCATCCGCGCGGCGTAGGCACGGGTCGGCGCCGGCGAATCGAGCAGGCCGAACTGCAGCATCCAGCCCAGCGCGCTGCCCCACAGCACGTCGGCGGCGCTGCAGCGCGCGCCGAGCAGGTAGTCGCCGCGCGCCAGTTGCGCGTCCACCACCGCCAGCACGGTGTCGCAGTCGGCATAGGGCGACATCGCCCGCGGCGGCGGTTCGCGCTTGAGCGCGCGGTCGACCAGCGCCGGTTCGAAGCAGGCGCCGTAGAACGCCAGCCAGCGCAGATAGGGGCCGCGCAGCGGGTCGCCGATCGGTGGCGCCAGCCCGGCTTCGGGATACAGGTCGGCCAGGTAGGAGTAGATCGCGCCCTGCTCGGTGACCACCGCGCCGGCGTGCACGATCGCCGGCACCTTGCCCATCGGGTTGATCGCCAGGTACGCCGGCGCCAGTTGCGCCTGCCGATCGAAGTCGATGCGCTCGATGGCGTAGTCGGCGCCCAGTTCCTCGAGCAGGATCAGCACGCCGCGCGAGCGCGATTGCGGATTGTGGAACAGGGTGATGTGGCGGTTGGCGGTCATGGGCGGCTCCTGGCGGATCGGTACGGACAGCCTAGGCCCCATTGCGGACAGATCCTGTCCGCAATAGCGTGTCCCGATGTCCTCGCCCGCCGCCCGCCTGTTGCGCCTGATCGCCCTGCTGCAGACCCGCCGGCTGTGGTCCGGCGCCGAGCTGGCCGCGCGGCTGGGCGTGGACCGGCGCAGCCTGCGCCGCGACGTGGAGCGGCTGCGTGCGCTGGGCTATGCGGTGGAGGCGGCGGCTGGGGTGGGCGGCGGTTACCGGCTGGCCGCCGGCGCGCAGATGCTGCCGCTGCTGTTCGAGGAGGACGAGGCGGTGGCGGTCGCGGTGGCGCTGCGCGCCGCCTGCGCCAGCATGGCCGGCCTGGAGGACACCGCGGTGCGGGTACTGGCCAAGCTCGAGCCGCTGCTGCCGGCGCGGGTGCGCCAGCGCGCCGAGGCCTTGCAGGGCGCGACCATGGCGCTGGGCCAGGACCCGCTGCGGCCGGACACGCGGGTGCTGATCGGCGTCGCCAGCGCCTGCCGGGACCGGCGCCTGCTCGGTTTCGCCTACCGCGACCACGGCGGCCGCGCCAGCCAACGCCTGGTCGAACCCTTGCGCCTGGTCAACGCCGGCCGCCGCTGGTACCTGCTGGCCTGGGACCGCGACCGTGCCGACTGGCGCACCTTCCGCGCCGAGCGCATCGCGGCGCCCTTGCAGCTTGGGGCGGCGGTGGCGTTGCGCCTGCCGCCGCAGGACGCGGCGGCCATGGTCGACGCGGCGATCCGCTACAGCCCGCAGGCGCTGGGCTACGCCCTGAGCGTGCGGCTGCGCGGCAGTGCCGCCGAGCTGGGGGCGCGTATTCCGCTATGGTGCGGCACCCTGCAGGACGAGGCCGACGGCCATTGCCGGCTGTCGCTGCTGGCCGATGCGGTGCCGTGGCTGGCGGCGCAGTTGCTGACCATCGGCGTGCCGTTCGCCGACCTGGAGGCCACGCCCGAGGTGCGGACGGCGTTGCGCGCGGTGCTGAACGCGTTGCTGGAACAGGTGCCGGCGCCCGTGCCTGCGGAACAGGTGCCTGGACCTGCCTCCGCCTAGGTCGCCATGCCGTCCTGGGGTGGCGCGCACTTGGCAAGCGTCGGGGAAGTTGGGACACTCGCCGCCATGAAGGGGATGCTGTGGCTCCTGGGGCTGGGACTCGCCACGTTGACGGCTGCGCCGGCCAGCGCCGGCACCCTGTACAAGTGCACCGGCAACGACGGCGTGCCCAGCTACGGCAGCAAGCGCGTGTCTGGCGCCAGCTGCAGCGTGATCGGCCGTTACACCCCCGACCGCCGCGCCGCGCGGACCGCCCCGGCGCCTGCGCCGGCCAAGGCCGGCACCGACCGGCCGCCCAGCCGCGGCGTCATCGCCACCGCCGGCACCGTGGCACCGGCTACGCTGATCAGCGCGCCGGTCGCCGCCCCGGCCCAGGTCACCGCCAACGCCGTGCCCAACCGGGTCGCACCGGTACCGCCCAGCAACGACGGGGCGCCACGCCGCCTGGTCAGCGGCCAGCTGTATTCGTACATGAAGGACGGCGTGCGCCACTACACCAGTGCGCGCCCGACCCAGGTCGCCAATCTCGGCGCGGTGCGCACCATCCGTTACAGCTTCATGGAGACTTGCTACGCCTGCGCCAATCCCGGGGTCAACTTCGGTGCGGTGCGCCTGAACACCACCGCCTACCAGAGCGAGATCGCCGCGGCCGCGCGCGAGTACGGCGTCGACGAGGCGGTGGTGCGCGCGATCATCCACGCCGAATCCGCCTACAACCCGATGGCGCTCAGTCGCGCCGGCGCGCAGGGGCTGATGCAACTGATGCCGCCGACCGCGCGCCGCTTCGGCGTCAGCGATTCGTATGATGCAGCGCAAAACATTCGCGGCGGCGTGCAGTACCTGGCGTGGCTGCTGAAGCGCTTCAACGGCAACCTCAGCCTGGCCGCGGCCGGCTACAACGCCGGCGAAGGCGCGGTAGACAAACACGGCGGGGTGCCGCCGTACAGCGAGACCCAACGCTACGTGCAACGGGTGGGCGTGCTCGCCGAGCGCTACCGCGGCGTGCTGGCGACCGCGCATTGAGCCCGTCCGCGGCCTTGGCGCGGGCGTTCCGGACTCCATTGTCGACGCGTTAAGGGTTCCGCTACACTGCAGTGGATTCAGTGCGGCTCGACCCCCACCGAGCTGCTGGCAGCCTCACGCTACCCAATCACAGATCGGAGTGCCGGATGGCCAACGATGGGGTCAACGATTCTGTAAATGCAGGACGCCGCCGCTTTCTCACCGCCACCACGTCCGTCGTGGGCGCGGTCGGCGCGGGGTTCGTCGCGGTTCCTTTCATCAAGTCCTGGAATCCGAGCGCAAAGGCCAAGCTGGCTGGCGCGCCGGTCACCGCCGACATCAGTGCGCTGCAGGAAGGCCAGCGCCTGATCCTGGAGTGGCGCGGCCAGCCGATCTGGATCGTCAAGCGCTCCAAGGCGATGCTCGACGCGTTGCCGTCGCTGGACAGCCGGCTCAAGGATCCGGAGTCCACCAACAAGGACCAGCAGCCGGACTATGTGCTGAAGAACCCGGAGTACCGCTCGATCAAGCCCGACGTCTCGGTGCTGGTCGGCCTGTGCACGCACCTGGGCTGCTCGCCGGAAATGGTCGCCGAGATCCGCCCCGAACCTTACGACCCCGACTGGAAGGGCGGCTATTTCTGCCCTTGCCACAAGTCGCGCTTCGACATGTCCGGCCGCGTGTTCCAGGGCGTGCCGGCGCCGATCAACCTGTTGGTGCCGCCGCACCACTACCAGGACGACAACACACTGGTGATCGGCGTGGACCCGGGCGCATCCGCGAAGGGAGGGGCGTAAGTCATGGCCGACAACATCCTCACCCGCACCGCGGGCAACGTGTTCGACTGGGTCAACGAGCGCGCCCCCGGGCTGATGCCGTTCTACCGCAAGCACGTCAGCGAGTACTACGCGCCCAAGAACTTCAACCTCTGGTACTACTTCGGTTCGCTGGCGCTGGTGGTGCTGGTCAATCAGATCGTCACCGGCATCTTCCTGACGATGCACTACAAGACCAGCGCGGCCGAGGCGTTCAACTCGGTCGAGTACATCATGCGCGACGTCGAGTGGGGCTGGCTGATCCGCTACATGCACTCCACCGGCGCCTCGTTGTTCTTCATCGTGGTGTACCTGCACATGTTCCGCGGGCTGATGTACGGCAGCTACAAGAAACCGCGCGAGCTGGTGTGGATCCTGGGCATGCTGATCTACCTGGTGCTGATGGCCGAAGCCTTCATGGGCTACGTGCTGCCCTGGGGGCAGATGTCGTTCTGGGGCGCGAAGGTGATCATCTCGCTGTTCGGCGCGATCCCGGTGATCGGCAACGGCCTGACCGAGTGGATCATGGGCGACTACCTGCCGTCCGACGCCACCCTCAACCGCTTCTTCGCCCTGCACGTGATCGCGCTGCCGCTGGTGCTGCTGTTGCTGGTGGTGTTGCACCTGGGGGCGCTGCACGAGGTTGGCTCCAACAATCCCGACGGCGTGGAGATCAAGAAGGGGCCCAAGGGCAATCGCTGGAATGCCAATAAGCCGGCCGACGGCATCCCGTTCCATCCGTACTACACGGTCAAGGACATGGTCGGCGTCGGCTTCCTGCTGATGATCGGCGCCTTCATCATCTTCTTCGCGCCCGGCTTCGGCGGCCTGTTCCTGGAGCACGACAACTTCACCGAGGCCAACCGCCTGGTGACGCCGGAGCACATCAAGCCGGTCTGGTACTACACCCCGTACTACGCGATGTTGCGGGTGGTGCCGAACAAGCTCGGCGGCGTGCTGGTGATGTTCTCGGCGATCGCGATCCTGTTCCTGGTGCCGTGGCTGGACCGTGCCAAGGTCAAGTCGATCCGCTACCGCGGCTGGATCTCGCGGGTGATGCTGGGGGTGCTGGCGGTGTGCTTCGTCTGGCTCGGCGTGATCGGCTCCGGTCCCGGCACCGAGATCATCGAGACCTACATCGGCCGCGTGCTGACCGTGCTGTATTTCGCCTTCTTCCTGACGATGCCGATATGGACCTCGCTGGATCGAACCAAACCGGTGCCGGAGCGGGTGAGCAGCCATGACTAAGCGCCTGATCGCTGTGCTCGCCGGCTTCGCCTCGGCGCTGCTGCTGTCCGCCTCGGCCATGGCGGCCGAGGGCGGCGCCACCCTGCAGGCCGGCAACGACCTGGGCGACCGCGCCTCGCTGCAACGCGGCGCCAAGCTGTTCATGAACTACTGTTCCGGCTGCCATTCGCTCAAGTACCTGCGCTACCAGCGCATGGCCGAGGATCTGGGCCTGAGCGAGGACGAGGTGATGCACAACCTCAACTTCACCGGCGCCAAGATCGGCGAACACATCGAGACGGCGATGCCGCACGATGCGGCGGCCAAGTGGTTCGGCAAGGCGCCGCCGGACCTGAGCCTGATCGCCCGCGTGCGCGGCACCGACTGGGTCTACACCTACCTCAAGTCGTTCTATCTCGACCAGTCGCGGCCGCTGGGCTGGAACAACAAGCTGTTCGCCAACGCCTCCATGCCCAATCCGCTGTGGGACCTGCAGGGCCTGCAGCAGCCGGTCTACGGCAAGGCCGAGCAGCCGGGCGTGGACAAGCCGGTGGAGCGGCTGCAACTGGCCACACCGGGCAAGCAGAGCCCGGTCGAGTTCGACCAGACGGTGCGCGACATCAGCAATTTCCTCGAGTACGCCAGCGAGCCGGCGGCGCTCAAGCGGCAGAGCCTGGGCGTGTGGGTGGTGCTGTTCCTGGCGCTGCTGACCTTCCTGGCCTATCTGCTGAAGAAGGAATACTGGAAGGACGTGCATTGAGCGGCGGCCGTTTCGGCCGCGCCCCGGCTGCACCGTTGCTGAGCCGATCCCCTGTTCATCCTATTGGCTTTTGTGAGCGAGGGTTGCACACTCAGGGGCCGTGACGACCGTCCGCAATGTGCGGGCGGCGTCGATGCGGCCGGCGGATTCCGGCCGTCGGAGAGCCTTGAATGGCGGCGAGTTTGCGCATGCGAAATACCTTGACGTTGTTTTCCTCCACGGATGATGTCCTGTGCCACCGCGTCCGCCTGGTGCTCGCGGCCAAGGGCGTGACCTACGATTTCGTGGCGGTGGATCCGCAGAATCCGCCGGAAGACCTGATCGACCTGAATCCCTATCATTCGGTGCCGACGCTGGTGGAGCGCGAGCTGGTGCTGTACGCCGCCTCGGTGGTCAGCGAGTACCTGGACGAGCGCTACCCGCATCCGCCGCTGATGCCGGTGGACCCGCTCTCGCGCGCGCGCCTGCGCCTGGCGATGCTGCGCATCGAGCACGACTGGGTGCCGCAGGTGCAGGCGATCCAGCTCGGCAACAAGGCCCAGGCCGAAGCCGGGCGCAAGCGCCTGAAGGAACTGCTGACCGCCTCGGTGCCGCTGTTCAAGGCCAGCAAGTTCTTCCTCAATCCGGAGATGAGCCTGGCCGATTGCGCGATGGCGCCGATCATCTGGCGCCTGCAGGCGCTGGACATCCCGCTGCCGAAGGACGGCAAGGCGATCGAGGATTACGGCAACCGCATCTTCCGCAATCCGGGGTTCATCCGCAGCCTGACCGACCAGGAAAAGAAACTGCGCGACCTGCCGGCATGATGCTGTCCGCCGCGCGGTCCCCGCTGTCTTTGGAACTGTACCGGCGTTGCGCGCCGGCACGTAGAATGGGCGCATGAGCGACGACACTTCCCGCATGACCAGCCATCGCCCGTACCTGCTGCGGGCGCTGGTGGAATGGATCAACGACAACGGCATGACCCCGCACATCCTGGTGGATGCGGGCCTGCCCGGCGTGCAGGTGCCGCCGAGCGCGGTCAAGGACGGGCGGGTGGTGCTGAACATCGCCGAGCGCGCGGTGGTGCGTCTGCAGATCGACAACGACGGGGTCAGCTTCACCGCCCGCTTCGGTGGCGTCAGCTACCCGGTGCAGGTGCCGATGGCCGCGGTGCTGGCGGTCTATGCACGCGAGACCGGGCAGGGCATGGCGCTGCCGGACGACATCCACGGCGCCAGCGAGCCGCCGGGCGACGACACCCCGCCACCGCCGCGGCCGGGCGGTTCCGACGACGCCGGCAAGCGTCCGCGCCTGCGCGTGGTCAAGTAAGCAGGCAATGCGCGGCCTCGGTGGCCGCGCGCGGTACCCGCGTGTTGGTGTTTCCACTGTGCGCGCATCGCGCACGGCGTTGTGGCGTTCTGGCGTAGGAGCGGCTTCAGCCGCGACAGCCGTGGCCGGTAACGCCCGCCGCGGCTGAAGCCGCTGCTACGAAAGGCGGATAGATCCCAGCAGTCGCCGTCCATTTCGAGGTGGCATGGCGAAACGGTCGCGCGCCGCCTTTGCCGCTGCATGAGAGGCCGCACGTCATCGCTGCGCAGCCGTGGTGCATGGCTCTCAGTCGCGCTGCGCGCGGACGTCCTGCAGGCTGCTCACGCTGGCCACCGACGGCCCGGTGAACGCGATCAGCTGATCGCCGAGCAGCACCAGGCGCCCGCTGTGGCGGTCGGTGCCGTCGTAGGAATAGTCGAAGCGGAAGCTGCGCTCGAAGCCGAGCCAGCCGCTGGGCAGGCGCCGCAGGCGCAGGCCGGTGCCATGCACGCTCTGGTCCAGCCATTGCACGTCGGCGGCCTTGCAGGCATTGCGGCCAAGGATTTCGGCGCGTTCGGCGGCGGCACGCGAGGCGTTCCAGAACGCGAACACCGCCGCGCCGGCGATCATCAACAGGATCAGGCTGGGCATGGCGCCACTGTAGCGAGGCGCCGGTAGGCGGGCAATCTGGTGTGGGGCTGGGATTGGGGATTGGGGATTGGCAGGTGGGTCGGCGGCTGCCGGGGCGATGCACTGGCGGACGGTGCCGCGTGGTTGCGCACCTGCAGGGGCTTCGGGGCACCGAGCCGAAGGGCTTTGGCAACCACCATCCTGCCGAGCAACGCTTGCACAGCGCGTCGAGCGCGCAGGTGCGCATCCGCGCGAATCCTGTTCTGGAGGCGGCGACGTCGTGGTTGGACGCTGCGTCGCAGCTCTAGGACAGCGGCTCGGTCTTGGGCGCGTCTTTGCTGGCGGGCGCGGCGGGTTGTGGCGGAGCAGGCACTGCGGCGGGCGCCGGTGGCGGGGGCGGCGCGCTCGGGGCGCTGGGCGGTGCTGCAGGCGTGCCGGGTGCCGCGCTTGCTGGAGTCGCGGTCGGCACTGCAGCAGGAGTGGTGGGCAGGGTCGGCGGCAGCAGCTGCGCCTGCGGTTGCAGCTTCAGCAGGGCCGACCAGTCCTGGCGGTTGAAGTCGCACAGTTCCTCGTGGCCAGGCGTGCATTCGAGCGCGGCGCCTTCGTCGTTCTGGTCCTGCGCCAGCGGCGCATCCAGTTGCAGGCGTCCGCTGCGGTCCAGCTTGAGCTTGCGCATGGTCACCGCGTTGAACACGTTGCCGCCGATCAGGTACAGGGTCTGGTCGCCGCCGACGTTGGCCGCGACCACGATGTCGCAATGCGACTCCCAGGGCAGCGGGCGGCCGCGCGCCAGCGCCTCGCGCAGGCCGGCAGTGCCGACCGGCTGCCGGCGTCCGCGCAGGAAGCACAGCAGGTCGCCGGGGGCGGGTTTTTCCTGCTGCGGGTCGGCGAAGCGATAGGGCAGGCCGTCGGCGCCGGCCTGGTAGGCGGCGCGGATGTAGTCGATATGGCGGATCGAGGTGTGGAAGCCGGCCACGCCGGCGCGCACCATCACGTAGGACACGAAGGCCGCCGACCACGGGTTGTCGACGAGGAAGGCGCGGCAGTCGTTCTCGCGGTAGCGCGAACCGTCCAGCTGCTGGCAGCTTTCGGCGCCGTCGAACCGTCCCATCGCGCCCAACGTGCCGCTGTCGCGCCAGTACGCGGCCACGCGCTGCCAGGCTTCGATGCCGTCGTCGGCGAGGTCGGCACGTTCGGCCTCGGTGACGCGCAGGCCGGCAAGGCGGCCGTCGCGATCGATGAACGGGCGCCACCACAGCCGGTGTTCGTTGCAGGCGGTGCGCACGATCGCCACCGCCGCCGGGGTCAGGCCGAAGCGCGGCGGCAGATCGCAGACTTCCGCGGCCGCGGCGCGGCCGGCAGGAAACAGGGCGGCGACACACAGCAGCGCGAACCAGGGGCGGAACATCGGCGAACTCGGCGGGCAGGAGGAGCGCGCAGCGTCGCAGAGCGGCGTTGGCGAGGCCGTGAAGTGTAGGGCGCGGGGTGCGGCGGAGGCGGGTGTGTCCCGGTGGTTGTCGGCGTAGGGCGCTAAGCGTCCAGCACCTGTGTCTTGGCCTGCGCTCAGCGATGGGCCCATCCAGGCAGGCCGGAAGCATCGATCAGCGACGTGCCTCATCCAGCCAGGCTGGAAGCATCGGCGTCGGCGCCGTGGGTACGCCTGGATGCGTCCACTGCCGCTACCAGCATGGGATGCGCCACAGCGGCCGCTGCGGCGCGGCGCTGTCGCTATTGCGGTGGCGGCGGGCCGAGTTTCAGCGACAGATCCACGGCCTGCACGTGCTTGGTCAGCGCGCCGATGGAGATGCAGTCGACGCCATCGGCAGCGATCGCGCGCACCGCGTCCAGGTCGACGCCGCCGGAGACTTCCAGCGGGATCGCGCGGTGGAACGGGGCGCTCGCGGCGATCGCCACCGCGGCGCGGCGCTGTTCTGCGGTGAAGTCGTCGATCAGGATGCGGTCGCAGCCGGCCTGCAGCGCCTCGCGCAGTTGCTCAAGGGTTTCCACCTCGACCACCAGCGGCAGCGCCGGCCACTGCGCGCGCGCGGCGCCCACCGCCGCGGACAGCGAGCCGGCGGCGTGGATGTGGTTTTCCTTCAGCATCACCGTGTCGTACAGGCCGATGCGGTGGTTGCTGCCGCCGCCGCAGCGCACTGCGTACTTCTGCGCCAGGCGCAGGCCGGGCAGGGTCTTGCGCGTATCCAGGATGCGCGCGCCGGTGCCGGCGACCGCGGCCACGTAGGCGGCGGTGGCGGTGGCGGTGGCCGACAGGGTCTGCAGGAAGTTCAGCGAGGCGCGCTCGGCGCTGACCAGGGCGCGGCTGCGCCCGTGCAGCAGGGCCAGCACCGTGCCGGCGGCCACGCGCTGGCCTTCGGCCACCTGCCAGTCGATCCGCACCTGCGGGTCCAGCGCGCGGTGGCAGGCATCGAACCAGGGCCGGCCGGCGATCACCGCGTCCTGCTTGCACAGCAGGTAGGCGCTGTCGGCGCGGTCGGGCAACAGCGCGGCGGTGACGTCGCCGCTGCCGAGGTCCTCGGCCAGCGCGCGCGCGACGTCGGCGGCGATCAGGTCCGCGGCGGGCGCCTGCGGCGGCGCCGTGTCGCGGCTCATTTGGCCGGGAAGTCGGCGAGCTGGGCGGTGCCGATGGCTTCTTCGGCCAGCAGCACCGGAATGCCGTCGTCGACGCGGAACACCTGCTTGCGGTCGCGGGTGATCAGGGCTTCGCGCAGCGGTTGCGCCTGCGCGCTGCCATCGGCGCGCTGCACGCCGCCGGCGGCGATGGCGCGGTTCAGCGCCTCCAGGCCGCGCGCCTCCAGCAGCGCCAGCGGTTGGCGGGTGTCGGGCGAGCACAGCAGGTCGAGCAGTTTGCGGTCCATCCGGTCTTCGTCTTGCGTGGAAGACGGCTAGAATACGTCTTTAAGGCAGGGGACGGCCATGACCTCCAAGCAAACCGCGCCGCTCGTCGGCATCGTGATGGGTTCCCGCTCCGACTGGGAGACCATGCAGCATGCGGCGCAGAAACTCGATGCGCTGGGCGTGCCCTATGAAGTGAAGGTGGTGTCGGCGCACCGCACCCCCGACGTGTTGTTCTCCTATGCCGAGCAAGCGGCCGGGCGCGGCCTGCGCGCGATCGTGGCCGGTGCCGGCGGCGCCGCGCACCTGCCGGGCATGCTGGCGGCCAAGACCGCGGTGCCGGTGCTGGGCGTGCCGGTGCAATCCAAGGCGCTCAACGGCATGGATTCGCTGCTGTCGATCGTGCAGATGCCGGCCGGCATTCCGGTGGCCACCTTCGCGATCGGCAATGCCGGCGCGGCCAACGCCGCGCTGTTCGCCGCGGCCATGCTGGCGCACGACCATGCCGAGATCGGCACCGCGCTGGGCGACTTCCGCCGGCGCCAGACCGACGACGTGATGGCCAAGGACGATCCGCGCCAATGACCACCGTCGGCATTCTGGGCGCGGGGCAGTTGGCGCGCATGATGGCGGTGGCCGGTGTGCCGCTGGGCCTGCGCTTCGCGCTGCTGGATCCGGCGGCCGATGCCTGTGCCGGGCAGGTCGCGCCGCTGCGGGTCGGCGACTATGCCGACCAGGCGGCGCTGGCCGCGTTCGCCGACGCGGTCGATGTGGCGACCTTCGATTTCGAGAACGTGCCGGCGGACAGCGCCGCCGCCCTGGCCGGGCAGGTGCCGGTGTTCCCGAGCCCGGACGCGCTGGCCGTGGCGCAGGACCGCCTGGCCGAGAAGACCCTGTTCCGTGAGCTCGGCATTCCGGTGCCGGCGTTCGCCGCGATCGATACCCGCGCCGACCTGGACGCGGCGCTGGCGCAGGTCGGCACGCCGTGCATCCTCAAGACCCGCCGGCTCGGCTACGACGGCAAGGGCCAGTTCCGCATCGCCTCCGCCGCCGATGCCGATGCGGCCTGGGAGGCGCTGGGCGCGCAGGCGGCCAGCGTGGGCCTGATCGCCGAGGCGTTCGTGCCGTTCCAGCGCGAGGTCAGCGTGGTGGCGGTGCGTGGCCGCGACGGCGAATTCCGCACCTGGCCGCTGACCGAGAACTGGCACGTGCATGGCGTGCTCTCGGCCAGCCTGGCGCCGGCGCAGGCCGATGCCGCGCTGGAGCGGGCGGCGGTGGCGCATGCGCGTGCCCTGGCCGAGCGCCTGCAGTACGTCGGCGTGTTCGCGCTGGAACTGTTTTGCCGCGACGGCGAACTGCTGGCCAACGAGATGGCCCCGCGCGTGCACAACTCCGGCCACTGGACCATCGAAGGCGCGGAGACCTCGCAGTTCGAGAACCACCTGCGCGCGGTGCTGGGGCTGCCGCTCGGGTCCACCCGGATGCGCGGCCATGCCTGCATGCTCAACTGGATCGGCGCGATGCCCGATGCCGCGCCGGTGCTGACGCAGCCTGGCGGGCATTGGCACGACTACGGCAAGGAGCCGCGCGAAGGCCGCAAGGTCGGCCACGCCACCCTGCGCGAGGACACGCCCGAGGCGCTGGCCCAGGCCCTGCAGGCGGTGGGCGCGCAACTCCAGCGTGACCCTCAGGTGGCCCCGGTGATCGCCGCCCTACGCGGCCAGCGCTGAACCAGCAGCAGGTGGCCCAGCTCACGCTGGGCCAGGAACCGGCGGCCACGGCCGCCGCTCCTGCGACTCCCCAATCCCAAATCCCCAATCCCCGCTCACCGCAGATTGGACGCCGCGAACTCCCAGTTCACCAGCTTCCAGAACGCCTGCAGATAGCGCGTGCGGTCGCCGGGATAGTCGGTGTAGTAGGCATGTTCCCAGACGTCGCAGGCCAGCAGCGGCGTGTCGTCGCCGGTCAGCGGCGTGCCGGCGTTGGCGGTGCTGACCACCGCAAGGCTGCCGTCCGGACGCTGCACCAGCCACACCCAGCCGGAGCCGAACACCGCCAGCGCCATGCGCTCGAACTCGGCCTTGAACCGGGCCACGTCGCCGAAGCTCTTGGCCAGGCGCTCGCCGAGCGCGCCGCCGGGTTCGCCGCCGCCGCGCGGGCGCAGGCCGCGCCAGTAGAACGCGTGGTTCCAGACCTCGGCCGCCTCCTGGAACAGCCGGCCCTGGGCGCGCCGCAGCAGGTCGGGCAGCGCCAGCTCTGCCAGGTCGCTGCCGGCCAGCCGCGCATTGAGCCGTTCCACCAGGGCGCGCTCATGGGCGTGGTGCTGTTCCACCGCGGCGGCGGACAGGTGCGGGGCCAGCGACGCGGCGGCGTAGGGCAGGGGAGCGAGTTCGATGGGCATGGATCCTCGGGCGGTTTCGGGTGCGTGTCGCGGTACTGCCGCGCGCAGGGCTTACACTATGCGGCTACGCGAGAGTCTAGCCGACCGCCAAGGTCGTTCTTTCGCCCCAGCAGGAGAGAACCCGCATGCAGGTGATGGAGCGCATCCAGGCCGACGTCGAACGCCATCCCATCGTGTTGTTCATGAAGGGCACGCCGCAGTACCCGATGTGCGGCTTTTCCAGCCGCGCGTTGCAGGCGCTGCTGGCCGCCGGCGCCGACCGCCTGCACACCGTCAACGTGCTCGACGAGCCGGAGATCCGTGCCAACCTGCCGCGCTACTCGAACTGGCCGACGTTTCCGCAGTTGTTCATCCATGGCGAGCTGATCGGCGGCTGCGACATCACCATGGAGCTGTTCGAGTCCGGCGAGCTGCAGCGCATCGTGACCGAGGCCTACCAGTCGTGAGCGCGCCTGCGTCGCCGCAGGCCGGCGCGCTGGCGCAGCGGGTGATCCTGGTCAGCGGCGCCGCCGGCGGGCTCGGCAGCGCCGCGGCGCTGGCCTGCGCGCAGGCCGGGGCCACGGTGGTCCTGCTCGGGCACAAGCCGGCGCGCCTGAACCGGGTCTACGACGCGATCGCCGCGGTCGGTGCCGCGCCGCTGCTGTACCCGCTGGACCTGCTCGGCGCCACCCCGCCGGACTATGCGACCCTGGCCGAGCGCCTGCAGGGCGAGCTCGGCCGCCTGGACGGGCTGCTGCACTGTGCCGCCGACTTCGCCGGGCTGACCCCGTTCGAGCATGCCGATCCGGCCCAGTTCGCGCGCGCCCTCCACGTCAACCTGACCGCCGCGGCCTGGCTGACCCAGGCCTGCCTGCCGTTGCTGCGGCAGGCCGAGGATGCCGCGATCGTGTTCGCCGTGGACGATCCGGCGCGGGTCGGCCAGGCCTACTGGGGCGGCTACGGCGCGGCCCAGCATGGCCGCCGCGGCCTGCTCGCGAGCCTGCACGGCGAACTGGCCGCCTCGCACGTGCGCGTGGCCGGGCTGCAGCCGGGGCCGATGCGCACCGCCTTGCGCGCCCGCGCCTACACCCATCAAGAAGACCTCGACGCGGTCGACCCGGCGCGTTATGCCGGCGCCTGCGTCGAACTGTTGTCGCCCGCCGGCGCCGCGCACCGCGGCGCGATCTGGAATCCCCTGGCATGACCATCCTCTCGGCAGCGCTGCTGCTGTTCCTGATCCTCGACCCGCTGGGCAACATCCCGGTCTTCCTCAGCGTGCTCAAGCCGCTGCCGGCGCGGCGCCAGCGCATCGTGCTGGCGCGCGAACTGCTGATCGCGCTGGGCGTGCTGATGGGCTTCCTGTGGGGCGGCAAGTACGCGCTGGAAGTGATGCACCTGCGCCAGGAGTCGGTGGCGATCGCCGGCGGCATCGTGCTGTTCCTGATCGGCATCCGCATGATCTTCCCGCGCCCGGAAGGGTTGATGGGCGAGATTCCCGACGGCGAGCCCTTCATCGTGCCGCTGGCCATCCCGCTGGTGGCCGGCCCCTCCGGCATGGCCGCGGTGATGCTGATGGGCAGCAACGAGCCGACGCGGCTGGGCGAATGGAGCCTGGCGCTGATCCTGGCCTGGCTGGCGACCTCGGCCCTGCTGTTCTCCGGCACCCTGCTGTACAAGCTGCTCGGCATGCGCGTGCTGACCGCGGTCGAGCGGCTGATGGGCATGCTGCTGGTGGCGATCTCGGTGCAGATGTTCCTGGACGGCCTCAGCGCCTACCTGAAGCTGCCGGTCGCCGGCTGAGCCAGCGCCTGACCGCCCGGGTCCGTGCCGCCGGGGAGGGCGGTATCGAGCGCAGGGAAGTGGATTTTGCAGGGGAGGCCTCTGCCGCCCGTTGCCTGCGCGGGCAGCCGCCTGTCGACCCGGTCTCGCGCCGTCCCCGGCCCACGTCACGACGTCGTCGCGGATGGCTGCCGATGCCCGCCAAAACTGGGATTCGGGTCTTGTGATGTCCGGTGGTGTCTGGTTGTCACGGTTTGGCAACAAATGCGCTCTATGGTGTTAAACTCACGTTAACCCTTGCGGGGAATCGGCAAGGGTGACCAGCCCACTATTTCGCGGTCGTGCGTCCGTACCCGCACGGCTTGCCACGCGCATTTTGTCAAACTCCATCGAGGCTATTGCAATGATTCAACCCCGTCTGCGGATGTCCAAGCTCACCCTGGGCCTCGTCGCGGCGCTGGCCGCTGCGCCGGTGTTCGCCCAGAGCACCTCCGCCGGTGTCGGCGGTGTGGTGACCCATGGCGGCCAGCCGGTCGCTGGCGCCGAGGTGACCATCACCCACGTCGAGTCGGGCACGGTCAGCCGCGCCACCACCGATGCCGCCGGTCGCTACAACGCGCGCGGCCTGCGCGTCGGCGGTCCGTACAGCATCACCATCACCAAGCCGGGCGACGGCACCAAGACCGAAGACGGCGTGTACCTGAGCGTCAACCAGAACGCCACCATCAACGCCGACCTGACCGGCGACATGGCCGCGCCGACCACGCTGGAAACGGTCAACGCCGTCGCCATCGCCACCGGCTCGGAAGTGTTCAGCGCCACCAAGATGGGCTCGGGCACCAACGTCGGCCGCGAGCAGATCGAAGCGCTGCCGTCGATGAACGGCAACATCCAGGACTACATGCGCCTGGATCCGCGCGTGGCCTTCGTCGATCGCGCCTCGGGCACCATCAGCGCCGGCGGCCTGAACCCGCGCTACAACTCGATCAACATCGACGGCGTCTCGGCCAGCGACACCTTCGGCCTGGAAGGCAACAACATGACCACCCGGCGCCAGCCGGTGTCGATGGAGGCCATCGAAGCCATCGACGTCAACCTGTCCAACTACGACGTCAGCATCGCCAGCGCCGCCGGCGCCACCGTCAACGCGGTGACCAAGTCCGGTACCAACGAGTTCCACGGCTCGGTGTACGGCAGCTATCGCGATGGCGACTGGTTCGGCGACAACCCGGACGGCAGCAAGTTCAACGGCTTCACCAAGGAGAAGACCTACGGCGCGACCTTCGGCGGCCCGATCGTCAAGGACAAGCTGTTCTTCTTCGCCAACTACGAGAAGTTCCAGCAGGACGCGCCGGGCCTGGACCTGGGCAGCACCGCGCTGGGCAAGGCCAACGCCAAGTACGGCATGGCCGACGTGACCCGCGCCCAGCAGATCGCCAAGAACTACGGCTTTGACGCCGGCACCCTGGACAGCGACGGCAACACCGACCTGAAGGAATACGCGCTCAAGCTCGACTGGAACATCAGCGACAACCACCGCGCCAGCTTCCGCTACAGCAAGCTCGACCAGAGCAAGCTGCGCATCAACGGCGCCGGCAGCTCCAGCCAGGCTTCGCTGAGCTCGTACTGGTACCAGCACGAGAAGTCGGTCGAGAGCTACGTCGGCCAGCTGTTCAGCGACTGGTCCGAGAACTTCTCCACCGAGTTCAAGGTGTCCTACCGCGACTACTCCGCGATCCGCGTGGTGCCGACCAACGCGCCGAGCATCGCCGTGTACTTCGACGGCACGGTCGCCAACCCGACCGGCGACGTGCTGTACCTGGGCACCGAGACCAACTCGCAGGGCAACATCCTCACCACCAAGACCTGGAACTACTACGGTGCGGGCACCCTGACCCTGGACAACCACAACCTGAAGTTCGGCGTCGACTACAGCACCAACGACATCTACAACCTGTACGGCCGCAACACCTGGGGCGTGTACACCTTCTTCGGCCTGGACAACTTCGCCAGCGGCCGCTGGAGCTCGTACCAGCTCAACCAGGAGCGTAGCCCGGGTTCGATCGCGGCCGACTACAAGAACAGCAACCTCGGCCTGTTCGTGCAGGACACCTGGTACGTCAACAACAACCTGACCCTGACCCTGGGTCTGCGTGGCGATCGTGCGAGCGTGAGCCCGGATCCGACCTACAACGCGGCGGCGCAGGCCTACTTCGGCTACGACAACAGCAAGGTCTTCAACGGCGATTTCCTGATCCAGCCGCGCTTCGGCTTCAACTACACCTTCGACACCGACCGTCCGACCCAGCTGCGCGGTGGCGTGGGCCTGTTCCAGGGCGATGCGCCGCAGGTGTGGATCGGCAACAGCTACTCCAACACCGGCTTCAACTACAACGCCTACAGCTACACCGCCTACAACCCGGCCCTGCCGTTCAGCCCCAACAAGGACACCCAGCCGGTGCCCAACACCCCGGGGTCGGCGACCCAGGGCGTGAGCTTCGTCGGCAACGACTTCAAGCTGCCGTCGCTGTACAAGGCCAACCTGGCGCTGGATCACGAACTGCCGTGGTACGGCATCGTGGCCTCGGCCGAGCTGCTGGTGACCAAGGTCAAGGACGGCCTGTACTACAAGAGCCTGAACATCGGTCGCGTCAACGGCCCGGGCCAGGATCCGAGCCCGGCCTACTACGGTCCGGACGGCCGCGCGCTGTACTGGAACCCGTCGCAGACCGGTCGTCCGTGGGCCTCCAGCAACAACCGCTACAACCGCAATCAGGCGTATAGCGACGTCTACCTGATCGACAACACCGACAAGGGCAAGACCCAGCAGTTCACCGTGTCGCTGTCCAAGCCGTTCAGCGAAGGCGGCGACTGGTCCTGGAGCCTGGGCTACACCTATACCCACGCCACCGAAGTCGGTTCGCTGACCAGCTCCACCGCCAGCTCGGGCTGGGGCTACCAGTACGCCTTCAACGCCAACTCGGAAACCGAGAACACCTCGCGCTACGAGATCAAGGACCGCATCTCCGGCTCGCTGGACTGGAAGCACATGTTCTTCGGCGACTACGAGACCCGCGTGGGCCTGGTCTACGAAGGCCGTAGCGGCCGTCCGTACAGCTACGTGTTCAACGGCGACGCCAACGGCGACGGCCGTTCGACCAACGACCTGTTCTACGTGCCGAAGGGCCCGGGCGACGTGCTGTTCGGCACGCTGAGCAGCACCGGTGCGTTCACCGCCAACCCGGCGCTGCAGCAGCAGTTCTTCGACTGGCTGGCCAAGAACCCGCAGCTGGCCAAGTACGCCGGCAGCTACGCCCCGGCCAACGGCTTCCGTTCCGGCTGGATCAACACCTTCGACGTGCGCATCACCCAGCAGCTGCCCGGCTTCTTCAAGGGCCACAAGTCCGAGGTCTGGCTGGACATCCAGAACGTGGGCAACCTGCTGAACAAGAAGTGGGGCCGGATCTACGACTACGGCTTCTACGCCGACGCCCGCGTCGCCAACCTGCAGGGCATCTACCAGGGCAAGTACGTGTACAACACCCTGTATACCGACCAGCCGACGGCCGCCAATGCCGACGCCGACGGGTTCAATACCGGCGTGTCGCAGTGGTCGCTGCAGTTGGGCTTCCGCTATCAGTTCTGATCGCGGCGCAAGCTAGCTGAAGCGTGGGAAACGGCCGGGGCGACCCGGCCGTTTTCCTTTTGTGGGGGCTGACGTTAAAGTCAGCCGGCTGACCACAACGACAAGAACTCCGATATGACGACCAGCAATACGGCGGCGCGCGCGCTGCCGGTAGTGGATGCGCGGATCTACCCGCGCGGCGGCCTGGACATCCTCTCCCGCGTGGAAGTGGCGCGGCTGCGCGATGCCTCCAGCGGCGGTCTGCACGAACTGCTGCGGCGCTGCGCGCTGGCGGTGCTGACCAGCGGCAGCGCGTCCGACGACCCGCGCGCTGCGCGCGATCTGTATCCGGATTTCGACATCCAGGTGGTGCAGCGCGATCGCGGCGTGCGCATCGACCTGCTCAACGCGCCGGCGATGGCCTTCGTCGACGGCGAGATCATCAACGGCGTGGCCGAGCTGCTGTTCGCCGTGGTCCGCGACCTGGCCTACATGGCCATCGAACTCGGCCCCGAGTCGACCACCGACCTGCAGTCCAGCGAAGGCATCACCAACGCGGTGTTCGGGCAGTTGCGCAACGCGCGCATCCTGCAGCCGACCGATCCCAAGCTGGTGGTGTGCTGGGGCGGCCATTCGATCTCGCGCGACGAGTACCTGTACACCAAGCAGGTGGGCTACGAGCTGGGCCTGCGCGGCCTGGACATCTGCACCGGCTGCGGCCCCGGCGCGATGAAGGGGCCGATGAAGGGCGCCACCATTGCCCACGCCAAGCAGCGCAAGCACGACAACCGCTACATCGGCGTGACCGAGCCGGGCATCATCGCGGCCGAGTCGCCGAACCCGATCGTCAACCACCTGGTGATCATGCCGGACATCGAGAAGCGCCTGGAGGCCTTCGTCCGCATCGGCCACGGCATCATCGTGTTCCCCGGCGGCGTCGGCACCGCCGAAGAGATCCTGTACCTGCTCGGCATCCTGCTGCGCGAGGAGAACCGCGACCTGCCGTTCCCGCTGATCCTCACCGGCCCGACCATCGCCGCGCCGTACTTCGAGCAGATCGACCGCTTCCTGCGCCTGACCCTGGGCGAAGCGGCGACCTCGCGCTACGAGATCGTGGTCGGCGATCCGGTGGCGGTGGCGCGCAAGATGGCCGCCGGCATCCAGCAGGTGCGCGCGCATCGTAAGGAGCAGAAGGACGCGTTCTACTTCAACTGGTCGGTGGATATCCCGCTGGAGTACCAGCGTCCGTTCGAGCCGACCCACGAGGCGATGGCCGCGCTGGATCTGCACCATGGGCGACCGCCGCATGCGCTGGCGGCCGACCTGCGCCGTGCCTTCTCCGGCATCGTCGCCGGCAACGTCAAGGAAGACGGCATGCGCCGCATCGAGCAGCATGGCCCGTTCGAGATCCATGGCGATGCGGACATGATGCAGGCCCTGGACGAACTGCTGCGCGCCTTCGTCGAGCAGCGCCGCATGAAGATCTCCGGCGAGTACCGGCCCTGCTACCGGGTCATGGCCTGAGCCCGATCCGGATCGTCGCGACGAACCAGGTGCCGTCGCTGCCGGTGTGCAGCGAGGCGCCCTCCAGGCTGTCCAGGCGCGTGCGCAGGGCCGACAGGCCCACACGGTGGCCGCGGCCGATGTGCGGCGCCAGGCCGCCCACCGGCACCGCGTTGCGCACGCGGATTTCCAGGGCGCCGTCGCGTGCGTCGATGGCGACGCCGATCTCGCCGCCCTCGGCGCTGCATTCGATGCCGTGGTGCACGGCGTTTTCCAGCAACGGTTGCAGCGACAGCCGCGGAATCCGCACCGGTGCCGGTGCCTCGGGCACGTCCCAGTGCACGCGCAGGCGCGGGCCGAAGCGGATCGCCTCGATGTCCAGGTAGCGCTTGGCCAGGTCGATCTCGTCCTGCAGGTCGACCAGGTCGGGCGCGGCCAGCGCGGCGCGGAACAGGTCGGACAGGTCCATCAGCAACTGTTCCACCTGCTGCGGCTGCCGGTGCACCAGCATCACCGCGGTGTTGAGCGTGTTGAACAGGAAGTGCGGCTGCACGCGCGCGGTCAGCGCGTCGATCTCGGCCTGCTTGGCGCGCTCGACCAGTTGCTTGATGCGCACATGGTTGTGCAGTGCGGCCATGCCGAGCAGGCCGATCAGCAGGGCGATCCCGGACAATTGCAGTGACAGTGCCAGCCATGCGCCGCTGGAGAGCTGCCAGTAGTCGCCGAAGGCATACAGGATCACCCCGCTGATCAGCCAGGTCAGCGCCTGCATCAGGCCAAGCGTGGCCACGGTGATGGACAGGAAGCCGCATCCGACCAGCGCCCGGCGCAACAGCAGCAGGCTGGCCAGGGTCAGCAGCGCGACCCACTGGATGCCCAGCGACGCCAGCCCGAAGTAGACCCAACGGCTCCCGGCCATGCCCGCGCCTGGGACCGGGGTCAGGGCCAGGATGGCGGCGATGCATTCGCCGGCCATCACGATCCAGATCAGGGTCGAGGGTTGCTTGAGGACCTGCAACTGGTCGTTGGAGTAGGCGGAGGCGGGCATCGGGGGCGGAAGGCGGTGGGGCAGGGCCGAGGTGCATCATGCCGGCTGGCGCGGTGCCGCGCACGGCCCGTCCACTCCCCCATATCCGCCATCCGTCGGCAACGGCTGGCGCGGGGGCGCTCCGGCCGCTAGCGTGGCCGACGGGAGAATCTGGGGAAGGAGATGGCGGTGCCTTGCGAGCGTGGTCTTGCCGAGCGGACGCAGCGTGGCTTCACGCTGGTGGAGCTGATGGTCACCGTGGCGGTGCTGGCCATCATCATGGCGCTGGCGGTGCCCAGCTTCACCGGCCTGATCCGCAGCAACCGGCTGACCGGCGCTGCCAACGAACTGATTGCCGCAGTGCAGTTGACGCGCTCGGAGGCAGTACGCCTGAACGGCGGCGTCAGCCTGTGCCGCAGCGACGACGGCGCCACCTGCGCCAGCGGCGGCAACTGGACCCGCTACCTGACCGTCGCCCGCGACGGCACCGTGCTGCGCAGCACGACCCTGCGCACCGGTCTGGTCGTCACCAGCGCCACACTGGACGCACTGGGCGACAAGCTGACCTTCGGCGCCGACGGCATCGCGCGCAACAGCAGCGGCACGCCGCTCTCGGGGGGCATCGTGGTCTGCATGGCGGTCACCAACCCCTCCAACAACGTCCGGACCGTCAACCTGATGGGCGGCAGCCGCGCCCAGGTCACCTCGACATCCGACGGCGGCAGATGCACCACCCCCGGCTAAGCCGGTTCCGGCAAGCGGAGACACCATGAAGCGGTTCCAGAGCGGCAGACACATGGCGGGCGTCACCCTCATCGAGGTGATGATCTCGGTGTTGATCCTGGGAGTGGGGATGCTCGGCGTGGCGGCGATGCAGACCACGGCGCTGCGCAACAACCAGAGCGCGCTGCAGCGCAGCCAGATCGTCATGCAGACCTACACGATCCTTGATGCGATGCGGGCCAACCGCAGCGCGGCGATGCTGGGGGCCTACAACACCGGCAGCATGCTGTGCACGGCACCGGCGGCGGGCGATCTGGTGGCGAGCGACAAGGCCGTCTGGCTCAGTGGGTTGAAGACGGCGATCGGTGGCGACCCGACGACGACCTGCGGCTCCATCGCCTGCAACGACGGCAATTGCACGATCACCGTGCAATGGGACGACAGCCGCGGAGTGAACTCCAGTGCTAACGGCAACACGAGTGGCAGCGCGACCCAGACCCTGATCACGACGGCCCAACTGTGAAACTACGTATCGCGCTTACGCCGCCACGGCGCCAATCCGGCTTCAACCTGATCGAACTGATGATCTCGATGCTGCTCGGCCTGTTGGTAGTGGGTGCCGCGATCGGCATCTTCCTCTCCAACCGCCAGACCTATGCGGCCACCGAGGGCTTGAGCCGGCTTCAGGAATCGGCCCGGACCGGTTTCGAGATGATGGCGCAGGACATCCGCGAGGCGGGCGGCAATCCTTGCGATTCGGGATTGCCGGTCGCGAACGTGCTGAACAATCC